>JBAXXL010000035.1:0-45410 GCA_037127915.1 bacterium
ATACAAAAATAATAAATTATTTTTGTACCAGTTTTATTTGAAACTCAACCATTAATAAGCTGAGCGTATTAAGAATCTTTTCCATTTTTGTTTTAAGTATTTTTTTAACAACTACTCTAAGTGCCATAGATTATAAGAAAAATTGGGCTGACGGCAAACTCTCTTGGAGCGATTTCCAGGAACAAGTTTCTAATAACGATGCTAGTGAATTAAAGTACTATCTTGGTTATAATTCGGGTATTCAGAGCTATAACGATACTATAGTTAATAGAATTATAGCAGCCGGATATATTGACAGGGAGTCATCTTGGATTAATCCGGAATATAAAAACGACCAATATTTAAAATACAATCAAGTTCTTTTCGATATAGTGGAACTTTACAGAAGGAAGCTTCAATATGCTCTTGACCGTTTGAGAAAATCTCAAGATGCTGAAGAAAAATTTAGTGTTATTCATAAGCAATGTATGGATTATATCGGACAATTTCAGAAAGAGTCAGAATATGGCCGCAATGAAAAAATGATAACATTATGGGATAAGAAAATAGCTCAAGAATTAGACTTTGTTACTGACAAAAAAATTCCGCCTTTTACGTTAAGTAAGTACGGATATGGAGCCAATTTTTGTTTTGGAACAAGTTTTTTTACCGGCTCACTGGGTGAAACATTCACTCCTACTTTCAATGTGGATTTTGGTTTAGAATTCGGATATAAAAATTCTATATTTAGCATAACCTCTACTTACGGAGGTAATAGTGTTAAAAAAAATCTACAATCCAATCAGAACTGGTATTCAGGACAGAAATCAAATTTCGGAATATTAGATTTATCGTACGGATATTGTTTACTTGAAAACGACAAAATCAAACTGACACCTTTTGCAGGTTTAGGTATTACAGAATTTAACGGAGAAAATAAGATTAAAGACGGACCTGATATAAGCATCATCGATTATAATTTACTTATTGGACTAACTGCCGATTATAAGATTAAAAAATTCGTAAATCTAATTCGTGATCCATTCTTCGGAATAACCGATTATTCTGAGCCTTCCATCCACGCTCGTCTTTATATTAGCCGATCAAGTTTCGCAGATGATTTAAAAGGATATTCAATTAATTTGGCTGTTGGAATGAGCTTAGTAGCTAAATCATTAAAATTGGATTGAGATAAAACCGTCTTCGCATAAAAACTGTTCTTTTTTACCAAAATTTTTATAGTACACAAGGATAAAATCATGAAAAAGTACACACATGCATGGATTTCCTTAAAAGCAATTGAATATTTATTTTCAATTGAAAATCAATTAAGTGATGAGCACAAAGCTTACCTTAAACGATTCCAAAAGTTCATTTCGAATAACCCAAATTCCTTCCTACGAGGTACTTGGTTTCCGGATACTGTAATTAAAGATAACATTCAAGGAGGTCACACTTGGAAGTACGAAAAGGATGATGTCAATGGGAAAGCTGAAACAAAGAGACCGCCTGCTTACCATACAGGCCAATCTAAGGTCCAATCAATTATTAATACAAAGGTAATGTTGGACGCAAAAATCAGCGATTTACCTGACAGGTGCGAAGCTCTAAGCCAGCAAATTCGTGATGCAGTATTAATTATGAATACTCTGGGCAAAGGTGATCCACTAAGCTTTAACAATTCTCAGATTGCATTGTTATTCCAAATTCTATCACATTATGTCGCCGATGCCCACATGCCTCTACATTGCGATAATAGAGATTTTTACGATCCTTCAAAAATCCATGAAGATATCGAAGTTTTTTGGGAAGATGAAATTTTAAAATACTATACTCTATCAAAAAAATACGATATTTTTGATTTGACAGAGGATAATATTTTGGAACCTAAGCCCGACCCGAATTACAAAAATAGTTTTCTTTCATCGGTAGATTCAAACTTGGCAGACCCCGTTAATATTCCCGACAATAAGAATTGGCGCGATTATATCGGCAGTACTAATAACAATATTTGGGATTTTTTGGTCTCGATTTGCTACATTTCTTTTCTTCAATCGATTACCATTTTACCATTAGATGCAAAAGATAGTTTTTATGATAAGTCATTCAGAATAATGAAAGTTATTCCTTATAATGATCGAGTAATAGATTATTCTGCTTATGTTATTTCAGATGCTATAAAATCAGTTGCATTCGTTTGGCTTGCTACTTGGGAAAGATGGGAATTATTGGAGGATGGCATCAGATAAATTATATTACATTATTACCAACTTATAATCAAAATAATAATCCTCCCTTTTGTAAAGAAGAGAGGATTATTTTTATTTATCCAAACGAAGATTTTAAAGTACTCTTCGGCCTTGAATCACTCGTAGAATTACTGCAATAAGTGCAATTATAAGCAATATGTGAATTAAACCGCCGGCACTGTAGCCTAGGAATCCGATTGCCCATAAAATCAGCAAAATTATTGCTAAAACGTAAAGGAAATTTCCCATGATCTTCTCGTAATTATTTTATAATTTTGGGTTAAATCTTATATAGCGGTGCTTCTATAAAGTTTTAAGCTTGTATAAAAGCACCACAAATACGTATTTTCAATTTTTATAGTCTAAATCCCAAAGTAGCTTGGAACCAAACATTTTTGTAACGTGGTGTAGTTTGAGTTCCGTCACCGTTATTGTTTATGAAATCAAACCCGGCTCTTGCACCAAGCACTGTATGACCTAAATTAACATCACCGCCAAGAACGAAACACAATATATTTTTACGATAATTTTCATTATCAAATGCTTTCTCTTGGTCAATAGTAGTGGTTCCATTTGCAAATTCATTCTTTTGACTTAATAGAAATGAATACTGCGGTCCAATAAGTAATGTTAACATTGGAATAGGTTTAATAGCGAATAGTAATGGTATGTCCAAGAAACTTGATGTACGTGTAAATTTGTATGCTGTTCCCAAAAGTTTACCTGTCGCGAGAAATCCTCTTTGAGAGAAATGGATTTCAGGTTGCACTCCTATCATTGGTCCTAAGGGCACTGATACCCAACCGCCGATAACTAATCCCAATTTTGGATCTGAATTAAATTCTTCACCTTCTGCATCCCAGACGTTTGAGTAATTACCGCCAATCTTTAGACCAACCTGAGGCATACTACTTGAATTTAAAATGTCTTCATCAGCGCTGGAATTTATTTGCGCGACGAAAACTAGGCCTAAACATAAGGCCGTTCCAATTAGAATTTTTTTTAACATGATTTTCATCCTATGAAAGTCTGCCTACTCGTAAGGCTTTTCGGCGAGCGCCCCGTTTTTTAAAGTGGTTTCTGGCTCCATTCTTTTATATTGACAGGAAGGGTGTTTTGAACTATTTTAACCGCGATGTCAGATATAAAAACTTGCTTATAACATTTTGTTAGGCGTGCAATAAACGTAATAAGTAAGATATTATTGTAGAGTAGATTTTATTAACTATTTTGTTTTCAAATATTTATTTTGCTCGGAAAGTCAGTATATAGACAGCTCCCGGGGTTATTATGTCAGGTTTTTTCCTGAAATTGTATTTTGTCAAAAACATTATGGGGCTGTCTCACAACTCGAAATTATCCTTTTATTTGTCAATCAGGAATGATTAACACACAGATATTTCAATAACTTAGTTGAATAAGCATCCTTGCTTGTCGCCCAAATATCGAGTTTTGAAACAACCCACTCGTTTACCTATATCGTATCATTGTTCTATAAACATTTGGTGCCTAAAGGCACAATTTAAAAATTTTTATTCGATGTTACCACATTATTCCATCCCGATAGGGATGAAATATTTATAGCTATATTTATCATTTTCCGTATCTGCCATCCCGTCAGGGATGAAATGTTTATAGCTATGTTGCTTATTATCTAAGCATTTCGTACCTTTAGGGGCGATATGTTTGTGTTAGAAATTTAAGATTATTTTCGATTTATTGAAATAATTAAGATTATGTTAAGAATTCTTAATAAAATATTAACTAATTTTGAATTTTATATTATTAAATTGGTAAATTTATGTTTAAGAGTTTATTGCCGAAAGAATACGGCTTTTATACAAATTTTAATGAATTGATTGATTATGCTTGCAAGACAAGTGAGTTATTCTTATTAGCCGCAAACGGACAAATGGATTTACAATCAGCATCAGAGCAAATAAAGGCTATTGAAACAGAAGCCGATAAAGTAGCAAAACAGGCCAAAGAAAATCTCCACAAAACATTTATCACTCCATTCGATAGAAATGATATATTAGCTTTAATAAAACGAACAGATTCCATCACGGACCAGATTAATTCCTCAGCAACTAGGATGTTTTTCTACGAAGTCGGCACAATTCGACCTGAAATAAAACAGTTTGCGGTAATCCTGAATACTTGTACAACATTACTCAAAGAAGCCATCGGTGGCTTAGAAAAAGTATCAAAAACCGGTTCTGTTCGGATTTTAGAGATATGTGAACAAATTCATAAAGAAGAGCATAAAGCTGATACAATCCTAAAAGAAGGTATTTCCTCTTTATTTAAAGAATCTGACGCAATTTCTATTATCAAATGGAAAGAAATATATGAAAGATTGGAAAAAGCAACCGATAAATGTGAAGTAGTAGCAAGTCTGATTGAAGGCATTATTATTGACAATAATTAACGAAGGATAAAATAATGGGGAATATTACAGCAATTGTAATTATTACAATCGCAGTCGCATTAATTTTTGATGTTATTAACGGTTTCCACGACTCTGCAAATTCGATAGCAACAATTGTTTCCACAAGGGTTCTCTCGCCAAAATTCGCAGTTTTATGGGCGGCCTTCTTTAACTTTATAGCAATGTTCATATTCGCTCCTAGAGTAGCCGATACAATTTCAAAAATTATTATTATTGACGCTCACGTTACAGCTTTTTCTTATGTCATTCTTGCCGGATTAATCGGAGCGGTTGTTTGGGATTTGATTACCTGGTGGCTGGGATTGCCTACAAGTTCATCCCATGCATTAATCGGTGGTTTAGCCGGTTCCGGTATAGCGTATGGCGGATTTGATATAATCAGATGGGAAAAACTAATTCAAACAATGACATTTATTCCTTTGGCACCTCTGATGGGTGTTATTTTAGGATTTGGTTTTATGATAATTGTTTACTGGATTTTCCGAAAATGGAGTCCTAATAAAGTTGACAAAGTTTTTCGAAAAGGACAATTAGTCTCCGCCGCGCTCTATTCTTTAGGACACGGTGGTAACGACGCCCAAAAAACTATGGGTATTATTATGGCAGTGTTGCTTGCCGCAGGAGTTTTTTCTCCTGACGTTAAGTTATCTTTTACAAGTATGGATACACTTTGGATAATATTATCATGCCACGCCGCAATGGCTCTTGGAACTGCATTAGGCGGCTGGAAAATCGTTAAAACGATGGGTATGAAATTAACGCAATTGCGTCCCGTACACGGGTTCGCCGCTGAAACTGCCGGTGCCGCTACTTTATTCATTGCTACACATTTTGGTATTCCTATTTCAACTACACATACTATTGCAGGTGCGATTGTCGGTGTTGGTTCAACAACCAATGCGGCCGGAATCAAATGGAAAATAGCGTTTAATATTGTAGTTGCTTGGGTAATCACAATACCTTTCGCGGCGGCTGTCGGTGGATTGTGCTTCTATATAATAAAATTGATTCACCCGCATTTCTAAAAAAAAACTAATATATACCATGATTTTAAACTCCTCTGAATGCATTCGGAGGAGTTTTTTTTAAAGATTTTACTTAATAACGAGGGAAAGATTACACAGAGTGACACAGAGAAATATCACAGAGAAACACTGAGAAATTCTATTTTCTTATAATTGGGATTTCGAGGTCTTTACAAATTTTAACTGCGAGGTATTCGAAGATTTCATTATGCCGAGGTATTGATGAAACTTTATTTTTAGAGCGATTAACGTAGATTGAATGATTACCTCCTTCACGCAAAAATTCGCAACCATTTCTAATAAGATATTTTATTAAATCTACTCTTTTCATAGTTTTATACCAAGGCAAGATGGTATGATTCTTTAATGGAATTCTCGATAAATTGTTCTTCTGACAAAATTCTATTAGCTTCTAAAACTAAATGAATGGCTTCCTCTAAATTTGTTCTGGCTTCTTCTAGAGTGTAGCCCTGTGTATTTGCACCGGGTAGCTCCTCTACATAAGCAACATACCCCCCGGGAACTTTCTGAAAAACAGCTGTTAATGATATATTCATAGTCTTAAGATAAAAATATTAATAATTAATTTAGACGGAAAATAAGTAGCAATATTATTTTTTTATTAGCTATTAGAAATAAATATTGTATTTTTGATTTGTCGTAATTAATTTAGAACAAATAAAGGGTCGAAGCTATGAAATTATCAAAAACATTTAGAAATTTACTTTATGTAACATTCGGACTTATTCTGCTAAGTGCTTGTGGACAATCATTCGATGAAAAAGCCCAAGCTATTAAAGATATCACAAACAAAACCACAAAAACCATTGATGACGTATCAAACAAAGCAAATGCTACTATTAAAGACATCTCGAACAAAGCAAATGAAGCTATTTCAGGCGTCCCTTATACAGTACTTTCAGAAAAAACGGATATTAGACCAAAGTCCAATACAAACAAATGTATTTTACTTATTGAAATTAAAGAGAAAATCACAGTAGATAAACTGACGTTATTAGCTAAAGAATTGCGTTCAACCAGAACATCCTATACCAAATTATGGATATTCTATTACCTCCCGGGAATGAAAACCAACGCCGGTGCTTGGGCTACAACAAATTTCGACCCGGAATTAGTAGTTAAGATTTTTTAACCTGCAAAAACAAATGATGTTAGAAATTTAAAATTAATAGACTGTGCGTACTTTCGTGCTTAGTCCATAAAAAAAACCGCATCCAAACAGATGCGGTTTCATTTCTTGGTGGTCAGGGGCGGGGTTGAACCGCCGACACATGGATTTTCAGTCCATTGCTCTACCAACTGAGCTACCTAACCAAATTTTCAAGAATTCAAAATTACGAGTTTTTTATGATATAGCCAAATTATTTTTAATGATTGATGTGATTTATTATTTTTTCATAAACCATATTTATTTTGTCAGCTTCGTTATCTATCGTATTTATTTCGCTTATATCGTTTTCATCGCCTATCCATACATTCACTTTTGTTGGAACAATTGTGAACTTTGTGGGCCGGATTTTATAAGCGTTCGAAATAGCAATTGGCACAATCGGCTTGCCTGCTTTTTTTGCAATTTGAAATCCACCTCTTTTTAATGGTTTCAATACGCCATCTTGCTGACGGGTTCCCTCAGGAAAAATCAATATCGAAGCTCCGGTTTTCATCACTTCTATCGCTTTTATAAGGCTTCTCCCTGCTCTCTGTGGATTGTCTCGTTCTACAGAAATATATGGAGAAGATTTTAAAAGCGAGCCGAATATAAATATTTTTTCAAGCGATTGCTTATATATTATTCGAAAATCATCAGCTAAAACAGCTAATAAAATTGGTATATCAAAATCCGACGTGTGGTTTGACATATAAACACATTCTGAACCATGCGGCATGTGTCCTACTACATTTAGTTTTATTCCTGCGGCAAAACAAACTGCTTTTCCCCATGAACGCCCAACACGGTGGAACATCACATCGTTGGATAAAACAACCCATACAAATGCCATAAATATATAAAACAATGTAGTTGCGTAGAGAAGAATTATTCTAAAAACTAAAATTAAATATTTCAATTAATCACCAAAATCAAATTCGTCAATTTAAAAAAAACAAATATAATTATTAACATCTATTAAATCAAAAAAAATCATTTCTTATTTTTGTAAAATATTATTTGTTTATTTGTAAATGTTAAAATCGCTAATTATACAGAACTATGCTTTAATCGTCAATGAGACTATAAATTTCACTGATGGATTGAATATACTCATGGGTGAAACCGGTGCCGGTAAGTCCATGATTATATCGTCGTTAGAAATGCTTTTCGGTGCCCGTTCCGACACTTCGCTTGTTCGATACGGAGAAAAGAAAGCTGTTTTAGAAGGTGAATTTTATCTTCCAAGCGATAATTTTGCCCGAAAAATCCTCCTCGAAAATTCTTATGATTTGCCTGAAAATGAAAATTTAATTATCCGCCGTGAAATTTCTTCCACAGGTGGAAGCAGAGCTTTTATCAATGACTCCCCCGCTGGTGTCAATCTGCTCAAAAACCTTGCGAATAATCTGATTGATTTTCACGGTCAGCACGAACATCAATCTTTGCTCGATAAATCTACTCATATTACGTTTTTGGATAACTATACAAGCGATAAAACTATTTTCAATCAATATAGAAACGATTTTATTGAGCTGGCAACTGCTATTGATGAATACAAAAAACTTTTACGCCGCGAAAAAGATTTGAAGCAAAAAATGGAATACGACCGATTCCGATTAGACGAAATCACAAAAGTAAATCCTCTGGAAAACGAAGATGAGCAATTAAACAGCAAATTGAAAATCCTGCAAAACGCCGAGTTCATAACGCAAACTTCAGGCAGTATCGATATGGAATTATATTCTGCCGACGAATCCATTTATGGGAAGCTTGCTGAAATTAAGCATAAATTAAATTCGCTCGAATCTTATAATCCAGAATTCAAAGAATATATTACCGAATTGGAAACATCGTTAATTTCGCTTAGGGAAATTTCTATTTTCGCAAAAGATTACGCCGCTTCAATAGCTTTCGATCCTGTTCAAATTGAAGAAATTCGCCAGCGCATGGTAGTTTTGAGGAATCTAACCAAAAAATATGGTTCATTGGAAGAAATTTTGCGACTAAAGGAGCAATTGGAAAAAGAAATTGATACGAGCGAAAATTTTGAATTAAAAAAATACAATTTGGTTGAAAAAATAAAATCGTTGAAAGTTACACTCGGCAAATCAGCTCATCTTTTGCATAAACAACGCAAAACCGCCAGCCGTGAGCTATCTGAAAAAATCGTCGAGAAACTGTCGTTTTTGGGAATACCGAACGCTCAATTCGCCTCAAAGTATAATGTAACCGAAACAAATTCGGATATAGACAATTTATCCGTCGAAATAGAAGGAAAAACGTATTTAGCTAATGAAAACGGTATTGACGACATTGAGTTTTATATAAGCACTAACTTAGGACAAAATCTCCAACCTTTAGTGCAGGTAGCTTCCGGCGGTGAAATATCCCGTATAATGCTCTCTATCAAATCCATTTTCGCGAAGCTATCAAATGTGCCTATTTTGATTTTCGATGAAATAGACACCGGTATAAGCGGTAGAATCGCCCAGCAAACAGGCATTGCCATGAAAGAATTATCCAAAACCCACCAGATTATTGCGGTAACGCATTTACCACAAATTGCCGCAATCGGAACTACAAATATTCTGGTTGAAAAAACGGAAGCTCAGGATAGCACATATTCTAAAGCAAAGATATTAAATCAAAGCGAAAAAATCGAAGAGGTGGCTAAATTAATTAGCGGCGGCAAAATTACAACCGCGGCTTTAGATCAATCCGCCGAATTAATCAATGCTGTCAGCAAGTTCTAACCAACGATTCGTTACTGTTTCAATTCGCTCGGTTAATTCGTGGAGCTCATTGCTCAATTCCTGCAATTTCGTATAATCGCTTTCTTCACCTGAATATACCTTCTTTTCCAAAGCTGCTCGCTCTTCTTCTAATTGCGGAATTAGTTTTTCCAGAGAATCATGTTCTCGTTGATCGTGAAAAGACAACTTTGTCTTTACTTTCACGCGCGACTTTTTATATTCCTCCCCCTTACTCGATTGCTCATTTGCTGAGCGTTTGTTCTGTTCCTTCTGTTCCAAATAATAAGTATAATTTCCCGGATATTGCTTAATATTACCCAAGCCGTCAAAAGCATAAATAAACTCCACCGTTCTATCTAAAAACGACCGGTCATGGGAAACGATTAACAATACACCCATAAAATCGTCCAAATATTCTTCGAACGCATTTAAAGTTTGCATATCAAAATCGTTTGTAGGCTCGTCCAGGAGTAGAACGTTTGGATTTGCCATGAGTACACGGATTAGCGCTAAGCGTTTGCGTTCACCGCCGGAAAGTGTTGAAATCAATGCACCATGCTGAGCGCGCGGGAACAAAAATTTGTCTAACAAATCGCGAGGTGTAAGATACCTCTCACGCCCCACCCCAACATTAATATATTCCGAAATTTCTTTTACAGCTCCAATAACCGACATAGTATCTTTTAAATCATCAATTTCCTGTTTGAAATATCCGATTGTTATAGATTGACCAATTTTCACAGTTCCTGAATCCGGTGGAACAATTTCACATAATGTTTTAAGCAATGTAGATTTTCCGGAACCATTCGGACCTATAATTCCGATTCTATCACCGGGTTTTGCGTAATAAGTAAAGTCTTGGAAAAGTAATTTTCCGCCGATTGATTTTTCAATATTAATAGCTTCTATTACACGACTGGTCAGAAAAGTATTCCCTAATTCAATTTTTATATTCTTTTCTTTTATTTGAACTGCCGATTTTCGCATCTCCTCTATCCAATCAATTCGGCTTTGCTGTTTGGTACGTCTAGCTTTTGCACCTTTCTGAAGCCATGCCAATTCAGTTCTCAATCGAGCTAAATTTTTGTCAACTGTCGATTGCTGAATCTGCATAATATCATTTTTTTGAGTCAAATATCCTTCATAACTTCCCGGAAAAGCAAAAATCCTTTCGTGGTCTATTTCGATAATTTTTGTTGCTATAGCATCCAAAAAATACCGGTCATGGGTTACGAAAAGAATTGTTCGGCTGGAGGATTGCAGATAATCCTGCAACCATTGCACAGAATCTACATCCAAATGGTTTGTCGGCTCATCCAATATCAATAAATTTGGGTTTGAAACCAATGCTTTCGCCAATGATGCGCGCTTTTTTAATCCACCCGATAGCGAAGCAATATCTCTATCGAAATCTGTCAAATTTAACTTTGTAAGAATTGTTTTTGCATCGTTTTCCAGCGACCAACCTTTATGGTCATCTATATATTTCGAGAGTTCATTGATTTTATGCGATTGTTCATCACTTATCATTTCTTTGGGCAAAGCGCAAAGCATTTTAAACTCTTCCATTTTGTCGTTTATTTCGCCCGTGCCTTTAAGTACCATATCCAAAACTGTATCGTGTCCGACGAGTTCGGGCATTTGCTCTAGATATTCTATACGAACGGCGTTATTAACTACAACATTCCCTTCGTCGGGGGTTTCTAATCCGGCGATAATTTTCATCAGTGTTGTTTTGCCGGCACCATTTTTTCCAATAATACCGACTTTTTCGCCTTCTTGCATTCCGAAGGCAATATTTTCAAAAAGAATTTTCTCGTTGAATACCTTTGCTAAACCATTAGCAGAAAAAACTGTCATATATGTCCATTATAATAATTACAAAATTACTGCTTTTTTTTGAATAGAAATTTTATTAAATTTGCTTTCCGATAATGAACATCAATTTTTTTTTTACGTATTAGTACATTATTGGCAATTTTTTGATATTTTTGAGTAAGAATAAAAGCACGATTTTTAGTTTTTACTAAATAAAATCGATATAAAAGATAATATTTTTTTTAGTATAATAAGTAAATTTGTTGAATTTTATAAAAAGAGGGATAATATGTTTAAAAAAATCTCAATCCTAGCCGCATTATTTATTGCTATATTCGCATTTAATGCTTGCGACCCTACAGTTACTCCGACAGCTGAAACCCCAGATGCAATTGTTCTATTACAAGCTACATCAATCGATGCTACTACAGTCGGATTACGTATTACCGGTTCTCCATCAGAAACGAACGCTTTGTTTGATGGTTATTACCTAAAAATCACACCAGGAACATTCCCAGAAGAAAAAATTCCGGTTACAAGTAAAAACCTTTATCAAGTACAGGGTTTAACTGAAGGAACAATTTACACATTTGCAGTTTATGCAAAATACACAAATGGTGAAGTTTCACCTGACGTTACAGTTAAATGGTCACCGGCTACAAGATACACTGCTGACATAAGAGTTTATGAAACAGCTTCTTCACGCGGTAGTGGTATTACACTTCAAGGCGAGGGAGGTGTACCTCAAACTTTGACTATAGGTAGTGGAGAAAAATGGGACCTTTGCTTGGATACAAAAAATGACAAATTTCTTATCGGTTCACCAAGACAGAGCAGTTATACTGATAATGACGGCAAATTCTTAACTAATGGCAAGATTGCTCGTTACATGTATATATATAAATCTTATGGCGATGTAAACAATTTAGATGATTTATTTGACACTAAAGCTATAAGCGAATATGCTAACGATGAACAAATGTTGGATTTTACAACTTTGACAACCGGATTCATTTTCAGTCTAAAAACTACTACACCTGGCGTTCCAGGATATTTTGCAAAAATTTTGGTTAAAGCAGAAAATGGCAAAATATTACAAGGCACTGCGCCTGACCGCTATGTACAATTAGCAATTTCATACCAAAAAGTTGCTGATGTTCCTTACGCTATTTTTGGAAGAAGCAATAGTTCTTCATCTGTTAAATCAAATAATCATTCTAATAAATAATTTTAATGGAGATTAAAAAATGAAAAAAACTCTTTTATTCGTATTTGCTTTATTGATTTCGACATCAATAATATTTGCACAGGGACCTACACCTGTAAAGAAAAAAACCACAACTACAACGACTACTACAACAACAACTACTCAAGCCGGAGATCAGGGTGTAAAATCCGCACCTGTTAAAGCCGCTAAACCTGCAAAAGGTTATAAAGTAGTTACTGGCGATATCGTAAATTTATTAAGCGCAGTTACAACTGCTAAAGCTCCAGCTTTAACAAAAGAAGAAGCTGTTGGTATGGTCGCTCGCGGTGAATTATTAGCTTTAAAAGCCGGTACTAAATTATATCTAGTAGTTATGGCTGATGGTATTAACGCTTCTAAAAAAATGGCTGATCGTGCCGGTGCTAAGCTTACTTTAACAGGTAAAGTTAAAGCTAAAGGCGGAATC
Organism: bacterium; assembly: GCA_037127915.1. Taxonomy (GTDB): domain Bacteria; phylum Bacteroidota; class Ignavibacteria; order Kapaibacteriales; family UBA2268; genus JBAXXL01. Next base: position 13,121 of record JBAXXL010000035.1, read on the forward strand.
AGTATGTTAATTATTGATAGTTTTTAATCAATTTTTGATTAAGAAACTCGACTTATTATATGGGCTGTTCATTTTTGAACAGCCCTTTTTTTTGATACTCATGGGGTTGTCTCAAAACGACAAATTATCTGAACAGACAAGAATGTCTCTTCTACTATACCATTGATTTATATAGTAGCTTAGACATTCTTGTCTGAGCTGTTGTGATAAATTGTGAGTCTGAAACAAACTCATTGAAATTCAGCCCCGTTAAAAATCGAATTTACACTTCCAGAAGAGACCCCATGCTGAAGCATGGGGTTGATATCCGAAGGTTAAATTAATTATTCTTAATTTACTTGTTTATTATTGAATAATTAATTAATTTTGATTATAGGGTTATAGTACATTGGAAAAGTTATTCTTTGGAGTATGTTCTTATGAAAAACGCATTATGTTTATTTATATTTTTATTAATCCTCTTGGGCAGAAATAACGCAAACAGCCAAGGCCTTTCTGTGTTTAATATCGATGCATCGTCCTTCCCAAATATTAAAGCAAAATTCTTTGCTTTCGATGCCGATGGAAAACAAATCACAAATTTATCACCATCTGATTTTACTGTTACTGAAAACGGACAACCAAGAGTTGTTACTAATGTTAGTTGTCCCGAGATTAAAGAGCCAATTGCATTATCATCTGTTTTAGTTATAGATATTTCTGGGTCGATGGATGGCTTACCTCTTGCTATGGCTAAAGCGGCGGCTAATGTTTGGATTGATATGATTCCACTCGGCAAATCGGAATGTGCCATAACAAGCTTTAATGGTTCAAGTTTTGTCAATCAGGATTTTACTACCAATAAGGCGAAATTGGTTAGTAGTTTATCATATTTAACAGCATCAGATGGTACAAATTATGACGCCGCATTTATAGGCTCAAATTCCGGTGGTATAGATGTTGCAAAAAACGGAAAACATAAAAGAATAATAGTTTTTATTTCTGACGGAGGAGGACTAAACACTGATCAGATAATCAGCGAGGCTAATTCCTATAATATTGGAGTTTATTGTGTAACTTTAGGATACTCTGCGCCCCAATGTTTGAAGGACATTTCACAACAGACCGGTGGATTGTGTTTCGAGAATATCATGACCGTACAAGAGGCTGAGGATTGTTATCGTAAAATATTAACATTTGCTCAAGGTGGCGACCCTTGTAAAATAGAATGGAAAAGTGATATTGCTTGTAGCGCGGGACTAAGAAGTGCAGAAGTTTCATTAACATCATTAAATTTTACAACAAATACAAATTATCAATCACCATTTAATACAATAGCAAGAATAGAATTCTCACCAAGGTCTATTCGATTTTCACAACAGAACATTGGTATTAAGCACGATACCACAGTAACAGTAAAAGCAAAAAATTCTGATTTTAATGTAACGGGTATAACAAGTTCAAATCCGGCATTTTCAATAAGTCCAACAAGCTTTTACCTCCAAAAAGATCAAAGCATTGATCTTACGGTAAGCATTACTCCTGTCGATAGTGCTTATACAAGTACAAAATTCACTTTCGATAATGATAAATGTCCAACGGCTTATTATGCAAGCGGCGGTACAATTGGGAAAAAACCAAAAATTCCAACTTTAAAATTAATTCATCCTAATGGTGGCGAGTTATTTGTAGTTGGTTCTGACACCGTTATTACTTGGGATGGAATTTTACCGACTGATACAGTAAGACTTGAATATTCTATTGATAACGGTAAACACTGGACATTTATAACTGATACCGCAAACAATTTTAAATATATTTGGAAAAACATACCTCCACCTTCAAGCAATGTATGTTTGGTAAAGGCTACGCAATTAGCAGATACTGCAAAAACATATAAGCCGGGAACTTTAATAAATACTTTGGAAAGCAAAATTGATACTAAGTATAGGTATCCTAATCCATATTTAGAAGCGAAATGGAATCCTGATAGCAAATTATGTGCTGTTTCAACTCCGTATAATTCGGTGAGTATTTGTGATGCTCTTAATGGAAAAATTATGTATGAATTAATCGGTCATAAAGATATGATCACATCTATATCCTGGAGCCCGTTTGGTGATTTCATTGCTACTTCGAGTAATGACAAGACAGTGAAAATCTGGAATTCATCCAACGGGTCCAATCTCATGACTTTACAGATTCCATCCGCGGCGTTATATGGTGTAAACTGGAGTCCTGACGGCACTTCTGTAGTAACACCATGTAGCAATGGAACGGCGATTATTTGGGATGCGTTGAGCGGAGGTATATTAAATACTTTAACGGGACATAAAAGTAGCGTTAATAGTGCATTATGGAGTCCTAACGGACAATATATCGGGACTTCCAGCACGGATAGAACTGTAAAAATTTGGGAAGCAATAACAGGAAACGAGATATACACTTTTGGCGATACCACTATTTTAGGTTCTATAAAAAGTGTAGCTTGGAGTCCTTTTGGAAATTATATTTCCACTTCAACTACTATTTGCGGTTTTGCTGTTTGGGATGCTGTAACAAAAGAACTTATAAATTTATTATATGGCTCTGGTGTATGGAGCCCTGATGATACTCGCGCGGCAGTTGTTCGCCCAATGGCCAAAACAGTAATATATGACATAAGAACAGGAAAGGAAATTCAAATCTTAGATGGCGGTGCTGCCTCTTGTTGGAATCCCGATGGAACTAAGTTGGCAACCGTTAACCAAAATAATACAGCAATTGTATGGAATGCTCTGACAGGAGAAAAGATTTGCACATTAACCGGTCATAAAAATTATCTTTTTAGCATTAACTGGAGTCCCGATGGAACTCGTTTAGCTACAACAAGTTTAGATAGTACGGCAAAAATATGGTATGTCGACAACGTACCTTTGGAAGTGCAATCTGACGAATCCGATGCCGTTTTTTCCATTGTTTCTCCTAAAGCCACATCTAAAGACATTAATATGGGGAAATGTGCTCTTAACAGTTCAAAAGATTCGTTAGTAAAAGAGTTTATCAGTAATTTCGATTCGTACAAATTTCGTGTTGACTCAATATATTTCACAGGTCCCGATGCAGATGCATTTAGGTTAGTTTCAGGATATCCAAAATATGAAGTTAATCCGAGCGAAAGTAAAGCCGCGGAATTTAGTTTTATACCAAAGAGAATTGGTATTCACAATGCGACTATAAATATAATTACTCAGTCTGAAACATTGAAACAAAACATTCAAGGTGAAGGTGTAGAACAGGCACTTGAAGTAATTTCCAAATTATTGGATTTCGGACTTGTTGATTTAGGAAGTGAGAAAACTATTCAGGATACTGTATTAATAAAGAATATATCCGCTACCCCGATTGACATCGATAACGTGGTTCAATTGGGACCGGATAAAAAACAATTCGAAATTATTAACGGCGGCGGACAATTTACTTTACAGCCGAATGAATCAAGAAAATTAACCATTAGATTTAAACCGGTATATATAGGTAGAACTTCAGGACAACTTGGTTTTGAATATAATGGCGTAGGATCACCTGCTATTGTTCAACTATTTGGAATAGGAGTAGGCGGATTATTATTGAGCATTCCGATTGATTCAGCTTATGCAGGGGAAGAAAGAAGTTTGAGATTAGTAATGAGCAATATAAAACCTGAGAATATTGCGGCAATCGCTTCAAATTTCGAGGCTATAATCAGATTTCAAAAAACAATTATCACTCCGATAAACAAAGCAGACCGCTCTATAGTAAATGATTCTATATATTTGAAAATTAAGGGTACAATCGGCACAAGTTTGGAATTGGCTCAAATTCCAGTAATAGCAGGTTTGGGTTTTGTTGAAGAAACAACAATCGATATTGTTGACTTTAAATTCACAGATAAATTAGGAACTAAGATAGATTTTGATATTGAAACGCAATCCGGTACTTTCAAACTCTTAGGAATTTGCGGTGAAGGCGGCACAAGGCTAATCAATCCAACGGGTAAAGTGGAAATTCTCCAAATAATTCCTAATCCTGCCAGTGATGATATCGAAATAAATGTGAATTTAATTGAAGATGTTGCTACCAGCCTATCAGTTTTTAATTCAAACGGAATTAAATTAAAAGATTTCAATATGGCGGGTAAAACCGGATTGCAAACAATAAATCTTGATATTCGCGAATTTGATAATGGATTGTATTTTATAAAATTACAAACACCTACAGTAGTAGAAAATCAGAAGTTGATGATAATAAAATAGATAGTTAAACAAGATGGACTCTATTTTTCAAAATGGAGCCCATCTAAGTTTTTATCAATCAGTTTTTGGTTAAAATCTGATTAAAGAAAATTGAAATTCAAAGTATTATTTTAGAGCCGAATGTTTCGGCAAATTACTAATATTATGGAGGTTTTAAAATGAGAGCAAAACTCATATTACTCATTGTGGCTATTGCGATAGCCGCATTCACGCCCCTAAGGGCAATTCCCGATGCGCCGATTTTGCAAGTCGATACATTGGTTGATCTTAGCAAAACAGGCGGTGGCGAAGCGGGAGGAGCTTTATTCCTTCCTGATGGAAATATTATTGCGCTATGGAAAAGTATTCCACACGTGATTGATTCAAAAACAGGAGAAGTTATTCGGAGGATGGATACTGTTCATTCATCAACAGTATTTAATCCAAAATTAACCAAAGATGGGACTAAATTAGTGGCTATAAGTGAAGGACTCAAATTAAATGTTTGGGATGTCCCTTCAGGAAAGATAATATTCCAAACCAAGAAAGAAATAATGTCTTTTTGTATTTCACCTGATGGAACAAAAATGTATATTACTTTACCAAACAATACCGACAATCCCAGAATAATAGCGGTTTATGATATGGCAACTTCCGAAGAAATCGAAAGATTAGCATATCCAAATATGACTTTTGGCTACCACATTGATATTTCGCCGGACGGACAAACACTAGCCGTTTCAGTGGGAAAAAAAATCAATGATAATACTGATAACCAATTTATTCTAATCAATCTAAATGACAAGCAGAATTACACAACAATTGAATCACTTCAAATGCAAATCTATTCTATGGAATTTTCTCCTGATGGTAAACAAATAGCATTTCGTTACGACAATGGTAATGGAGAAAATTATAATTATATATATAATTTAGATACCAAAGAGAAAAAGTTCATTAAAATCCAAGAATTATCAACATTATTTGGTTTTAAAGTTGCTTATATGGGGAATCCAAAATTCGTTGATAACAATACCATTTTATTTCAAATAGGTAGTGAAATGGATGAAAACATTTACTATTTTTCATGGAATATTTCTGAAAACAGATTAAAAAATTATGTTAAACTTATTTATAATCAGAGCATAGATGTGAAGAATGATTTAGTACTCTTTTGTAACTCTTTTGGAGTTATAGGCTACATAAACAAAGACATAGTCCCAGTTATAAATAATATTCAAAAAGAAGTTCTATTGACATATATCGACCATAGATTAGAGTACCTTTCTGATATATCTTTCAAAGGAGAATCAATAATCTATGATTTAACCGGTAAAACTATTATGAATCTAGGTATTCAACAATTTGTGATTGGCAAGAACATAATCAGAATTAATCAACCGTTACCAAGAGGAATTTACATACTTACAATAAATGACAAAACCAATCAATTAAGTTATAAATTTATTGTTGAGTAAGAAATGAAAACGAAAATAATTTTAATATTCCGCAACTACGTTGCTCTGAGTGCAATCTAATGTCATATTCTATTGATATCGCACAGCTACGCTGTTTAACCACTTTGCAATATTGCAGGCGGCTACGCTGGTTCAATCACGTAGTGATGCCATATTAATAGAAAATATGCAAAAGAAGGTGAATGAATTCCGTAGGAATGGCATATTGCACAGGCAAATGGCTTACCTCCTTTTTGCTCTCATAGCAACCGGACTTACTTTAAATGTCAAGTCATAAAATTCAGCCAAACCGGATTCTTCTGCTTTTTTCTCCGCTAAAAATCCTATCATTGCGGCATTATCACCACAAAAGCTCATCGCAGGAGCTATAACTTTAATTTTATACTTTTCAGCTTTGACCTTCATCATCTCTCTTAATCTCGAATTTGCCGAAACACCGCCGGCAATAATTATGCTCTCCACCCCCATCTCGCGCGCCGCCTTTACGGTTTTGTGAACCAACACATCCACAATTGCTTCTTGAACCGAAGCGCAAAAATCGGGAATAACATTTTCAGGTAATCCTTCCGGGAATTCTTTGTGGATGTAATATCGAACGGAGGTTTTCAATCCGCTGAAGCTGAAATCATAGTGGTCATCGTGAATCATTGGTCTTGGGAAATCGAACGCTTTTTGATTACCTGTTTTCGCTAATTTATCAATTAATGGTCCACCGGGATAGGGCAAACCAATTAATTTTGCTATCTTATCGAATGCTTCACCTGCGGCATCGTCGCGTGTTAATCCGATTATTTCGTAATCATTATATGAAGTAACCAAAAATATCGCTGTATGTCCCCCGCTAACAACTAAGCTGATAAACGGAAATTTTAAATCCGACGATTCCAAACAACCGGAATACAAATGTCCTTCTATATGATTCACCGGAATTACCGGCAGATTATATTTAAGTGATAATCCTTTCGCGAAATTCGAGCCGGTTATCAGCGCGCCAATTAAACCGGGTTGGTTAGTAACTGCCAATGCGTTAATGTCCTCAATTTCCGTTTTGCTTTCGCTCAATGCTTCCTTAACAATCAGCGACAAAGCCTTCAGATGAGCTCTGGAAGCTAATTCGGGGATAACACCGCCATACAGACTATGGAATAGCTGTGTGGAGATTACATTGCTAAAAACGACTCCGTTTTCGATTACAGCGGCGGAAGTTTCGTCGCACGATGATTCAATTGCTAATATTTTCATTTTGCTATAAATTTTAATTTTGGGGTACTCTAATAATGCGAAACTAGAATTAAATTAGACTTATCGTCATCACCGGCTGATTTATGGATTCCCGCTTTCGCGGGAATGACATAAAAATCGTTATCTTTTGGCGGGAATGACATAAAATCGTTTTCTAATGGCGGAAATGACGCATCGCTGTAAAGTACATTGCAATATTGTTTTCATTTGCCGCTTTAATAACCTCGGCATCACGAACTGAACCGCCCGGTTGAATAATAGCGGTTGCACCAGCTTTTGCGGCTTCTAATAGACCGTCGGCAAATGGAAAATAAGCGTCTGATGCAACTACGGAACCTTTCAAATCAAATCCCATCATTAAGGCTTTTTCAACAGCAAATCTTGAAGAATCAACACGCGACATCTGCCCCGCCCCTATTCCTAATGTCATATCCGCATTAGTGTAAATTATAGTATTCGATTTGACGTGCTTGCAAACTTTCCAAGCAAACATCATCGCTTTCATTTCTTCCTCGGTTGCTTTACGGTCTGTAGCGCATACCAATCCCGCATCGTCAATAAATTTCATATCCGTTTCTTGGATTAAAAATCCACCTACTACGCTGTGAAAATCGAATTTCATTTTTGATTTTAATAATTCATAATCTGCCGTGATCAAGCGTCTGTTCTTCTTTTGCGTTAGCAATTCCAATGCTTTATCGGTAAACGACGGAGCAATTAAAACCTCGGTAAATAAATCGTGAACTGTTTCCGCTGTATCAATATCAACTTCACCGCTGAATGCAATAATTCCGCCATAAGCTGAAACAGTATCGGTACTGAATGCTTTCAAATAGGCTTCTTTCAGCGTTTTGCCTGTTGCAACTCCGCATGGATTTGTATGCTTAATTATTGCTACCGCTGTTTCATCGAATTCGGTTATCATTCCGGCGGCACCGTTTATATCAATTATATTATTATAAGATAATTCTTTACCGTGAATCTTATTGAACACTGTATCAAATTCACCATATAAAGCGGCATCTTGGTGCGGGTTTTCGCCATAGCGCAATGTTTGGATTTTCTTAAGTGGTAAGCCTGTTAATTCAGGGAATTTAATATTATTCACTTTATTGAAATATCCTGCAATCACTCCATCGTAATAAGCGGTGGTCGAAAATACTTCACCGGATAACTTTAATCTAAGTTCTTCTGAAATTGTTAAATCTTTTTCTTTCAAACTTTGCATTACTTCAGCATAATGAGCCGGATTGACCAAAACAGCAGTCCATTTATAATTTTTTGCCGCTGAGCGAAGCATAGTTGGTCCACCAATATCAATTTTTTCAATCAACTCAGCGTGAGTTGAATTTGGATTTGCTAATGTTTGCTCAAATGGATAAAGGTTCACTATTAATAAGTCAATTGAGCTGATATCGTGTTCAGTCATTTGGCTTATGTGCGATTCTTTTCCTAAATCGGCTAATAAACCGCCGTGTATTTTTGGATGCAATGTTTTTAAACGGCCATCCATAATTTCAGGAAAACCTGTTATTTCGCTTACTGATTTTACGGGAATATTATTCTCAGCTAAAAGTGCTTTTGTGCCTCCAGTTGAAAAAATCTCAATTCCTAGATCTGATAATTCTCTGCAAAGATCTACAATCCCTGTTTTATCGGAGACCGATACCAATGCTCTTTTAATTTTATGTTCGTTCGGTGTCATAGAATTTCTCTTTTTTATTAACAATAATCAAATATATTTATCAAAATTATTATTTTTTTTTTATTTTTCGCTTGTTCAAAACGCTATGTTGAAAAATTTAAATTATTATTATGCAATATTTAAAAAATGTGATTACGTATTCTACTGTTATTGTGTTGCTTAGCTCAATACTATCTGCACAAAACGAATATAAATCTTATATTACCGATCCGGCCGCACAACCACGTCAGCAAGTCGTTGATGTAATCAATTTAAAAGGTGAGCTCAAAATCAGCGGTCCGGAAAATTTTATAACCGGAACTGTAACTATGAGTTTTAAACCTTTTACAAAGACTGTTGATTCGTTAATGATAAACTGCTCTCAATTGAATGTTAAAAAAGTAATGCTCGAAGAGAAAGAACTTCAATTCAAATGGTCCGGTGATGAAATAATTGTTTACCCGGAAGGAAAATTTGACAAAAATAAAATATACGATATTGTCATAGATTATGATGCACATCCTAAGGAAGGACTTTATTTCCGCGGATGGCAACCTTATGAGAAATTCAAAAGAAAACAAATTTGGGCGCACGGACCGGGCGGTTGGTGTCCATTTATAAATATTAAGCACGATATTTTGACTTCGGAATTTATTATCACTTTCGATAAAAACTATGAAGTATTTTCCAATGGAATATGCTATAGCCAAAATGAAAATAGCGACGGCACAAAAACCTGGCATTATAAAATTGATAAACCACACGTGGTATATTTGATTTGTATGGCAATCGGCGATTATGGCGTTAAGAAATTCACTTCCAACCGTGGTTTACCGCTTGAATATCTTTATTATAAAGATATGCCGGAAAGATTTGACTTAACATACATCCACTCGAAAGAAATGTTCGATTTTATAGAGGATGAAACAGGAACTAAATATCCTTGGCCTTTATACCGTAATATGCCGGTCGGCGATTATATGTATGGTGGAATGGAAACTACAACCTCGACCATATACGGCGATTTTATGTACATTGACCCACGAGCCCAATGGATGCGGAAATATGAGAATGTTAATGTTCACGAATTAATTCACCAGTGGTTTGGCAACTATGTTTCGAATATAAATAAAGACATCTGGCTTACGGAAAGTTTCGCAACATACTATGCTAAGAAATTTGAGCAGAGTATCTATGGCGAAGATTATTATCAAATTGAACGTTTCAACGAATTTGAAAAAGTTAGCGCGGCGGCAAAGAAAAACGATTATCCTATTGGCTCAAGCAAGGGCGGTTCTGATAGATGGTATCCAAAAGGCTCTTTGGTTTTAGATATGATGCGCGACGTTATGGGCGATGCTCTGTTCAAAGCCGCAATTCAAAAATACCTTGCCGATAATGCTAATCAAGTTGTTGCCTCAGCCGATTTATTGCGCTCTATTCGGGAGTCCAGCGGACAATCTCTGGAATGGTTTTTGGATGAATGGATAGCACGCGGTGGCGAACCAAACTATAAAGTAGATTATCAAGAAATCGAAAAGGACGGGAAAAATTATACTTATGTTACCGTTGAACAAATTCATAAAATGAATGATTTGATTGGCTTATTCAAAATGCCCGTGGAAATTGACGTTTATTATAAAAATGGTAAGATTAATAATACGAAACATTTAATCGAAGATAAATTTACTAATCTGTTTATTGACAATGGCGATTTCGGGGCAGTAGATTTCATTGTATTTGACCCTAACAGAAAATTAGTTAAATATCTAACATTCGACCGTACTTTCGACCAATTGAGCGCTCAAGCTAAAAAAGCAAAAAATATGATAGACCGCTTCGATGCACTGACAGAATTAGCAAAGTTCCCATTAGATAAGAAAATAGATTTATTTAAAAAAATATACACTCTGGAAACATCTTATCTTACAAAAAACGAAATCATTAAGCAAATCGCCGCTGAAAAGGAATATTTCTCCAGTCCTGCCGCGTTGGATATTATTACAAAAGCAATTAATTCCGGTGAAGAAATGCACATACGTGCTGTTTGTGAAAACATCCTAATTATCCCCACGGTTTTGAAAAATGTTTATGAAAAAATCTTGGCTGATTCTTGTTATAAAAACATTGAATTAGCATTGGATAATTTATGCACTTCATTTCCCGAGAATACAAATAAATATCTTGAAGTAACTTCCAATTTGATGGGTTGGCGAGGAAATAATATACGTATCAAATGGCTGGAAATAGCTATAGCCGCAGGAAAGGCGAAATACTTGAAGGAATTGATTGATTATTCAAGCAGAAATTATGAATTTGAAACAAGAATTAATTCAATAAATGCGCTTAAACGGTTGAATATATGCAATGAAGAGATAACCGAAAACCTATTATACGGCGTATTGTTTTGGAATTTCAAATTATCACAAGCCGCAACCGAAGCACTAAAATACTTCGCTGAACAAAGGAAATATAAAATAATCATCAATCAAACTGTTCGAAAATCTATATGGACAATTGAAGAAAAACAAAAATTTCGCTCTAATTTGAGAAGTTAAATAAATTAATTTTTTTTAATTATCATAAAATATAATAATAATAATGTTATTTTCGTTTATATTAGTGATGAAAAATGCGAAAATTAATATTTTATATTGCAATTTTGTTCTTATTTTCGGTAGTGTTCAGTACGGCCGATGATAAAACTCCACCGGTAATAAATTATACTACCGACGGGTGTGGTAACTTTAAAGTACGAATCACCGAATTATCAGCAGGTGATGTTGGAATTAAAATCAAGCCAATTCTAAAGCCAACAAAATGTTACAATGTCTCAGATATAACTCTTTCACCGAATTTTATTGAAAATCAACCGAATTTTGATTTTTACTTTACATTTTATGTGTTAAATCCACTTGATTCTGCATCATTCCAGTTCTATATATATGACACCTTAGGAACAGCTGAATCGTTGAATATTAAATATACGCCCAATGTTCTTGGAGTACTTCCTGAAAGTTTTAACTTCCTCGGCGGAGTAATCAACGATACAACATATAATACCTTTGCAATAGTTAATCATCATTTGTCAACTAAAATAGTTGACATGAAGTTCCGCAAAGGTCTTTATTATAGCATTTCTGGACCTAAAGCACTTACCTTGGTTCCAAACGAAAAGTACAATTTAATTATTGGCTATTGTCCAAAGAATGAGGGTATTTTGGATACCGATACTTTGGATATTTCTACTCCTTGCGGAAATATCAGCTATACTATACACTTATCCGGTTACGGTGTTAAACCTTTAATACAAGTCGAAGATATTGATTTCGGTTTTGTTTCTATTGGCACACATATTCGACTCTCAGATATTCGTGGGTCTGATTCTGCAATCACCATACGCAATCCTGGAACTAGTTTTTTGAACCTTTCAAAATATAAATTACTAAGCGGCAAATATTTTAAAATATCGTCACCTCACAATCCGGAATTAGATGGTTATACTGTTTTTGCTAAAGATAGTGTTCGTTTTAGAAGTATTGAACTTTACGCAGGGTTACCCGGTCGAATCACCGATACATTAGTAATATCGAGTAATGCGGAAGGACCGGACAGCATTTCTGTGTTAACCGCTTACGCAGTATATCCGGGGGCTTATTTAACGGAATATAATTTTGGTGATGAGCGATTATTAACAAGCGATACCGGAATGGTATATATCAGAAATAATTCAGATAAACGTATAAATCTTTCCGGAATCTTTGTAACAGGCGATACTAATGATATTAAAGTACAGTACTCGAAAATATCCCCATTATTCATAAATGACACAATTATAACAACACTATATCCGGAAATAATGGATTCAACACGGTACCTTACTGAAATTAAAATTCCTGTTTATTTTAAACCTCTTACAGAATATAATAAAAGAATAAAAATCGCACTGAAATTTGCCGGTGGCGATACAAGTTCTATCGAGATTTTTAATTATGTTTTTGGCAGGGGTACTATACCTAAGGTTTTTGCTGAAGGACATGATTTTCAACCCGAAGTTTTGGCAGGTACAAAATATCCGACCGAGCAATACATTAAAATCACAAATCCAAGTACAACATCGGATATGATTGTATATCATGTTACTCCCCAACTAATAGGCTCTTCTGGTGAAAACTTCTTTTCATTTCCTCAAACACTCCCTGAGAATTTGAAAATTGCAAAAGGACAATCAATATCTATTCCTGTAGAATTTTATCCGTTAACTGACGGACTAATGACTCGATATGTAAAAATTACTACTAATTGTAATTTACTTAATTCTCCTGAATATTATAAAGATACAACTGTAATTTTAACCGGAAAAGCTTATAAAACGCCCGTAACCATAGAACTAACTCCTCTACCGAAAATCAACAAATGCTCCAGCGGCGCTATTACTGTTAAGATGACTAATGTAAATTCCTTCGGAGCAATTAGAATAGATAGTATAAAAATACTGGATACCGGTGATAATGTTTTTTCACTTGCCGACCAATCATTACAAAATGGATTTGATATAGCACCAGCAGGAGATTTTGTGTTTAATATAATCTATAATCCGGCACAAAGTGATAAATTTTTACACAAAGAAATTGTCAAATACTATTATTCGAAATATAGTTACGATTTTGAGGTAACGGGTGATTGTTTTTCAAGCAATATTTCGGTTGTTTTGGATACAATATACAGTATTCGCCCTGGAATTACGCTTAACCCCGAATCAACAAATGGGACAAGGTATTCAATCAAAATAAAAAGTACAAATTATACCGGAACTACAGCAGATTCTTTTGAATTAAAATTATCATTTAATCCAGGATATTTACAATTTCTAGATAAGGTGGTTGGTAAAAATGGCATGGATTTATGGAATCTATCCACCAAAGCGATTAACAAAACTCCCGATGAGTCAATTATATCAATAATTGGTCACTCATCCTCACCTCTAACAAAGTTTGAAGGTGTTTTATATCCTGCATTCGAAACAATTCTTAGCGATACTGATAAAGTTTTCATCCATGTTAAAGATTTGATTGTTAATGATAATTCCACATGCTTCACTACAAAATTTGGCATCGGAAAAATATACATGAATGCTTGTGCGTTGCAATTTGGATCGTTGATTTTGAGTAATTATGGATTTACTACAATGACAATATTGCCCAATCCTATTACAGATGACAATTTCACAGTAAAATTTTCGATAGCTTTCAGAGCTTTGACTAGCATTGAATTTTACAACACAAAAGGAAATCTCATTTATACACCGCTAAATATATATCTTGAAGCCGGCGAGTATGAAATGCAGTTTTCAGCCATAGATGTGCCTGCAGGTACATATTTAGTCAAATTCACGAGCGGATTTTTTACTAATTCACAACAGATAATTATAATAAAATAAAAAATACTTATCATTTTCTAAACAATTACTTGTATAATTCCAAAAATAAGAATATTTTTGTAACTTGTATATTTTTGAAATTAAGATAATTGTATAAATAAATCGGAGGCTTTTTCATTGAAAAGCAATCAAGGAAAAACTGGAGCTTTTTTAGTTTCTAATATGGGGAGATTATTATTAATATTTCTTCCGTTAATAATAGGCTTAGCATTGTTGTATCCTACATACCATGCATCCAAATTAGAAAAAAAGAAAACAGAAATGCTCAAAAGAGCCCACAATGGGCAGGACAGTCTCGATATTTTGGACAAATTCGAGAAAGAATACGGGGAAAGTTTAGAATCCGCTAAAAAGAATTCAATTAAACTTGGACTCGACTTACGCGGCGGTATGTATGTCACTATGGAAGTAGATTTAATCAAATTGATAGAAGAATCAGCATATTCTGAAGCAATTGACGAAACATTTATGGAAGTAATCGACAGAACAACTAAGCAATTAGAGGCATCACCAGAAGAAGATGCTATTGATTTATTCAAAGCAAACTTTGATAAAATTGCTCGCCCTCGTGGCAAAACATTGTTATCATATTTTTATTTAGGAAATCAAAGAGATGTATCGGAAGATAAAATCATCGAAAAACTAAATGAAAGTGCAAAAGAAGCTATTGATCAAGCTCAAGAAGTTATTCGTCAACGTATTGACCAATATGGTGTTGCTGAGCCGAACATTCAAAAACAAGGTAATCGTCGTATTATGCTCGAATTACCGGGTGTTCAAAACAAAGAAGGTATGCGCGCTTTATTACAAACTACTGCACGCTTGGAATTCAACTTAGTTCGTAATAACGATTCAATCGTTTACGCGTTCAAAAGAATTGATACATACTTGTATAATGAAGCTGTGAAAAGAGGTAAAATTAAAGGTGGTGAAATCATAACCGACTCTTTAGATCCATTGGCTTTAGTGAATACAGATAAAGAAGAATTGAACAAAGTTGATTCTACAAAATTAGCGGCTAATACTAAATCGACTGATAAAAAAGTTAGCGATAAAAAAGCAACTGATAAAAAAGATGTAGCGAAAGTAGAAGAAAAACCTGCTAAAGACGCAAAAGTAACTGAAGCTAAACCGGATTCTGCTAAAGACCAAAAAGCTAAAGATACTAGCGATCCTTATAAAGGTTTGAACGAAAAGGAAAAAGTAAAAAAATATCAAACAGAACATCCGTTCACAGCGTTATTTGCTACTTATTACCTATCAGCCCAAGACCAACAAATGGTTCCAGTAAATTATACTGTATCGCAATTCCCTAAAGGTGAATATACTTTTAGAATATCAAAAGACAACTTAGAAAGATTCAGACTTTTACTAAAAACACCTGCAATTCAGTCTTTGATTCCTGCTGATTATAAAATTGCTATCGATGCTAAACCTGATGCTCGTTTAATGAAACAAAAGCCACAGGTTGAAGTTTACGATTTCTATAATTTGAAGAAAAAACCTGAACTAACCGGTGATGTGGTTACTGATGCCGGTGCAACAGTTGACCAAGCAAGTGGTCAAGCAATGGTATTGATGTATATGAATAGCGATGGTGCTGACCAATGGGGTGTAATCACAGAAAAGAATTTGAAAAAACGTATTGCTATCGTTTTAGATGATTACGTTTATTCTGCTCCTACGGTACAAACTAAAATTACCGGCGGTAGTTCACAAATTACCGGTATGGCCGATATGGACGAAGCAAACCGCTTACGTATCGTTTTGAAAGCCGGTGCTTTGAAAGCTCCTGTAAAAATCATTGAAGAAAGAGTAGTTGGTCCATCTTTGGGTCAAGATTCTATTAATTCAGGGTTATTGGCAAGTTTAGTAGCTATGTTAGCTGTAGTATTGTTTATGTGGATGTACTATACAAAATCAGGTTTAGTCGCCGATTACGCAGTATTCGTGAACGTATTACTGATTATTGCTTTACTAACAGCATTGAAAGGTACACTTTCACTTCCAGGTATAGCAGGTTTGATTTTAACAATAGGTATGGCGGTGGATGCCAACGTACTTATTTACGAACGTTGTCGTGAGGAATTGCTCCGTGGACGCTCGTTAAGATCAGCCGTTGACGAAGGTTTTAGAAAAGCTCTTACCGCAATCGTTGACTCCAACGTAACAACTGCCATTACTGCGTTAATTCTATTATGGTTGGGTTCCGGTCCAATTAGAGGTTTTGCAACCAACGTATTAATTGGTATTTTAACTACTATGTTTACTGCTATATTTGTTACCCGTGCTATGATCGAAGTCACTTTGGCTCGTGGCGGCAAATATTCATTCGGTTTACATAAATCACAACAAGAAAAAATATAAGGAATAAATAAATGCAATTCTTCGGAAAAACACATATAGATTTTATGAAGGAAAGAAAGTTTTTTGCTATCTTTTCTGTTATAGTTATTATAGTTGGTTCAGCTCTTGCTGTAATAGTAAAACCTGAATTAGGAATTGACTTTACAGGTGGTACTGAAATAGCTTTGCAATTCAAATCCAATGTTGAAGCAAAACAAGTTCGTTCTGCATTAACTAAGGGTGGTATCCGCGGCGAAGAAGTTAAATCTTACGGAAAGGATAATTCATTCCTTATTCGTGTAAAAGATACTAAACACGGAGCTGAAGGCGTTTATGCGGCTTTGGATAAATATTTACCAAATATTGACAGAGTCGAACTTAAAGTTGATACAATCGGTCCAAAAATCGGTGGTGAAATTTGGCTCTCATCAATTTTGGCAATATTTTTAGCTATTATCGGTATTTTGATATACATCGCCTTCCGTTTCGAATTCAGTTACGGTATCGGAGCTATTATTGCTATTTTCCATGACTTGGTTATAACATTCACATTGATTGTTATATTTAATAGAATAGGTTTGGCTGATATAGAATTGAATCAGCAGATTCTTGCCGCATTCTTGATGGTTCTTGGTTATGGTGTTAACGATACAGTAATTATATTTGACCGTATACGCGAAAATGTTGAGCGTCATAAAGGTCAAGATTTCGTTAAAATAGTTAACGATAGTATTAATGAAACATTAACACGTACAGTAAACACTGTTGGAACTGTAATATTGGTTATGGTTGTAATGCTTCTCTTGGGCGGACCGGTATTGTTCGGTTTCGCTATCACTATGCTTTTAGGTGTAATATTTGGTACTTATTCTTCGGTTTACGTAGCTACATCATTCGTGATTTACTACAACCATAAAGTATTGAAAAGATTTCTACCTACAGATGAAAAACTTGCAAAAGCAACTAAAAAACTTAAAACAGTATAATTTTTTTTGGAATATATTATGTCTGAATTCGAATATAAAATAATTGACGATGAAACCGGTAAATACGCTTTAGTGAATCTTTCCGAGAGCGTTCTCGGTGGTTTTCAAGCTATGGAATTTAGCCAAGCTCTTGACTCAATTTCAGAAGATAATATAAACAGAATAATTATTGACATGTCTCGAGTCAACATTATTAATAGTTCTGGTATAGGCATGATTGCCGGAGCATTCAGGGAACTGAAAGCTAAAGATTGTGAGCTGTTGCTTACAAATGTGCCAGAGCCGGTTATTAAACTCTTAGTTATGACCCGACTGGATAAAGTAATTAAGATCGTTTAAATTCAAACAGTCATTCTCAAACGGAATGGCTGTTTTTTTATACTTTCACCTATCTCCCCTTCCCCACTTCTTTATAAAATCTTTATATTTTATGATAGATACTATATTTTATACATATATTTATATGTATAATTTTGTATTACATGATTGTACACATTTTTATAGGATGCAAAATGTTCTTTGCTATGGCAATAATATCATTACTAATTTTAGTATTTCTATTTTATTCCCTTTTCAAACCCGAAAAGTTTTAGGAGACGCAATGAATTGGCAAGATTATATTCAAGTTTTAGTTTTTTTAGCGGCAATAATTTTCCTGACAAAGCCTTTGGGTTTATATATCTTTAAAGTGGTTGAAAGAAAATCAAGTTTTGGATTTTTTGGTAAATTTGAAAATTGGATTTATAAAGTGCTTGGGATAAATTCCACCTCTTCGATGAATTGGAAAAGTTATTTATCTGCACTTATTATATTCAACGCATTGGGATTTGGTTTTGTATTCCTACTGCAATTGGTACAAGCTCATTTGCCGATGAATCCACAACACCTGCCTAATGTAAATCCAGCTTTGGCTTTCAATACGGCAGTCAGCTTTATGACAAATACAAACTGGCAATCGTATGCTGGTGAAACTACACTTTCATTTTTTGTTCAAATGGTCGGGCTGACGGTGCAGAATTTCGTATCAGCCGCAACAGGAATAGCTGTATTTCTGGCTTTATCCCGCGGTATAAGAAATAAAATGAGCGACAATCTAGGAAATTTTTGGGTGGACATAACACGCACAACCCTATTCATCTTACTGCCGTTGAGTATTATATTAGCAATGCTTCTCGTTTCGCAAGGAGTAGTTCAGAATTTTCATTCTTATGCGCATATAACTACGCTAGAAGGTGCGAAACAAATCATCCCGACAGGACCTGCGGCATCGCAAATCGCAATTAAACAACTTGGTACAAATGGCGGCGGCTTTTTCAATGCTAATTCGGCATTCCCTTTCGAAAACCCTACCCCATTTTCTAATTTTTTGCAGATGCTTTCAATTTTATTAATTCCAACCGCATTGACCTATACCTTTGGTAAAATTGTTGGCTCCACAAAGCACGGCTGGGTTTTATTTTCTGTTATGCTTACTCTTTTAATAATCGGGTTATCAATTTCTCTATTCTCTGAATTTTCTATGAATCACACTCTTGGAATTGCCGGAAATATGGAAGGTAAGGAAACTCGATTTGGAATAACGAACAGTGTTATATGGTCAACTGCCACTTCGGCGGCGTCGAACGGCTCTGTTAACGCGATGCACGATTCGCTTATGCCGCTTAGCGGAATGGTTGCAATACTTAATATTATGTTGGGCGAAGTTTTCTTTGGCGGTGTCGGTGCCGGACTTTACGGTATGTTGATATTCGTAATCTTAACGGTTTTCATTGCAGGCTTAATGATTGGCCGAACTCCAGAGTATATGGGAAAAAAAATACAGGCAAAAGAAGTACAAATGGCAATTTTATCTATAATTGCACCAAGTCTTGTGATATTAGTTTTTTCGGCAATAGCTGTGATGATTCCACAGGGACTAAGCTCAATTTTAAATTCCGGCGCGCACGGATTTTCTGAAATTCTTTATGCTTTTACATCCGCGGCCGGAAACAATGGTTCCGCTTTCGCAGGTCTTAATGCAAACACATCTTTCTATAATATTATGCTTGGTCTTGGTATGCTTATTGGCAGATTTGCCATAATTATTCCTGTTATGGTAATTGCAGGAAGCCTATCTGCAAAGAATATTACACCGGTTTCGAGCGGAACATTCCAAACAGACAATGCATTATTCGCATTCTTATTGATTGCTATTATTCTCATTGTCGGAGCTTTGACATTCCTCCCGGCTCTATCGCTGGGACCAATTGCCGAGCAACTGATTAGTTATAAATTATAAGTTATGAGTTATTATTTAAAAATTGAAAAAAAATTAGAGTATAGATTTTAATATGAAAGTAGAAAGTAAGACATTTGATAAAAAGCTGATAGCAACAGCCATAAAAGATTCTTTTATAAAGCTGAATCCGAAAACACAGATAAAAAATCCGGTTATGTTTATTGTACTTTTGGGTGCGGTTATAACATCACTAATCACAATTAGCCAATTTAATCCATTTAATATACAAATTTCTATTTGGTTGTGGTTCACGGTTCTTTTTGCGAATTTCTCGGAAGCAGTTGCAGAAGGCCGTGGAAAAGCTCAAGCCGAAACGCTAAAAAAAATGCGTACAAATACTTTTGCAAGATTACTAATAAATAAAATCGAATCAAAAGTATTGTCGAGTGAGCTAAAAGTTGGTGATTTGGTTGTTTGCGAAACTGGCGATTTAATACCTTCGGATGGAGAAGTTATTGAAGGAATTGCAAGTGTGGACGAATCTGCTATAACCGGTGAATCCGCTCCGGTAATCCGCGAAAGCGGCGGCGACAGAAGTGCTGTAACAGGAGGAACAACGGTTATTAGTGATCGAATAATTGTGACAATTACTTCCGAACAAGGAAATTCATTTTTAGATAAAATGATTGCGCTTGTTGAAGGAGCGAAAAGACAAAAAACTCCAAATGAAATCGCACTAACAATTTTACTAAGCGGTATGACAATCATATTCTTATTAGCGGTTATCACTCTGAAACCATTCGAAATGTTTGCTTTGCACGCATCCGGAAATCCTACTTCTACCTTAACTGTTCCTGTTTTAATAGCACTTTTGGTATGCTTAATTCCAACAACAATCGGCGGATTGCTTTCTGCAATCGGGATTAGCGGTATTGATAGATTGACGAAAAGAAATGTTATTGCAAAAAGCGGAAAAGCCGTTGAAGCGGCTGGCGATGTGGATGTTCTTTTACTCGACAAAACGGGAACTATCACACTTGGCAACCGCATGGCTACAGAATTTATTCCTGCTCATGGCATTGAAGAAGAGCATTTTGCTGAAATCGCACAGCTATCTTCGCTTTCGGATGAAACGCCTGAAGGGAGATCTATAGTCATACTTGCTAAAGAAAATTTCAAATTAAGGGGCAGGCATTTTGAGGATCATTCAGTTACCTTCATTCCTTTTACAGCACAAACCAAGATGAGTGGGGTTAATATTACTATAGACGGTGTAACAAACGAAGTCCGTAAAGGAGCCGCAGAAGCTATAAAAAAATATGTTATGGAAAAAGGTGGCGTCTATCCGGAGGAAATTAATAAAGCCGTTGAAAGTATAGCAATGGAAGGTGGAACTCCTCTAGTTGTCACAGAAAACTTTAAAGTTCTGGGTGTAATTAGATTGAAGGATGTTGTAAAGGGCGGCATAAAAGAACGCTTTGAGCAATTGCGAAAAATGGGCATAAAAACAGTAATGATTACAGGCGATAATCCTATGACAGCCGTTGCTATTGCCGCTGAAGCTGGAGTTGATGATTTCATCGCTGAAGCCACACCGGAGGATAAACTTAATAGAATTCGTGAAGAACAAGCTAATGGGAAATTAGTAGCAATGATTGGCGACGGTACAAATGACGCTCCAGCTCTTGCGCAAGCGGATGTAGGTGTTGCGATGAATACAGGAACTCAAGCCGCCAGAGAAGCCGGAAACATGGTAGATTTAGATAGTAATCCGACAAAGCTGATTGATGTGGTGGAAATCGGAAAACAACTATTGATGACACGTGGTGCGCTGACAACATTCAGTATAGCAAATGATGTGGCTAAGTATTTCGCTATTTTGCCGGCTATTTTCGGTTCGCTTTACGCTATAAATGGTGTAGGAGTACTTTCAAAATTAAATATAATGGGTTTGGTTAGCCCGGAAAGCGCAATTTTAAGTTCGGTTATATTTAACGCGCTAATAATCGTAGCATTAATTCCGCTCGCTTTAAAGGGTGTAAAATATCAGGCAAAGGGTGCATCTTCTGTCTTAAAGAGAAATATCTTTGTTTATGGACTGGGTGGACTGATTGTTCCTTTTATTGGAATAAAGTTGATTGATATGTTTTTGAATCTGATAAACATAATTTAGTTATGAGTTATAAGTTATGAAGTATAATAATTAAGGCAAGAATATGAAAAATTTATGGATTGGATTAAAATTGCTATTAGCAATGACAGTAATAACGGGTATAATTTATCCCTTATTTATCACAGGTTTTGCACAGCTATTTTTTTCGGATAAAGCGAATGGTTCAATGATTATAAAGGAACATAAATTAATTGGTTCCGAATTGATTGGCCAGAAATTTACTCATCCCGGGAACTTTTGGGGGCGTCCATCTGCAATTGGGAATAATCCCTTACCTTCGGGCGGTAGTAATTTAAGTCCGGTCGGTGAAGAGTTAAAAGAACAAGTTCAAGCGAGAATTGATACCATACAAAAATATCACGGAAACCTATCAATTAATCAAATCCCAAAAGATTTGCTGTTTGCTTCTGCAAGTGGTGTTGACCCGCATATATCGCCATCCGCCGCTTATTTCCAAGTTGATCGTATAGCAAAAGCAAGAAATTTTGACAATATTCAGAAAATAAATCTTAAAGAATTGATTAAAAAGTCAATTGAGTCACCGGATTTAGTTATTTTTGGAGATTCAAGAGTTAATGTTTTAGAATTAAATTTAAAATTAAATGATTTAAAAAATAATTAGGAGTCTATAATGAAAATTAGAGTAAAGTTAATTCTGGGTCTAGGATTTTTATTTGTAATGATATTCGGCATAGCCACATTCAGTTCTTACTATATAGAAAAATTAGCCGATGACTCGAACAATATCCTGAAGGACAATTATAAGTCTTTGGAATATTCGAAGAAATTGCTTTCAATATTGGATGATATAGATAATAATCTAACCAAAAGTATTTTTTTAGGTTTGGCACCAAATATAAAATCATTAGAAATTTCAGCAAGTTTGCTGGTTCAACAAAATGATTTCAGAACTATACTAACAGCGGAAGAAAAAAATATTACTGAAAAAAAAGAAAAAGAATTCGTTGATACACTGAAAAAAAACTTTTCGGCATATTCCATATTTATTAACAAGAAAATATTGAAGGCTTATAACCCCGCGATGTACATCGATTATATTCAATCCTACAAATCATTGAAAAATTCGATAGACAATATATATCAAGTCAACTCAGATGCTATTATTAGAAAAAATGAAATAGCTAAAGATCACTCAAAAGGTTTTATTCGAAACATGGCTATATTAGGAGCTATCTTTATTATTCTGGCTTTCGGTTATTTTTGGTATTACCCGTTTTATTTCTCACATTCATTAAATTTAATATCAGATAAATCAAAAAAAATGCTGAAGAATTTAAATATTGAAAGTAATTTGAATTCTAAAGACGAATTCTTAATTATCCTAAATACATTAAATTTAATTGAAGAAAATATCAAAACAACTCATAACTAAGAAAGTTGAAAACTCCTGACGAAATATTAAAAGAAATTGAATGGGCTGAACGTAAGCAAGGCCGAGGAAAATTGAAGATTTTCTTTGGTATGTGTGCAGGAGTTGGAAAAACTTATTCGATGCTACTACAGGCCAAGGGTTTGCAAAACCTAGGTCTTAATATTTTAGTAGGATATATTGAAACCCACGGTCGTGAGGAAACGGCTGAATTGCTGAATGGCTTTGAAATTATCCCGAGAAAGAAAATTACTTATAAGGGAATTGAATTTGATGAGTTTGATTTAGAAAAAACCTTAGAACTAAAACCGGAATTTGTTTTGGTAGATGAATTAGCTCATACAAACATTCCGGGTACTAAGCATAACAAACGTTTTCAGGATGTCATAGAACTTTTGGACAATGGCATAAATGTTTTTACAACGGTTAATGTCCAGCACATCGAAAGCAGAAGCAAAACAGTTGAGCAAATAACCGGAATTGCAATTCAAGAAACGGTACCTGATTCGATAATTGAGCTTGCCGATGATATTGAAGTTATTGATTTACCGGTTGAGGAACTGCTGAAAAGACTTGACGAAGGAAAAGTATATTTGCCTGATAAAGCACTATTAGCATCTAAAAACTTTTTTAAAACCGGAAATTTAATTTCACTTCGAGAAATGGCTCTAAGACTTACAGCCGAAAAAGTTGAAGGCGATCTTATTGATTATATGAGCCAAAAGAATATTGAGGGCCCTTGGAAAGCGGCGGACACTCTTTTAGTTGCTGTCGGAGCAAGTCCGTTTTCTGCAGAATTGATACGATGGACGCGAAGAGTTGCATATTCACTCAAATCTAAATGGTTTGCCGTTTATGTACGTACAAACACAATCGATGACGAAAGATTTAACCATCAGCTTGAAAAAAACTTGCGGCTTGCCAAGGAATTGGGCGCCGAAGTAATTACTACAGCAAATACCGATATGGTTGATGGATTACTTGAAGTTGCCAGAAAAAACAATGTAACTCAAATTATTATCGGTAAACCGGCTAAATACAATATATTAAACTATATCAGAAAAGACAATTACATTGATCGTTTAATTAATGAAAGCGGAAACATTGATATTTATATAGTCAGACCGAATAAAATTAAATCACAGGATATAAAGAAAACTCAAACAAAAAGAATTCAAATCAACCTAAAAGATTATCTAATCACAACGCTAAGTATTGCTCTATTATCAGCGATTTGTTTTCCATTAAATGAATATCTTGGATACCAAACTGTTGGACTAATCCTTTTGCTAAACCTGATAATTCTGCCATTTTTTGTTGGTAGAGGTGCTGTGATTTTTGGTGCAGTATTAAATTCTATTATTTGGAACTACTTCTTTATACCCCCGCTTTTCACCTTTGAAATTGGCAAACTGCACGATGTAATGACTTTGATTCTAAACTTTGTCGTTGCCATTTCAAGTGGATTCTTATCAACGAAGATTAGAAAACAACAAGGCTTGGTAAACATTCGAGAGAAAAACAATCTTGCTTTATTAAATTACACAAAAGATTTAGCAAAAGCCAAAACCAAAAATGAAGTTATTCAAACAACATTAAATCATATAGATAAAAACATTGATTCGAACGTGGCATTTTATAATTATGAACTCAACCATATTGCCAGCTCACGCGAAATTCATCAATTGACTAACAAAGAAAAAACTATAGCGCACTGGTGCCTTGACAATAATCAGATTGCTGGAAAATTTACTGATAATTTACCTGAATCTATTTGTCAATATATTCCGATATCGAAGGACGAAGAAAAATTTGGCGTTTTGGCATTGTTTCTAGCGACAAAACTAAGTATAGAAACCGAAAATTTAATTAACAATTATATTACTCAAATGGTCGGTATTTATGAAAAAGAAGAATCGCGCGAAATGATTCAGAAAATGGAATTGGAAAAAGAATCCCAGAAACTTTACGACACATTGATGGATTCGATTTCTCACGAGTTCCGAACCCCAATAGCAATAATTTCCGGTGCGGCCTCAACTTTATTTGATGAGAAAGTCATAGATAATAAAGAGATAGTATCCGATTTGGCGCAGGAAATTTATTCAGCATCTAAGAGAATGGATATTTTGGTCGAAAATTTATTGGATATCAATCGCTTAGAATCAGGAAAATTAAAACTAAATATAGATATATATCCTCTTAACGAAGTTGTTATTGAAGTTTATTCACAATTGAAAAATAGTTTTGGAAAAAGAGTTGTAAAACTTGATTTAGATAGAAGTAATCCATTAATTAAAATTGATTTTGGTTTTATTCGCCAAGCTTTGTTTAATATTCTTTTCAATACTTGTCTTTATACTCCAGAAACTTCAACCATTATTATCTCTACTGAAATGCTGCCGGATAAGTACAAAATTAAAATACAAGATAATGGCTTTGGTGTTCCGGATGAGGAATTACCAAAATTATTCGGGAAATTTTACCGTGTTCCTAATAGCAAAACAGGCGGCACCGGATTGGGATTATCTATAGCTAAAGGGTTTGTCGAAGCCCACAAAGGAAAAATTTATGCCGCTAAAAAGGAACCATCCGGGTTAATCTTTGTTATCGAGTTGCCTTATGAAAAATAAAGTAAAAATATTAATTATTGATGATGAACCTCAAATCAGAAAACTCCTTAAAATTTCTCTTGAGGTTAATAATTTCGATTGTTCTGAGGCAGAAACAGGTATTCAAGGAATTCAGCTTGCGGCTTCAATTAATCCTGAGGTAATATTATTAGATTTGAATTTACCCGACGAAGACGGTCTATCGATTTTAAAAAAACTCCGTGAGTGGTGTTCTGCACAAATTATTATTTTATCCGTTAGAAGTGCAGAAAATGATAAAATCGCATTGCTTGATGCCGGAGCCGATGATTATATAACTAAACCATTCCACACAGGTGAGCTTATAGCACGAATTAATGTTGCTTTAAGGCATAAAGATACTATAAATGAATCCCCTATTTTAACTTTCGGTGAAATTGAAATAAATTTAGCCTCACGTACAGTAAAAAAAGCAAATTCAATTATAAATCTAACATCTACCGAATTCGCTTTATTGAAGTTACTCGCTCAAAATAAAGACCGTGCACTCACTCATAAGCAAATTTTAGAAAGTATATGGGGAAATTCTTTTTCAGAGGAAACCCAATACCTTCGTGTTTTTGTTGGGCAACTTCGAAAAAAAATCGAAGACGATTATGCAAAACCGAAGTATATCAAAACTATTTCAGGTGTTGGATATATTCTATCAACTGAATAAAAAGGGCTGTCTCACAACTCGAAAATTAAAAAAATAGCTCAGACAAGAATGTCTAAGCTACTATATAAATCAATGGCATAGTAGAACAGATGTACCTATCTGTTCTTGATATATGATTTTTATCTCTTTACTACAAACTTCATCACCGCTGATTTATCATCTATAGATATATTCAGATAATATGTACCAACAGCTAAATCAGCTGTATTAATATTAATGTTACCTGAGCCAAGGGCTGTAAAGCCGGTATAGACATTTCGTACTAAAGCACCGCTTATATCGTATAATCCAACATTCAAATTAACAGCATTATCAGCATTGTAATTCAAATTTATCTGTCCATCTGCCGGATTTGGTGATAATGATACAAATTGGAAACCCGCGCTTTCGAGTTCTTTGACGGAACCTGCATCATAAGCTTCTCCCGACAAAGGAATTGTATAATTTTGCGCATTGGTTTTGATAATAAATGTTCCGGTTTTAGTTCCTGCATTTATTGGGCTAAACTTAAGTTTGAAAGTGGCAGTTTGATTTAAGTCTAAGTCAGTTGTATCACCTACAAGTTCGCTAAATTCGTTGTCAGGAGAATTTTCAAGTGTAACGGAATTAAATTCGATTATAGTATTACCGGTGTTACGCACTTTAACATTCGCCAAACTGACTTTACCCACTTCCGTTTTCTTGAAAATTATATTATTTTCAGACTCCAAAGTCAATTGTGGATTAGGTGCTCCATATATAAAATCCGTATAGCTGACATAATCATTCACCATCCAGAGCCTTCCGCTTTCCTCTAAACATTTTACTGTAGCAATTTCTATTGGCTGAGCCATTGAAGTCAATATACTGGTCCATGTCTTGCCCAAATCCGCTGTACGGTATATGCGACCTTCCTTAGTAACAACAAAAATATCCTCTGTATCTTCAGCAGAAAATAAATCTATCGGCAATTGCCTTAAAGATGCAAAATCCATTACGCTCTTTTGCCAAGTTTTGCCGCCATCATTTGTAGCGGCTAATAGAGTAGGGTCCTTTTCTGGACCGTAAAGTGCTAAACCTTTGTTAGCATTTCCAAAAGCGATTTTGTGTATTAATTTCCCTGCTTCTACTGTACTATAAGCCCAAGCTTGACCTTTATCAATGGAATAAAGAATTCTTCCACGGTTAGTGCCAAACCATACATTATCGTTATAGAAAGAAACGGAACCAACGAAACCATTTTCACCAGCTTGCGCTGTTGGCTGTTGAGGAATTTTTTTCCAGCTTACACCTTCGTCGGCAGTATAACCAATACCGAACTTATTACTGATTTGGTCACCTAATAGTAACGCGTATTTACTATTAAAAAAGTGAATATCATTGATAAATGGTGTAATTGTAGTTACATCTATCCGTGTAAAGCTATTACCTGCATCGGTAGTTTTTAAGATTTGACTGACATTGGGGGTGACAGTTCTTTGTACAGATCCAATAAAAGCGTTAAAAAAATCATTAGCGTATACTGTTGTCAATTCTTCATTTAGTGAAGTTATATTAAATACGTTTGCACTACCTCTTGCATAATACATTCCGCGTTGATACCATGCTGTCCATCCAACAGCCCAAAATACATCTTTAGTAGGTGAATGAGCACCATACCAATTAGCGTACAAGTTACTTGGAAAATAATAAGCATTTGTTGATTTATTAGGTGATTTGATTTTAATTGGGATTTCAATAACCTGATAGTCAACATAATTAGTAGATTTGTAGCTAACTAAAATTGTTGCTGTACCCTCGAACCAAGGATTTGATTGTTGTAGTGTTACATCAAGTTCTAATGTATGGTTTTGTGTTGAGTCAAAATTGGTGACCGTAAGTGTATTGTTTTTACCTAAGGTTATAAAATCATCCATTGGTTCTAATGTTATCGATATTAAATCTGATTTGGCAAGGTAATTTTTAAATTCAAAATTACTTTTGAAAGTACCAAATTTATTAATTTCATTATTATCACCAATAGAATATTGAAAAAGTGAAATGCCCGGAATAGTATTTGTAGAAAATTCACTATTATAAGAAACTGCTTTAAAAGCATTTACTCTGCCGTACTTTAGTAATCTTTCCTTATTATTGCCACCAGAAAACACATCGTCCGAAGTGCTTCTAAGTTGATGATATATTTCTTTAAATTTCCAAGTTGGGTGCACGGATTTCACTAAAGCCGCAACACCCGCCAATACAGGTGAAGCCATCGAAGTACCATCCATATTGGTATATGAATTCCCGGGCACGGTAGATTGAATACCGCTCCCTGGAGCATAAACACAATTTGTCCAGCCATAATTTGAAAAGCCGGATACATTATCACTTTGATCTGATGAACCTATGGAAATAACATTGTCCAATTGTGCAGGGTATTGTCCATAGTTAGCCATATTATTACCCTCATTTCCAGCAGCGGCAATTACAACCGAACCCATTTCGGTAGCTTTGTTAATAAGGTCCTGCTCAGATTTGCTATAACCGCCTCCTCCCCAACTGCAATTGATTATATCCGCTCCCATTAAAGCGGCGTAATAAATAGCTTGGTAACCATTGTATATACCTTGAACATTAGGATTGTCGGAGCCGACTTTTATAGGTAAAATCTTACACTTCCAAGCTGATCCTGCTACACCTATACCATTGTTACCAACCGCCGCGGCGCAACCGGCAACGTGGGTACCGTGATTTACCTGGTTACTCGTAGGTTGCGGGTCATTGTCAGGCGAAAATCCGCCGCCTGTGTAATTACCTACGAAATCCCAGCCATTCACATCGTCAACATAGCCATTACCATCGTCATCTATTCCATTACCTGCTATCTCATTAGGATTCTTCCAAATATTATCTTTTAAATCTTCATGATTCATAAAGACGCCACCATCTACGATTGCTATCAATACTTCGGGACTGCCCTGAGTGACTTCCCAAGCTCTCTCTAAGCCAATCATTTTAGGTGCCCATTGGAGTGAATAACGTGCATCATTTGGAACAAGTTCGCATAATTTACGTTCGTACATTGGCTCGGCATATTCTACATCGGGATTTTTACTGATTTCCTGAGCCAAAGTATAAGCATCAACTGCGGAAGTAAATCTAATTTCTGTAATTCGGCTAATTCCGTATGAATCGTCATTTGGTTTTATCATGGATTTGAAAGGAGTTTCCACAGATACAACCGAGGATTCAAACGAGCTTTTCATCAATTCGATTTTAGCCTTTTTATCAGCCTTTAGAAATTGTGAATTCTCTTTAAATTTTACTATTATCGCGCCGGGAAGATATTTTGGCTTTTCTCTATTTATAGTATCATTTATAATCACCTGCTTTGTCAATGGATTTGGCAGGGCGTACAAAGTTTCGCTTATCAATATTATAGAAATTATTAGGTAAAATAATCTATTCATTAAAGTCTCCAAATATTATATTAAATTTCAATTAAAAAAATATGCAATTTAACATTTTTTTTGTAAGATATACAATTAACTTCCGTTGACAATCAACAAATACATAATATTTCTTATAAATTGCTTATTTTTGTATAATATTAATGTTATTAATCGAAAAGGAAAATTTATTATGACAATGGATATGATTATATCGTTGGCGAAAAGACGCGGTTTTGTATTCCAATCATCTGAAATATATGGTAGTTTGAACGGTTGCTGGGATTACGGTCCATTAGGTGTAGAACTCTTGAACAATCTGAAAAAAGCTTGGTGGAACGAAATGACTTATCGCGATAATATTGAAGGTATAGATGCTTCAATATTAATGCACCCAAAAACGTGGGAAGCTTCGGGACACACAAAGCAATTCTCTGACCCAATGATTGATAATAAAGTATCTAAAGCCCGCTATCGCGCCGATGTGTTAATCGAAGAATTTATTGCGAAATTGAGAGCAAAAAATAAAATCGAAAAAGCTAATCTTATGGAAGAAGCTTTGGAACATTGCGATAAAAACGAAGATTTTTACAATCTTATTATGCAGTATGAAATCAAAGACCCTGTTTCCGGTACAATGGATTGGACTGAAGTACGCAATTTTAATTTAATGTTCAAAACATTCGTCGGACCGGTGGAAGATACCAATGCGGTAGTTTATCTTCGTCCCGAATCGGCTCAAGGTATATTCGTGAATTTCAAAAACGTAATGGAAACTGCCAGAATGAAAGTACCATTTGGTATTGCTCAAATTGGTAAAGCATTCCGTAATGAAATCAATACCAAGAATTTCCTTTTCCGTACACGCGAGTTCGAGCAAATGGAAATGCAGTATTTTGTGAAACCGGGAGATGAAAAAGAAGCATTTGACTATTGGAAACAGGAACGTTGGGATTGGTGGGTTCGCTACGGAATGAAACCCGAATCAATGCGTTGGAAAGAACACGAAAAATTAGCTCATTATGCAATTGCCGCTGTGGATATAGAATATTTATTCCCATTCGGTTGGGGCGAGATTGAAGGTATTCACTCGAGAACGGACTTCGATTTGAAAGCGCATCAAGAAGCATCGGGAAAGAAAATGGAATATGTTGACACTGTAAACGGTGATCGTTTTGTTCCTTATGTCGTCGAAACATCAGGCGGTGTTTCACGCGGATTTATGGCTTACTTATGCAATGCTTATGATGAAGAAGAAGTTCCTACCGGAAAAGGCGATTCGGAAACAAGAAGCGTACTAAGATTCCACCCGAAATTAGCACCAATAACTGTTGCTGTATTTCCTTTGGTCAATAAAGACGGTATGCCGGAATATGCAACCGAAATATATAAAGACTTGCAAAAAACATTCAATGCGAAGTATGACACTTCAGGTGCCATTGGACGCCGCTACAGACGCCAGGACGAAGTCGGCACACCTTATTGCGTAACAATTGACGGCGAAACAATAGAAAAGCATACAGTCACAATACGTGAGCGTGACTCAATGTTGCAGGAACGCATTTCAGTAGATAAAATTAAAACCTGGATTTTCGAAAAAATGAACGGATAATTTGATTTTTTTACACATACGATGACTGGCAGTCATCGGATGAGTTGTGTAAAAAAGAAGGGATAGACTAACACTCCATCCCTTTTTTATTATTTCATCAATCATTTCTTTAATCCTTCACAAATTTCTTTATATACTTCATTCCATTTGATTCGATGGTGATAATGTACATTCCTGAAGGTTGTGATGATAAATCAATTTGGTAATCGGATGAGCCGGATGGGAGTTTGCCGTTGAATATTCCATTCCTATGGAATTCACAATTAAACTCTGCAAATTTTCTATTAATATGGCATCACTACGTGATTGAACAGCGTAGCTGTGCTATATCAATAGAAAATGAGATTAGATTGCAATTTGAGCAACTTAGTTGCGGAATATTAAAGTTATTTTTGTTTTCATTAAACTTACTCCACAAGAAATTTATAACTTGATTGGTCAATTTCATTCATTATTGTAAGTATGTAAATTCCTGTTTGGTAAAGTCTGATTCACTCTTATTATATTTTCACCAATCACAAATTGTTGAGAACCAGGAATAGTTATTCTCTTTCCGGTAGTGTCGTATATTGTTGACTCACCAATGAATGCCGCATCGGAAAAGTATTCTAATTGATAGTTTTGATAACGCAGGTTATTTTCAGTTTGTATCGGTATGTCAATAACAGAAACTACACTTTTTTTGGCTAATCCCAATAAATTACCGCCACAATATAAAATAAGACTATCATTGACATCAAGATATGAAAATGGAAAGTTTATATAATTTT
>JBAXXL010000036.1:0-39734 GCA_037127915.1 bacterium
AAGATATTAATAATGGCATAATTGAAAACTTCGAATTTGCACCAAATCCTGCATCTGATGAAGCGAATATAAGATTTGATTTGTTAAAAGATACCAAAATATTGAAACTCGAAATATATGATAGTAAAGGTGATATGATAGCAAATATTCCCGTTGCATCTTATAATAAAGGGCAAAATTACATTAATTTAAATACATCAGGTATTAATTCAGGTAGTTACTATCTTGTATTAAATGCAGATAATGCTAAAATGTGTTTGCCGATAAGAATTGTTAGATAGAAAGATAGTTGTATTCATTAATTTTGTAACCGGTTGTAATTTTATAACCGGTTTTTTTATTAAAAAAAATGTTGAAAACTATTTCTATATAAAGCAAATAAAAACAAATCAGGTAGAACCCAAAAAGGTTCTACCTGATTCATATTAAAATGAAAGCAATTATGGTGTAAAAAACGCCAAAATAGACGGCGAACGACCTCTGTGAAACGTCTCTTTTAGTTCATTCGCCGTCTTTTTATGGAATATTATATTATTGGGAACAATAATCGTTGTTCCGTGCGGTATTGTTGTTGTTCCGTACGGGATTATAATAATATAGGGAACAACGTCGTTGTTCCCTATGAGTATTATTTATATTAAATCAAACTAT
This sequence comes from bacterium, assembly GCA_037127915.1. Classification (GTDB taxonomy): domain Bacteria; phylum Bacteroidota; class Ignavibacteria; order Kapaibacteriales; family UBA2268; genus JBAXXL01. The sequence goes on from JBAXXL010000036.1 coordinate 652, forward strand.
TTTAATTTCTTTTTCTTCAATATAGGGTCAATTAAAGCTCCTACACCACCACCTACACCACCACCTACACCACCACCTACAACAACACCTACAACACCACCTATAATTACTGCTGGATCATCATATCCAAGAAGTTTCAAAACCAAAACCATAGCAACCACTATTGCTGACGTCGCAGAAATAAGGGCTATTAATACCTTTAGTTTTTTCTTCATTTTTAAACATTATAATAGTCCTACTCATCTGGCTTTTCGGTTTCGCCCCGTTTTTTTTAAGTGGGTTCTGGACTCCACTGTATTTTTTTCTTTTCAAACTATTATAATTTACTTTGTAATGTTCAGCGTTTTGTTTATAGTGGTCTGCGACGGCACAGTTAATCGAATTATATAAATTCCGTTACTTAATGCGGTGGCATCAAAACTGATTAATTTTTCTTCTTTACCGCCTGTTGGCTTCGTCCAAGTTTGAATGAGTGTCTTTTTGCCTAATAAATCGTATATTTCAAGCGTGTAGTTACCTTTTTCAATCATAATCGCAGTTATGTTTACAATATCAGTAGCAGGATTTGGTACCAGCAATACGTCGGGTTTTGCACCGGCATTGATTAGTAATCTATCGCCGCCTTCCTTGCAAATAGTAATTTCCAATGAGCCGTCTTTGGTATTTATGTCAGTAATTTCGCCATCATTAGGTAAAATAACCTTGTCAAATTTGATGGCTGTTGACGTTTGGTTACCCAACATCGTCGCACCTTCTAAGTAGGCGATTATTTGTTCATTCGTAGTCAAGTTCAGATTATTGACTGTGAAACTGATGATTCTATCGTCATTAGCAAATTCTATAATATCGTGATATATATTTTTTGGGAAAAATAGGCTTCTATTGAATGACAATTTAATAGTATCAATCGTATAATTTGAAATCGGATCGTCACCAGCTTTCAATTTAGCATATATAGGTATTCTGCAATTATCAATGTCCGGTAACAATAGTGTATCGGGCATACTCAATAGCAGTGTTCTGGACTTTCCGCCTATAGCATCCAATTGAATGCTTACCTGATCTTTACAACTGTCCATAAGGAATTCCACTGTAATAAAGTCTTGAAAAACTTCTAGTGATTTCGGATAAAACTCAATATTGAAACTAGTTTTTTGATTTGGTCCTAATGTAGTGCCAATAACAGAATTTGCAAGAATTGTAAATTCCGGTTTTGTTGGTGTGGTGATACTCAGTATTTTCATATTCCACCTTCCGGTATTTTCAATTTCGACGGTTTTCTGAGATTTCTGATTGATAATTGTCGGAACAAAAACAGTTGGATTGTTATTAATTTTATAACTACCGGGGTCAATTTCTGCTTTCAAAACAACATAAACATCTTTATATATGCCGTTTTGGTAAACTTGAACCCTGTATTTAGCGAAAACTTTTCCGGTAAATCCTGTGCGTGAATCAAAGATTATTTGGCCTGCGTCTTTAAATTTAGTCGGATTAATAGTGTCATGGACACCAACAACTTGGCTTAATCCGGTTGCGTGAAGTAGGAAAAATCCGCCTGGATCATCAATTAATTGCTCTGATCCTTGAATAATCACGTAAGGTGCAGGACTATTGTTTGAGAATCGTATATCTTTCAATATATTTACTGCACACGATGGATGAACGCCAAAATCTAATGTATCAATAACAGTTATTTCGGATAATAATCCGTTAGCTGTGATTTGAACTAATAATTGATCACTACAAGGTTCGTCGAAATTAAAAAGTAAATTCCCTGTGTAATTACCTCCTGTATTAAGGTGCAGTTTACTAGTATATTTATTCAATCCGCCGCCAATTGCCAAATAATCCGAACCGGAAATTCTTGTAAACGTCAATTCAGGAGGATATTGTACTGATTGAATATGTTCTTGCAAGACTCCATCATTCTGCAATTCAAGGTTAATTATCGGGCTGTCGAATCCAACATAAACATTTCCAAAATTTAAATTTGCAGGAGTTGCTTTCATATCGAATTGAGCAATCTCGGCTGTTATAGGGATTGTTATTTTTTCGCTTCCGATTAAATCAGTTATGATTTCTACGTTGGCTGTATATTTTCCGGCCGGTTTGCCTGTAGGATCCAATACAACGCTATATTGGATTGCATCCTGCATATTTATAGTAAGAGGGTACTGCATTGTCGGTGCGGAAATAATTCTAAAATCGCTTGCATTAGTACCTGTTAAAATAGGCTTATCCATTATCCTTATTAAATCACCAGGATTAGTACTGGTATTTTGAAACATAAGATCAATTGTATCAGGATCGCACCAATTCATAAACCCGAGATCAACTTGCGTTGGATAACTCAAAACACCCATACTACCTTTACCCTGGATTTTAATTTGGTTATCGTCTTGGCAATTGTATTTTTCCGCATTATAGGCAACTGAAAAGTCTGTTTTATTGATATTTTCGTCAGTTGGGTCATATTGAATATTGAATGTTACACTCTGTCCAGGCTTCAATGTTGCCGGTGGAGGAATGGAAGGAACCGAACTGATTAGTGTAAATGGAGGCGAAACCACAGGAAGAGTTGAAATTTTTATATCTATATTTCCATCATTCCTAAAAATAAATGCGTTTGTTTTCGGCTTGCCGATTTGAATAACTCCAAAATCCGGTGATCCAATGAATGTTAGATTAGTATAGATAACCGAATCAATACTTAAAGCGATAGGGTAAGGATTACGTTTTAGTTTTGGCCCCGCTGTATCATTATGAAACAGCATAAATGTGTCTCTTATATTATACAGTTCCGAAGGATCAGGAGTATATCTGATTTTGAAAGTTTGTGATTGACCTTCAGGTAAAGTTACATTATTTGTAGGGGTGATCAAAGCAAAGTGCGGATTGGAATTTTGGAAATATGATTTATCAATAGATAGAATCAAATCTTTCATACCATCATTTTTAACAACGAAGTCGAAATCATAAGTTTCATTTTCGCAAATTGTATTTACACTTAGTTCGTCAGGAGCTACTAAATCCGGATAGGCGTCCTTTAATACGAATATATTGGCGGCATTTTGAGCCATAAGTTGTCTAGGATCAAAATTATGGAGACTGTCGTAGAAGTTAGCTCCTTTTGCTGTACCCAAACCGGCATTATCAAGAATTAAAACAAAATATTCATATTTGTGATTGCCTGTTGGGGTATATTTTATTGACCAGTTGCTAACAAAATCACTTGGTGGATTAGGCATTTTTGTCCATTGACTTTCGCCGTCAATCCTTCTATAAAGGGAACATGAAGACCCAGCTGTTGTACTTCCGGTATAAGTACATTCAAAGTCTCTATAAACTTTATATGTCGAATCAGTGCTTATTCCTTGGTAAAAATGTGCAGGCAAAGGCACTACTTCCGGAAAAGTATTAAAATCAATCCTCAAATAACCTTCACCGCCTTCTCGATTTGTACCAAAATTACCACCTAAAGCAGATATTTGGCATTTTTTAATTTCGGATTTTGAATCTAATTCAACAGCACCGCCGGAACCACCACCACCATGAGCATTATTCTCACCGGTTTCACCATCGCCACCATTCACATTAATATATATATTTTCAATGTATTTAGCAAATACTCTTAAAGCACCGCCACCACCGCCGCCGCTTCCGGCATCAACATCTAAATTTAGAAGTACACCTTCTGGATTTCCGCTTGCTCCACCTGAGCCCCCGGCAAAGGGAACTATTTGAATATTACCATGTATCTTTCCGGCTGTTTCGGCTGTAGGTGCTTTGCCTATACTAGCGTAAGAACCTGCACCACCGGCTTTTTTCTGGCTCCATCCGCTTCCGCCGCCATATCCAATCGAGCTATTTGGCGGGGTAGGAGTATTACCGTCGTCGGTGTTAATTCCTGAGAATCCAAATGGGTGTCCGGTACCACCGCCAGCGGCTTCCCAGTTGTATGTATTTTGGAAAGGAGGTTCAACTCCATTGATACTCGATCCGCGTTTTGGATCGCTCGCACTTCCGTCTGTAACACCATAGGTGCCAATTCCGGTTGTTTTATAGTTTCCGCTTCCTGTTAAAGGATAATTTGTTCCGCCTTTACCGCCGCCGGTAAATCCGCCGCCGCCATCATATCCACTTGCGGTTGTAATTCTATCTAACCATTTGCCGCCGCCGCCGCCGCCGCCAGTACCGCCGTTACCTCCGGTTTTATTCATACCGTCTTCTTTGCCACCTGTGCAGAAATTTCTGCTTTTGAACCGCCTGTACCAATTATTTTGTTTGTAACAATCATTGTACATGGCAAATAACCTTGATTGCCGGGCATTACAGGGTCGCAATCTTTGGTTGAAATAGTGTATATTCCGTTCAATTTAAGATTTTCGAAAATCATTCCACCGCGCGGTGAACGTTTTCCCAAAGTTCCATCTCCTAAAACACCTCCACCCGAACTTGTAATTGCAGGCCAAGGCTTTACTATATAAAACGTATAAACAAGGGGTTGATTTGGATCGCGTGGAGGGGTAAGGCCTCTATATTTGACTTTTACAATTAATTCGATAACAAATTCATCTGTCAATTGTTCCCAATCATGACTATTTGGTGTGACATCGGGTTTTATGAAAACTTGAGTAGAAATCATTCTTCCGTCCCAACTAACTATTGCGGGACCGATTACTACTTTGCTTTCGTCTTCAGGTTTCAGGAGTTCTATTGTGACAGAATCACCAGGATTATTCATATAAAATCCATCCTGACCAAAGAATCCTTTGACATTTGCAGGAGCAATGAATTCAACATAGGTGTTAAACCCCGGCGTACCTAAATCCGGCTGAATATAGGTTAGTTCTTGACTAAAATTATATTGTGAACTAAAAGAAATTACAATAATCAATAAAAGAATATTTCTGAACGATTTCATATTTTTACCTATTTTACAAATATAATTTTCAAATTAATATTTTTCTCGATAATTAACAAATCTTTGGCGTAAAAGTTGCTTTAAAAGTAATAATATTTATAAATTTTTGATTATGCAATGTATTTAAAAGAAGCGATAGACAAATTCATACAGTACTGTGAAACGGAAAAAAACTTTTCGCCAAAAACAGTAATAACCTATAAAACAGCAGTTTATCAGTTGTACGATTTCTTTATATCTGAGTATAATACTGAACCTGAGATAGAGAATATAGATGAGGATGACATTTTAACTTTTATGGGAAAATTGTATGATCGGTCGATGAAAAAAACATCTATTGCATTAAAGGTCTCGTCCATAAAATCGTTTTTTAAGTTCTGCAAAAAGCGCAAAATAATAAATGTCAATATAGCTGACGATATTTCAGTACCTAAAAAGGGGAAGCATTTGCCATCGGTTTTAGTCATGGAAGAAATTAACGACGTAATAGTGGATATGGATGGTGATGACGTTATTTCGCTTCGTAATAGAGCATTAGTTGAGTTGCTTTATTCCAGCGGCTTGCGCATAAGCGAAGCCTTGAATATCAATTGCGACGAAATAAACTTCAAACAAGCAATCGTAAAAGTAATGGGTAAAGGTCGTAAGGAAAGGATAGTGCCGATTGGCTCGAAAGCATTGGAGGCGATAAAGAACTATATCCAGTTGAGGAATTTGATTGCAAAAGTTGGCGGCACAAAAGCACTATTCTTAGCTAAAAACGGTGAACGATTATATCCATCTGGAGCTTATCGGATCGTTAAAACTGCATTTACCGGCAAAGTGAAAGCTCACCAAAAAAGCCCCCACGTTTTAAGGCATACTTTCGCTACTCATTTGTTGGATAATGGGGCAGACCTGCGCGCTGTAAGCGAACTTTTGGGACATTCTTCATTATCATCAACCCAAATTTACACTCATTTATCAATTGAACGTCTTAAAGATGTTTATAAAAAAGCGCACCCAAAAGGCTAATTGAGGTAAGATAAATGAAGAAAATCATATTTGTATTAATGCTTGTAATGCTGATTTCAGCTTGCGATAATTCGGCTAATAAAAAGAAGGTTGCCAATTTAAAAGATAGTATCGACTATACGAAGGAACCTGACCAAATAGCTCATAACATCACGATTAATTTCGTAGATTCTGTATTAAAAATTTCTATTTTGAAAGCTAAAAGAGCGCGGGTTTTTACCGAACGGCAAGAAACTATTCTCGATAGCGGGATTTATATTGAATTCTTTTCGCGTGCGACAGGGAAAAGGATAAGCACAATTACTGCCGATAGTATCAAAATCAATGATAGAACTCGCGATATGACTGCTTTTGGCAGAGTAGTAGTTATTGCAGACAGTAGTCAAACAAGGCTTGAAACCAAAGAACTGCAATGGCTGAACGAAAGAAAGAAAATTCACACGATGTCAAATATCAAAATCCAGTCTCCCGAAAGAATTATATTCGGTAGTGGTTTCGAATCGGACATAGACCTGAAAAACTATGTGATTTATAAGGTGAGTGGGGAAGAATACCGGTAAATTAATTGTTAATGGTTAATTATAAATTGTTAATGAGAAGAATAGGGTTTTGGGTATTGGGTATAGGTTGTCATTCCCGAGACATTGGAAATCCATCTTGGAACATTTTTGAATTTTGGATTATGAATTTTGAATGAGTAAAAACCAGGATGAGGAATTAGCACGCTGATGACGCTGATTTGGCAGATAAACGCAGAATGTTTTTTCGTAATTCCGACCACGAATCGGGATATATCTTCTTGAATAGCCACGACTTTTAAGTCTTGGTAAGGATATATATATTAAGCTCTTACGTCCTCTTATCTTAGGTGAGGGTTGTGGTGAGGTCCTCTTTTTTGCCCATTTTTCTATTAGTTTCGTACCTAAAGGCACTTCATAGCCTATACATCATTCATTCTATACACATTTAATGCCTAAAGGCATAGCTTTCTTCTTTCTTCGCTATTGCCTATTGCCTATACCCAGTTCGAAGATGGATTCTTAACTTCGTTCAGAATGACAACGCGGCTAATCAACCTGTTTCAAGTTGGTTAGGGGTATTTTCTTCTCTTTCTTCAACTTATAACTCATAACTTATAACTATTTTTGTTTTCTTCTGATTATCGACTTAATGATTATTTCCAAATCAAGAGAAATGCTGTAGTTGGTTAAATAATAATTGTTTAGGGATTTGATAGTTTCCGAAGGCAATGAATTTTGTGAGCTGATATGCGCTAAACCGGTGATACCAATTTTACCAATGTGCATATCGTGATTATCAGTAGGGTATAGACCGACAATTGACATTTTTCCGGTGAAAACTAACCAATATTGTTTTAATAAAGCTTTTTTCCCAAACCACAAAGTCAATGGCAAGCAAAGAGTGAGTGCGAATAAACTGACAAACAGATCAATAAATCGCTTAATAAATCTATTTCGAATGGACATAAGCGCAAAATTGGGTGCCGCAAGTTTCTTTTCAGTGATTTCTTCAATGATTTCGGATGTCAAAAGTTCATCGTATTTTGTGGCAAGATGGTATTTTGCTTTGGTATTTGATGTCTCGGCTATTATTTGGAACCACTTGCTTTGTGGAAGATTTTTATCAGCTATTACAATTTCGTTTATGTGGTATTTTTCAATTATAATTTTCAGAAAATGAATATTTCCTACGACAGGAAAATTATGAAATTCATTAGGATAAGATTCATCAATACTTATAAATCCAATCAGATTGATATTCGAATTAATTGGCGATTTCAGTGAATCGGCGATATTTTCCGCTTGATTGGTCAATCCTACTATAAGAATTCTTTTGTCTTTATCAGTACCGAGTGCTTTGTTATATGTTAATACAAGTAATCGCAGGAATGCTATTAAAAACAAGCAAAAGCCTGTCATGATAAGAATTATACCACGGCTGAAAGCAAATTCCTTGAAGAAGTAGGTGAGAGCTGAAACCAAAAAGAAATTAATCAGAATGCCAAAAACAGATTTTGAAACTGAATGTTTATCCTCGAAATACTCTCCGCTGAAAATCATTGAGATAATTAAAGCGATAGAAACCGCTATAAATACAATAGGGTAGGCATAATCAGGGAATGGAAGGAAGGAACCAAACCTAATTTTTGCCGCAACAAGCAAAGAAAAGTTCACAATTACTAAATCACCGGCAATGTAAAGAATATCTTCTTTGTATTTATTTGAATAAGCTACAACAGAACGTAAAGCAATGGCAAGTTTTAAAAAAAGCAAAAAGAAACTATATTTGGCAAAATGCTTTTTCGAGAAGATTGCCATCGCTTCATAAAAATGCTTTATCTCATTAATAGAACTACGCTTTGTAGATTCACCTTTGTAATGTATTATGCTTGTTTCGTGGACATAAGTTATTTCATAGCCGGCTTGTTTAATTCTGTGGCAGAGGTCTAAATCCTCGCCATACATAAAGAAATCTTCGTCAAAACCATACACTTTTTCAAGAATCTCTCTACGAGTAAACATATATGCACCCATAACCGCATCAATTGAATAAGTTTCATCTATTGAACGAAATGTTTGGTTATATTGAGCAAAAAGTTTAGATTTTGGGAATAAGGATTGTAAACCGAATAACTTGCAAAATGAAACCCAAGGCGTAGGGAAGCCGCGTCGGCAAGGAAGCTGGAAAGATCCATCTGGATTTAGCACTTTACAACCGGCTAATCCGACTTGTGAATTATTCTCCATATATTTGAACATAATATCGAGATTCTTTTCTTCCAAAATGGTATCGGGGTTTAAAATCAGGATATATTTTCCGCAAGCTTGTTTAAAACCTATATTATTTGCCTTGCTAAAGCCTAAATTTTCATTTAAAGCAATGTATTGGATGTCAGGGTGCAAATTCTGCAAATATTCGATAGAGCCGTCGGAAGAGTTGTTATCGACAACTATAATCTCTACAGTCAAATTAGCAGATGCTTTTTTGACTGAGTCCAGACATTTTGATAAAAAATCTTTGACATTATAATTGACAATTACTACAGAAATATCAATAGCTGACATATTATGGAGTTCTTTTTTTATTTTTAAATCTTGTAAATCGAAGTTTCCAAACTAAATATACGGCTTCAAAAATAATTCTTTTATTCATCTTTGAAACACCATTTTGCCGATCAACAAAGATGATAGGCATTTCAATGTACCTTTCTTTATTTTTCCATAGGCGGTAATTCATTTCAATTTGAAAACCGTAGCCATTTGAATGAATGGTAGAAAAATCTATCTTTGCCAATGCTGAAGCACGGAAGCATTTGTACCCGCCGGTTGCATCATAAATCGGCATACCTGTAATAATACGGGTGTATAGGTTAGCTCCATAACTTAATATCAATCTTCTAAGGGGCCAATTAACTACGTTCCAACCGGTTTTATAACGAGAGCCTATAACAAAATCATGATCTTTTAAAGTTTCCAAGAATTTCGGTAATACTCTTGGATCGTGTGAAAAATCAGCATCCATTTCAAAAATCACTTCAAAACCATTTTTAAGTGCCCACTGGAATCCTTCGCAATATGCTGTTCCCAATCCCATTTTTCCCGGACGATTAATTAAATGAATTTTTTCGTTAGTCTTCATCCGTGATTCGATGATTTCGCGTGTGCCGTCAGGAGAATTATCGTCAACAACTAAGACTTCCGCCTCCGGTAAAGACGCAAAAATACTATCAAATAAACGACTTATGTTTTCGCTTTCGTTGTATGTAGGTATTACGATTATTGTTTTCATTTAGATATTAAGTTAATGAGATTGCAAAATAATAATCAAAATTATAAAAAAAACTATAATAATACAAAAAAAAATACTCCAAAAGTGCAATATTTATTAAATTTGTATTTTATATTAAAGCAGTAATATAAAATCAATCCTTAAAAACGAATTTAAAACGTAATAGTATAATGAATATTATCAATAAAATTTTTTTCAAAAAGAATCAGTTTGGAAATACGTACTCTTTTAAATTCAGAAATAATCTGCTTGAACTAATTTAAATAAAATAGAGAACTACGAGAAAGTGATGATTGATTTAAGAAGCGATACGGTAACAATGCCGAGCGACGAAATGCGCGAAATTATGTCTAAAGCCTTGGTTGGTGACGACGTTTACGGTGAAGACCCAACAGTAAATGAACTACAGGATTATACTGCTGAGCTTTTAGGAAAAGAGGCGGCCATATTTTTACCATCAGGGACGATGGGAAATCAACTCGGTTTGAAAGTCAATACAAAAGCCGGCGACGAAGTTATTGTTGAAAATGATGCTCATATTTATTATTATGAAACAGCAGGACCTTCTATCATATCCCAAGTCCAATTGAGAAGCATTCCTTCGGAAAGTGGTATGCCAGACATAAATACAATTGAATCGTGTATAAGACCCGATATTTATTATTTCCCGAAAACTACTTTAATATGCTTGGAAAATACGCATAATAGGCACGGTGGAACAGTTATAGACTTAAATTATATTAAAGACGTTAAAGAAATTGCAAATAAGTATAACTTAAAAATGCACCTTGATGGAGCAAGGCTTTGGAATGCTTCAGCCGCAACTGGTATATCGATGAAAGAATATTCCGCCCCATTTGATACAATTAATGTTTGTTTATCAAAAGCTTTGGGAGCGCCGATCGGTTCATTGCTTGCCGGTTCAAAAGAATCGGTTACTATGGCTTTGAAATGGCGAAAAATTTTAGGTGGCGGTATGAGGCAGGCCGGTTTGATAGCCGCCGCAGGACTATACGCTATTAAAAACAATTTTACTAAATTAAGCGATGACCACGCGAACGCAAAACTATTCGCTGACACAATCAATAAATCCGATTTTATCGATTGCGACTTGGATAAAGTGCAAACTAATATGGTTATATTTGAATGTATTAATGGAATGAGTTCAAGTAAACTACACGATGAATTAATTACAGAAGGTCTTTTGGTTCACGAAGTTGGTGATAATAAAATAAGAGCAGTATTTCATTTACATATCGCAAAAGAAATAGCAAAAACAGCAAGCGAAATAGTGATTTCGACAGCAAAAAAAATAATGGATAACCAATAAAAATGATAGAAGAATTAAAAAAATACAAGCATGTTACTGAAGGACAAGTTAGATTTCATGAGGTTGATTCTTATGGAGTAGTGCATAATATTCAATATATGTACTTTTTCGAATGGGCGCGAGTGAAATACCTTGAAGCGATAGGACATCCAGTTGAAACACCCAAATTTGTTAAAGATAATTTTTTAATGGTGGTACACCAAGAAGCTGATTTTATGGGGTCGGCAAAGTTCTTTGATGAATATGAAGTTTTTACACGTACAGCTAAAATAGGAGATAGTTCAATAACCATAGAAAATCTGCTTAAACTAAAAGACGGTAAAGTAATTACTCGAGGTAATACTGTTTTTGTTAATCTAAATACTAAAACCGGACTTCCGGAAACAATATCTATGGAATTAAAAGATAAAATTAGAAAATATGAAGGAATAGACTTATAAATGGCTCAAAAAATTGATAGTATTGCCGCGCAACTAATTATGCCGCGGCTCGATGTCGATACTTATTATGATAAATTGGATTACAAAAATCAAATTGATAAGTTGGTCGCTCTCGGAGTTTGCGGATTCTGTATTTTTAATGGAATTACAGAAATTGCTAGACGTTTAATGGCAGAGTTACAAGCAAAATCGGAAATTCCATTAATCTTTACAGCAGATTTTGAGTATGGTTTACCTATGCGTCTTTCCGAAGGTAATGAATTTCCTCACGCTTGGGCAATAGGTGAAACATACGATAAAGCTAACGCTTTTACTATTGGTCAAGCAATAGCCAAAGAATCTAAGGATTTGGGTGTTGATTGGGTTTTTGCGCCCGTTGTTGATATCAATGATAATCCGGAAAACCCGATAATTAACATTCGAGCTTTCGGTGACAACCCAGAAAAAGTTTCTGCTTTTGGAGTAGAATTTATAAAGGGGATGCAGTCCGAAAAAGTATTAGCGACAGCAAAGCATTTTCCCGGTCATGGTTCAACGGCATTTGATTCTCATATTAAGCTTCCTTATCTGAACAAATCAATTAGTGAAATTGAGATGAATGAGCTTTTTCCTTTTAAATCGGCTATTGAAAACGATGTAAAATCTATAATGGTTGGGCATTTGGCGGTTGAAGCACTTGATGAAACAAATACACCGGCAAGTTTATCGAAACCAATAATCGATTATTTGCTGAATGTACTAAATTTCAAAGGTATTATTATTACCGATGCCTTGGATATGGGAGCTGTAGAAGATGTTGAAAATAATGCTTTAAAATCAATTTTGTCTGGATGTACAATAGCCTTGATGCCGAAAGATCCGGTAGAGCAAATTAGGAAAATTATAGAATTAGCGATAAGCAACGAGGAATTTCAAAATCTAATCCATTCGGATTACCAAAAAATCATTAGAGCGAAACGTTGGGCGGGATTAATTCCGCATTTTGCAAAAGAAAAACAAGTTGAACAAACATTCCTCGCTAACCAAAAATCTGCTTTAAAAATTGCTTATCAGGCTTTGAAAACTGATGGTAATAAAGCCTTGGTGCCATTGGACGATAATATCCAATTTGCAGGATTTGCAATTATCGAAAAGGATAAAGATATCCGTTCTGCTTCGCGGTATTTTACAATGCTGGCTCAGGCTTCTGAAAATGATTGCGACTTCGGATATATTAATGCTGACATTACCGATGACGAAATAGACGAACTACGGACAAACATCAGCGATTCAGAACTTATTATATTCAGTATATTTAATAAAGTTTTTAGCCAATCAAAAGCTGATAAGATTAACGAGATTATCCAAAAAATGGCTCACGGGAAGAAGACTATTTCCATAACATTTGGGAATCCAAATTATTATACGTTTGTCCATTCTGACTTTAAAATAGCCGCATTCTCAGACACATTTCCGTCTTTGGCCGCCGCAATATTAGTACTAAGCGGCAGAGAAGAAAATTTCAAAACCTATTATTAGAGATTTATATATGAAAAAAGTTTTATCGGTAGTAGGTGCAAGACCTAATTTTATGAAGATAGCTCCAATTGACAGGGCTTTTAAAAAGTACTCTGACCAGGTTGAACACATAATCGTTCATACCGGACAACATTATGACCGCAAAATGTCAGATACGTTTTTCGAAGATTTGGAATTACCCAATCCAAAGTATTTCCTTGGCGTTGGCTCCGGAAGTCATGCTGAGCAGACAGCAAGAATTATGTTGGAGTTTGAAAAAGTATTGGAAATAGAAAAACCTGATTTGATGATAGTTGTTGGTGATGTAAACTCGACATTAGCATGTTCGATTACAGCTGTAAAATTGGGAATACCTACCGCGCACATCGAAGGTGGATTGAGAAGTTTAGACCGCACTATGCCTGAAGAAATCAATAGATTGGTTACAGATTCTATTTCTGAATATTGCTTTATAACAGAACTAAGCGCGAAAATCAATCTATTAAAAGAAAATTTTAATCCTAATAATATATTTTTCACCGGTAATACAATGATAGATTCTCTATATTTTGCATTACCAAAAGCTGAAAAATCGCCAATTAAATCAACTCTTGGGGTTGAGGATAAAAAATATGCGTTAATAACTATGCACCGTCCAAGCAATGTTGATGAAAAAGACCAATTAGCTAGTTTACTAGATGCTATGGTTGAGATGTCAAAGAAAATCAATATTATTTTTCCTATGCATCCTAGAACAAAGAAAAATCTTGAGCTTTTCGGTTTCCAAGAGAAAGTGAATATTCCCGGAATAAAAATAATTGAACCTTTAGGTTATATTGATTTTCTGGCTTTAATGCGTAGTGCACTATTTGTTTTAACCGATTCAGGCGGTATTCAAGAAGAAACAACCGTTCTGAATGTACCTTGCATAACAATGCGAACATCAACTGAACGTCCTATAACAATCGAAATCGGAACAAATACATTAATACTACCGGATTATGATTCAATTATCCGAACTTTCAATAAAATAATGAGCGGCAATTATCGTAATGGTAAAATACCTCAGTTTTGGGATGGCAATGCCGCTGAACGGATAGTTGACGTTATTTGCAAAAATATTTTTAAATTTGAATTTTAATTATCATATATACAATAATGAAAAAAATAATATTTACAGTAATATTTCTGCTTGCATCGTTTGGGACGATGTTAGCGCAATCAGGGTTTAGTAACAGTCAAGAAGAGCTTTTACAATCTTCGATGGATAATAAACTTAGTGGGCAAGAACTTTTGCAAACAAAGCAAATGCCTACAGGTAATATAGTAAATCCAGATAATTATGTTTTAGGACCCGGTGATGTGTTATCCATACAAGCTTCACCGACTTTCAAATCAGATATCATGATTGAAGTTAGCAGTGATAATAGTGTATTAATTCCAAGATATGGCAGTCACTCAGTTGAAAATAAGACATTAGCTCAATTTACTCAAGAAGTAAAGGATCTGATTGGTGCGCGTAATCCTAATGTTGACGTATCAATTACTTTGAAAAGGCCTCGTGTATGTTTGGTAACTTTAAGTGGAAATGTTACTTATCCTGCGACTTATACAATACCTGCGTCATATCAAGTATCAACCGCTATCAGTTATGCTAATAACCAGTCTCTTGAGCAAATGCCTTCAAGCGTATCTGGAACTTATATTCGTTTTATGGAAGACCGTCGTGAGCAAAATAGGTTATATTCCGGAAGCGGGGTCGCTGGGATTTCATCTTTCGCTTCAAGAAATGTAAAGATTTTACACAAAGATGGTTCGTCCAGCTTGGCCGATTTGGAAAAGGCTACCGCACTTAACGACCAGAGTTTTGATCCTTATATCCGCGAAGGGGATATAGTAATGGTACCTTATTCATTGGAAGCCTATCCACAGATATCAATTTCAGGTGCAGTTATAAGGCCAATTGTAGTGCCTTTTAAAAACGGAGACAAAGCTTCGATGTTATTGAAATTCGGTTATGGACTTTTGGATAATGCTGATTTGGGAAATGTGTATCTTTATTTGTCGGATGGTACCAAAAAACAATTATCAATCGATACTAATCTGAATTTATTAGGCAGTGATTACGTTTTAGAGTCTGGTTCAAATGTTATTGTAGGTTATAAAGATAAAGAAATTAATAAAGGATTTGGTGTTGTTGCAGTTCGCGGTGAAGTACAAAATCCCGGCACTTATTTAATTACAGAAAAAAAAACCAAGCTAAAAGATGTTATAAAAATGGCAGGTGGATTTACAGAAAAAGCATACTTACCAATTTCATATATTATTCGGGGTGAAGAGCAAAACAGTACCCCAACAAATCCACGCAGAAAAATAAATGAATATTTTAGGAATAGCCCTTTAGTACTCGAAGATACTACAAGATTTTATGCTGATATCATTGAAAAAATGCCATTTGTTTCTGCTGATTTCAATGCTTGTTTTAATAAAGGTTCAGAAAAAGATAACGTTGGTTTAGAAGATGGTGATCTGATTGTTATTTCGTCAAACCCAGGTAAGGTATATGTATTTGGAAAAGTTAATAGACCCGGATATATTGATTTCGTCGAGGGTAAAGATTTAGCATGGTATATTGAACAAGCAGGAGGTTATGGAATTGGAGCCGATAAGAGCAGGGCGAGCATAATTCGCGCAAATACAAAATCATGGATTACCGGTGATGAAAGGACCATTGTTTACGCCGGCGATGAAGTTTATGTCCCAAGTCCACCAGCATACCCTCCAAGTGTTGAACAAGCGAAATACAGCCTTTATATATCCATCTTGAATACTCTTATTACATTGTTGTCAATTACTCTTTCTCTACTAAGATAATTTGCTTATATGAAAAAAATCATTGTTTTAATTATAATACTTCTTTGTAAGGTAACTCTATCGGCTCAGGTCGAATACGTACACCTAACAAATCCTGTTTATGATTTTTTGCTAAGAGCAGAAACGAAAGGGTTTCTTCCAAATTATTCCTTATCAGATTTACCATTACAAAGGCACGAAATCGTTAATGCTTTAAAAATGATTAAGAGTAATAAAACAATACTAAATAGTCTTGAGCAAAAAAGCTTAGAAAGATATTTGACCGAATTTGAAATCAATGAAAGACATAACGCAGTTTTAATTAAAAGCATTTCAGACAATGATCGGCTACTTTCGTCAAAGATATTTTCAAATTATGAAAAGCTCATTTATCATTACAAAGATTCTCTTAATTCTGTTACAGTTGAGCCATTGGGTAGTTTAGAATTAATGTATGCAAAAACAGAAACCGGCTCAAGATCGTATAATATTATTCAGGGTGGTGGCAGAGTATTTGGAACTCTTGGTAAAGTCTTAGGTTTTAGTTTACAAGCAACAAATGGTTCAATTCTTTCAGGTGATAGATCGTTAGCATTAGAAGATCTAAAATATGGTCAAAATATAAAATTTGCAATTTTGAATAGTGATATTGATTTTACAAATTCACATGTTATTTTCCAAAAAAACTGGTTTTTCGCAAGTTTCGAAAGGGAAGACCGGATATTAGGTGCCGGATTAATACAACATCCATTTTTAGAAAGAAGTGCTCCACCTATGGATGCAATTAATGTTGGTGTAAAGTTCAAATACTTCAAATACAAATTTACTCATGCAGGATTATTGGGTTACGTGGACACAGCGAGTCACTGGAAAACCGGTTTTATGATAAATATACCACCTAAATATTTAGTAATGCATCGGTTTTCGATAACTCCTTCTTGGGGTGAAATTGCTTTGTGGGAAGCTTCAGTTTACTCAAATCGGCAAGTTGACTTTGCTTATATTAACCCTTTGAGTTTTTTAAAATCAATTGAACATTCATTGCATGACCGAGATAATTCGCTAATGGGTCTTGATTTTACAATTCGTCCAATAAAAAACATTCAGATTAAATCATCATTCCTATTAGATGATATGGTTATTTCCGAAATAGGAACAGGATACTGGAGCAACAAGACAGCATTCAATTTAGCAGTTTTAACTGCATTGCCGTGCGGTATTGATTTGGGAATGGAATACGCAAGGGTGGAGCCATATACATTTACACACTTCAACAATCAGAACTCTTATACCTCGGATAGCTCAATGATTGGTTCGATTTTGTTACCTAATTCCGATAAAACATCCATAGTTTGCAATTGGTGGTTTGGAGGACGTTATCCTTTGAAAATGGCTCTTGGTTATATAAGGCATGGAGATAATGAAGTAGATAAAACCACCGGAAAAGTGTTAAGAAATGTTGGAGGCGATCCCAACTATGGACATGTATTTGGTGATTCCGAAACTGTTACATTTTTAGACGGTGTTCGTAGGGATTATATATCTGCAGAACTTTCAAGTAATTACGAAATCGTTCGTGGCATAAACATCGGTTTATATTATCAATTTCTTGTAAATAACGAGGAATCGGAACATAGATTTAGAATAAATTTTAATTTAGGTGATTTTTAATTTTAACCGGAGCAGATCATTACATATTCATTTATAATATTGGCATTTATTTTATTAAATATTTTATTAATACTCTATCCATTAATATTTTATCCGAATTTAGTTAAATATTTTTCATCGAAGAAATCAAATATTGTTAGTAATCCTAATATTGTTGAACCAGTTGAAATTTCAATAATAATATCGGCCTATAATGAAGAAAAATTGATTAAAGATGCGATTGAATCGATTTTGTTATCCGATTATCCTCAAGCGATGCTTCATCTTATGGTTGCCTCGGACGGGTCCGACGATAATACGAACAATATATTAATAGATTTGAAGAACATTTACCAAAATTTAGAAATTCATCTTTTGGAACGAATGGGTAAGAATGCTGTCCTAAATAGAATATCACCCTTAGCAAGAGGAAAATATCTTTTCTATATGGATGCTGATTGCAGATTAAAAAAAGACACAATTAAACGATTGATATCTGTTTTGCACAATGAAGATATAGGCGCAGTGATTGCCTCAATGGTGTCAATCGTAGAAGAAGATTTAGTAAATAATTTTGGGGTTCAAGGTGAGGTTAAATACCAAGAACATGAACAGATTCTCCGAATCAATGAAAGTAAAATCCATTCAACGGTATCAGCATTAGGTGCTTTTTACGCTATTAAAAAGGAATTTTATAAACCATTACCAAATAAAAATGTTTGCGATGATTGGATGCCGCTTATATACGTTATGATGAATAATAAACGGGTTGTATCGTTAGATGATACTGAAGTGTACGAAGTAAGAGGTATATCCCCAAAAAATGAAATTAACCGTCGAATTCGAATAACCGCCGGCGGAATAGCAACTATTTGGGCTTCTAAAAAACTGTTGAACCCGAAATATGGATGGGTTACCTTTGCACTTTTTTCACACAAGGTTATGCGAAATTTGATTCCATTATTTACATTGGCTATTATTTTATTAACGTTATTATTATTTAATACGATCTATTTTTTACCTATATTTTCAATATTTGTACTATTTGTTATTCTGTCTCTGTTAGGAAAATTTTCAAAGAAATCGAATAAATTGACTAAGATTCCAAAATTATGTTCCTATTATATTTTTATGATTATAGCACAATCTATTGCTTTAGTTACATTTATATTTGAAAAAAATATTTCAACATGGAACAATGAAAAATAATATTCGAATTCGGAATTTCAAAAGATGAAAAAAACCATAAACAATATAAACCGATTCAGTACTCTTTTGCAAATAGCAACGGATGGGGTTAGTATTATTTTGAGTTTTACGATTCAATATATTCTCCGATTTACTACAGGTCTCTTCTCTCAAACGCTCGTTCCCAGCGTAACACAATATCTTTTGGGTTTAGTATTATTTTTGATTTATTGGCTTATAGTTCTATTTTTCCTTGGAATGTACAAAAACTGGTATCAGCGGAGTCCGTTTGATGAACTATTCGCTTTGATGAGAGCAATTTTTATTGGAACATTTATATTAGTCTTCGTATTATTCTATCCTTCAAGTGAATCATTGCGCATGATGTTTGTTGTATATTTTTTACTTTTAACATCGTTTACAGTAATTGGAAGATACAGTATTCGGCAAATTGATAAGAAATTTAGATTTAATGGAATTATAGCAATACCGGTTATTATAGTTGGCGATTATAACAAAGCAAAAGAATTTCATTTGAAAACCTTGAAAGCCAAAAACTGGGGCTATCATTCTTTGGGTATTGTAATCACGGAACCTACGACTACAAATTTGAATTTATACGATGATGAAACAATATTAGGTTTTTCGGAAGATTTGAATTCAATTTTAGAACTTTATAGACCTAAAGAACTTATAATCTCTACAGATAAGCATAATCATAAAAGATTACTTTCAATAACTGAGATTGCTGATTCACTAAATATCAAAGTAAAAATCGAACCTGATTTATATGAGATTTTTACAGGTAGTGTCAAAACTCAATATCTTTATGGTGTACCGTTAGTTGAAATAAGTGAACAGCTTATGAAGCCAATCAATGTAACTATTAAGAGAATTTTTGATATAATTTTTAGTTCACTTGTCATTTTGTTAGGATTACCTTTTTGGCTAATAATTGCTTTATTTATAACAATCGATAGTAGAGGTGGAATATTCTTCATCCAGCAAAGAGTATGTAAGGGCGGGAAAATTTTCAATATGTATAAATTTCGTTCAATGAAAGTTGAAACTCAACCAAAAACATCCACCTGGACAATAGTAAATGACCCAAGGGTAACACGATTTGGAAAATTCATTCGTAAGACTCACTTAGATGAAATTCCGCAATTCGTCAATGTATTGATTGGAGATATGAGTGTAGTAGGTCCAAGACCCGAGCAGGAAACATTGGTAGAGCAGTTTTCAAAAGAAGAACCTACTTACAAACGCAGGTTAATTGTTCGTCCGGGTATAACGGGTTGGTGGCAGGTTAAATATACAACTTATGAGCTTTCTATTGATGAAATCAAAAACCGTTTAAAAGACGATTTTTATTATATTGAAAATATGTCTTTAAAGTTAGATATAGAAATCATTATTAGAACCGTATGGTGTGTAATTACAGGGCATGGTCAAACTTAATAAAAAAAGAACTCTTGTGAAAAGAGTTCTTGATTTTTTTTGTACCCCGGACTGGATTCGAACCAGTGGCCTACAGCTTAGAAGGCTGTTGCTCTATCCAGCTGAGCTACCGAGGCTGAATACAGAATACAAAAATAAGCATTTTTTTAAAATTAGCAATGGAAATGTTGATAAATTATGTTAAAAAAAATGTTACAAAAAGTTATGTTATTTATTTATAAGTAAATGAAAAATGGAAAAATTCGAATTAGTAAGCAAATTTCAACCTTCGGGTGATCAGCCAAGAGCAATACAAGAATTGGTCGAAGGCTTGAAAAATGGAGATCAACATCAAACTTTACTAGGTGTTACAGGATCGGGAAAGACATTTACTGTATGTAAAGTAATAGAAGAAGTTCAGAGACCAACATTAGTTATTTCTCATAATAAAACCCTAGCGGCACAACTTTATGCGGAATTCAAAACTTTCTTTCCAAATAATGCTGTTGAGTTTTTCATTTCTTATTATGATTATTATCAACCGGAAGCATACCTACCAAGAACTGATACTTTCATAGAAAAAGACTTCTCAATAAATGATGAAATAGATAGATTGCGTTTAAGAGCAACTAGTCAACTTGCTAGTGGTAGGAGAGATGTGATACTTATAGCTTCAGTAAGTTGCATATATTCAATTGGTAAGAAAGAAGACTTCGAAAGTATGATTTTTACACTTCACCGCGGTGTAAGAATTGACAGACAAGACTTTATTCGTAAGTTAATTGAATTATATTACTCGAGGAACGATTTCGAATTTCAGCGCGGTACTTTTAGAGTCCGTGGGGATGTAATTGATATAATACCTGCTTATGAAAATCAATATGGAATAAGGGTTGAGTTTTTTGGAGATGAAATTGAAAGAATATCTCATATTGATTCATTGACCGGAGTTAGATTTGAAGATGTAGAATATGAAATCATTTATCCGGCAAAAATATTCGTAACATCTAAAAATCAATTGATTAAAGCAATGGCCGACATCAAAGAGGAACTAATCGAAAGATTAGAAGTGCTGCGCGATGAAGGGAAATTGCTCGAAGCACAACGGTTAGAACAAAGAACTCAATACGATTTGGAAATGATGCGTGAAGTTGGTTTTTGTTCAGGTATAGAGAATTATTCTATGCACATGTCAGGAAGAACTTACGGTGATAGACCAAGCTGTATATTTGATTTTTTTCCTGAAGACTACCTAATTATTGTTGATGAAAGCCATGCATCAATACCACAGCTTAGAGCTATGTATGCCGGTGATAGATCGAGAAAAACTACATTGGTTGAGCATGGGTTTAGATTACCATCTGCCTTGGAAAATCGTCCGCTCCGCTTTGATGAGTTCGAGAGTATCGCAAAGCAGACAATTTATGTTAGTGCAACTCCCGGACCTTATGAACTGGATAAATGCGACGGTGTAGTAGTAGAGCAAATAATCCGTCCAACAGGATTGCTAGATCCTGAAATTGAAGTTCGTCCAATAGCCAATCAAGTTGATGACTTGTTGGGAGAAATCACAAAAAGGGTCAAACTGAATCAAAGAGTTTTAGTGACAACTTTGACAAAGAAAATGGCAGAAAACTTAACGGAGTATTTTACAGATTTAAAAATCAAGTGTGAGTATATTCATGCGGATGTTGTTTCTATACAAAGAGTTGAGATTATTAGAAAACTAAGGTTAGGCGATATAGATGTTATCGTCGGTGTTAACTTGTTGAGAGAAGGGTTGGATTTGCCTGAAGTAACACTTGTCGCTGTTTTGGATGCCGATAAGGAAGGATTTTTAAGAAGCGAACGTTCACTTTTACAAGTAGCAGGAAGAACTGCACGTAATGTCGATGGGAAAGTGATTTTTTATGGTGACAAAATAACAAATTCAATGAAAGCCGTGATTGATGAAACAAACCGCCGCCGAATAATTCAACAACAGTACAACATTGATAATAACATAAATCCGGAAACAATCTATAAAACTCTTGAGGAAATACTTTCCAGTACGTCAGTTGCCGATATAACAAGTGATGCTTCGAAACGGTTTTCTAAAGAATCGAGCAAAGCTATTATTAAAGAGCCGATATTCGATAAACTTTCCACTAAGTCCAAAACAGAACTTATTGAAGAGGTCTATATAGAGATGAAAAAAGCCGCCAAAGAATTGGATTTTGAAAAAGCGGCTATGCTAAGAGATGAATTACAAGCTTTACAAAAGAGTTTGGAATCTAAATGATAAAATTTGGTCTATTGATAATAGCTTTATTAATAGTTTCTACCATTACTAAAGCTCAAGTTTCGGAGATATTATTCGATAATATTTTTGAAACGTTATCAAAAGAATCAAACCTATCAATTGACGTTGAATCAATAGAATTTTATAAGCAAAATCCTATCAATTTAGCAACAGCATCTCCAAAAGATATATTGCAATTATCGAGTTTTACATATCATGATGCTCTTAGAATATCAGAATATATTTCAAAGCATAGACTTTTAAGCATCGGGATAATATCCGATTCATTAAATCTAACAACAGAGCAAGAATTAATTCTCGGTGCCTGTACATACATTCATTTCAATCAAACTGATGATACTAAGAAACCCACTCTTTTTTACCGGGCGCGTAACCAAACGTATTTATCTGATGTATATGGAATAAAGGAAAATAAATTCCAAGGTAGTTCATTGAACTTATATCAACGGATTATTTTCGAAAACAATAGCGTTTCAGCCGGAATCGTCGCAGATAAAGATTGTGGAGAGCGAAGTTTGGCAGATTTTTTAAGTGCTTATGCTTCATATAAACAGAAAAATTATTCAATCATTGTCGGAGATTATTATCTCGGTTTTGGGTTGGGAAACCTTTTTTGGCGGCCTATGGGGGGACGGAAAGGAGCAGATGTAATATCACCAGCATTAGAAATGGGAACCGGTATAAAACCTTATCGTTCCACCATTGAAAATAATTATTTTCGAGGGGTTGCAGGTGATTATAAATTTAGAATTAACGATAAATTTGGAATCAAAACTTCTCTATGGTTTTCATCAATTAATAGAAGTTCCAATATTGATTCCGCAAAAAAAATTGTTACTTCCATTTATACAGCCGGATATTATAGAACTGGAACAGAAATAGCAAAGAAATACAATCTAAATGAGATTTCTTACGGTGCCGATGCACAATTAGTCTCTAATGATCTTATAATCGGTTTTACAGCTGTTAATATAAATTATGCTTATGACATTTCAAGTAGTTCATCATCTGCCTTCTCGGGCAAATCCGGTGCCTTATTAAGTGCTTATGCATTGTACAACACAGCCAATCAAACAATTGCCGTCGAATTATCGAAAGATGCTAAAGATAATATTGCTCTTAAGTCATCATTACAGGGGTTTTCAAAGAATTTTGATTATGCTTTTCACTTCAGATATTTCCCTGAATTTTATCGTTCACCTTACGGTACTAATTTTGGTGAGTTTTCATATCCTGCAAATGAAACCGGTTTATATTCGGCATTCAATTGGAAAATTTCACAGGTATTAGTTGAACGATTTTATTTAGATTTATATAAATCGAACGGACCAACCTATTATGTTCCTTCTATTGTCAGAGGAATTGACATGTTTTCCGAATCAGAATTTAAAGTTAATGCAGATAATAAATTGATTTTCCGCTTACATGGTGAAGCGAAAACCGATGCAGTTCGTATTCCTGATAGCGAAGATTACATTTTCTTTACAGGAAAAGATTTTTCAGTTAGAGGGGATTGGATTAAGGAATTCAATGGTAATTTCAATTTTAGGCTAAGATTGGAAGGTTGCAAGATATTTTACGAAGATACTAAACCCGATGAGTTGGGATGGGGTTCGTTTCTGGAATTTAACTGGATCCCAAGTTTATTTTTGAAAATTAGTCCAAGAATAGCTTACTTTTCAACGGATTCTTATAGTTCCGCAGTATGGTTTTTCGAATATGCTCTTCCGGGTTTAATGTCTACCCAAGCATTATATGGAAAAGGAATTAGAGGTTTAATTAATGTTAAAGTTTCACCATTAAGGAATTTAAACATAAATATACGTTATTCAATTACATATAAACCGGAAGAAGTAAGTTTAGGTTCAAGTTATTTAGAGATTTTGGATAATAAGGATCAACGAGTGTATTTGCAGTTAGATTATTCTTATTAAGCGGCTTTACGTTTTTTGAAGATTTCCATTAGAAATTTAATCAAAAATATTAATACCATTCCACCGATAAACAACAAAATAAAAATTTCATAATTACCCAATTTAGCCTTCATAGTTTCCCAATGTTCACCCGCTATGCGACCCAACTGCATTACTAATACATTCCATATCACAGCACTAATACTCGCATAAACCATTGTTTTTTTTGTAGGTAAATGACTCATACCTGCAAAAAAACTGATAACACCGCGAGTACCGCTTAATCCGCGATTTGCTATAATAATCCCATAACCCCACCTATGGAACCATTTTTCTACTTTAACTATAAGTTTTCTGTCAATAAATGAAAATTTTGATGTAGTGGTAAGGAAGCTATTGAACTTTTTTCCTAATTTGAACATTACATAGAAACCGAGGATTGATCCAATTGAAGCAGTGATAAGCAAGGGAAAATACGGAACGGTTCCCATCGAAGTAAGCGAACCCAAAAATAAAAGGATACTATCGGATGGAGAAGGCGGAAATACATTCTCAATAAAAGTACAAAGGAATCCGGCTATTAAAATAACTGGCCAAGGTACATGTAAAAGGTATTCAATAATGGATTCTATCATCTTTTATTTTTGCTTAAATTTTAAAATATTAGGGCTGTAGCACGGATAAAACATTCTTGAAAAATACTTTATAAAAAGATTTAATCTTATGAGATTATATTTGCTACAGCCCTTATTATGTTTATTATTCGTATGATATAGTTGTTCAGTTAAACATCATCTGTATCATCTAATTTTTTATTGTTTAACTATTCGCATACTAGACGTTTCACCATTATGATTTATTCTAATAAAATATATACCGGTAGTATAATTTGATAAATCAAATCGCTGAGAAAAACTACCTTGGTTTATGTATCCATTATATAAATCTTCAATTTTTTCACCAAGTATGTTGTAAAGTGTGATTTTTGCCGAGCCGTATTGATATGAAATATAATTCAGAGTGACATCGGAAAACACAGGATTAGGATATGATGAAATATTTAATTGATTGACTTCATTTACTGAATTAACAATTTCGTCATTACCTGATAGAATTTTTACATCATCAAGAGCGGCTTCGCTAATGCATTGGCTTACAGGATGACCGTAAAAAATGAAGCGTATTTTTATGTTGTTTAAATTTTCAAAGTAATTAGATAGATATATCCTCTGATTAACCCACATAGTTTCTATAGATTGATATGTGCTATCTGCTTGAACCCATGTTTGCCCACCATTATTTGATAAGCTTACGACCCAATAAGCGGCATTATGTAGGTTTGCAATATTAGTAAACCACCTCCAATAATCAAGAATTGGATTATTCAATGCTGAAATATCATAGGAACGTGATTCAAGAGTTGTTCGTCCCTGAGGAATATAAGCCGCAACAATTTGAGTACTATCACCACCGTTATCAAGCCCAGTAGCCCAACATTTTCCTGATATTTCATTACTCGGTCTATAGTCTCCATCAGATTGAAGAGGATATCCCGTTCCAAAATATTGATAATAATAGTAATAAGGTATAGGAACGCCCCATTCCCAAGTACCACCTTTCTGGGCGTCATCCTTTTCATTACCTGAAATCCAATGTGCATTATCAAGATCAAAATCTAAATTCATAGCTGTTTCGTACCCAACTAGAAATGTAAACATCACACCATCATTATTGCTGTATAATTCTATATTTGTATCTGTTATGGGTTCAGTAGCTTTAAAATAGTAATATATAGTTGTTCCCCTTGGTTGAGCAGGAATTTTTGCTTGCCAATTTAACTGTGATAATTCCATGGCATTTGTTTCGTATTTAGTATTGAAATTATTTAAAAAATAAACTAATTTTACATTAGTAGGTTTAGAATTAATAAAAGATAATTCACTGCCTAATTTGAAATTAATCTTGTAATCATTTACAATATCATCTGTATCTTCATGTTGAATGTGGAAAAACGAATTTATAAGAAGCAAATTAGTACCAATTTTATGATTGTTAAATGCTTTCAGAATTTGTTGAAAGTGCGGTGTGCCATTTGATAAATCCGCATCACCAAAAAGCACATCATCGGTTGTTAAAGTTTCTATAAACCAATCACCAAATGCAACCCCAATATTTTCATCGTCGGGTGTTCCTAATTTTTTAGTAAATTGAGCTAAATATCTAACAGTATCAATGGATAACACTTTAACCAAATCCCAATAAGCTCCTGCTAAAATCAAGCCTGTTATATGATCATCACCATTAACATCCTTAGGATATTGATTTTGATTATCAATATCTCTAATAAATTTTGTTGGGTCTTTTAACCAAGCACCTAAACCGACTTTTGATTCATTTAAAATTAGAGCAGAATTAAGATCGGCCATAGCTTCATGACAAGATAAGTTAGTCATACCTTGTGCCACTCCAACTTCATAGTATAATCTTTGGTTTGCACTGTGACCATACTCGTGAAATAGTACAGACGGTGTTTCAATAAACCTTACTGAGTTGTTATTTGTATTATAGAAATAGATATTACCTGTAGCTAGATCAGATGAAGCGTTAGGTGACCCTTGATAAGTTGTTCGAACTAAGCATTGAAAATCCATCGCTTTGGAGTCAGGATCGGTTTCAGTATAAAAATCATGAGCTTCGTTCGTATAATAAAATAAATATCTTTCGTCCAATTTTGAATTCGTCGTATCCATAGTTTTCTTTAAACCAATCAATTCTTCGCTGGATACGGTATCAATAATAAATGAATTCGGGACCTGTGTCATTTCAAAAATATTAACAAAACACCAAGGTCCTGAAAATCCGAATGAATAAGTTTGTCCTTTGACAAACTCAGCGGTAAATTCACCGTTTTTATTTGTTGTATATTGATGGGAATTCGTGGAAACAACACAATCTGCTAACGGAACAATTGTTTCCTCATCTTGGGGAACACTTTTTTTAACGCTATTCTGAAGTTTATTTAACCCGTCTAAGATAAGAGGTTTTCTCCAAAGTAGGTCTCCTGTGTTGGCATCTACATAAGAATTCCATTTGCTCACATAAACATCACTGCCATCAGTTATTAAGTATTTATAAACTTGAGCAAAGCTTGTATTGTTACCGTAAATCAACGGTATTATATATAATTTGGAATCTGATTCCAACATATTACCGGTAGATTTTAAATTCATTCCTTGGATTGCTGATGCTTTTGCTTGATCGCCACTTATTAGTTTTGAAGTCTTAATATCAATATTATTATAGTATTTAACACTAAATGCTATAATATTACCATCATCACGAATCTTGAATTCAACGTTGGTTAGCAAAACTTCAATACCATTATACAACTGAGCAAAAGAAATAGCCCATGTGTTTTTAACCTTAACGAGTTTTCTTCTTGATAAATTAGTTGGCTCTATGTTAAAGAATTTCTTGTTTTGCTGAAGGAAATCATTTACTGCCGCTTGAATATTGCTTTCATCAATAGTATTAAAACCGGATATTTTTATTGGCTGACCGAACGCAGTGGTTGGTAATCCTGTCTGCTTATCGAATGATAAAAACCATTTGCTATTATCTGTACTAAATTCTTTCCAATTGTTAGGAATAGAACTTGCCGATTTTAATATTGTTGAAGTATTTTCTTGTGGCAGTAATTTTGTAAAATCTTTACTAATAGCAACCTGAGCTATCATTATCAATGATAGAAGACTAAGTTTGATTATATTTGCTTTCATATAAGAAACCCGATAATTAGTTATTTAAATAATAGTACTAATACATATAACAAAAAAAGTGTAAAAAAGTTACACTTAAGAATCAATTAAACCGCGGCCTTCTTTATTTATTTTACCTAACTTCTGTAATTCTGACTTCATCGTATCCAAAACACCATTGATAAAAATACTGCTTTTATCGGTAGAATACATTTTAGAAATTTCTAATGCTTCGTTAATACTTACCTTCATTGGGATTTCAGGGAAGGAAGTAAATTCGGCTACTGCTATATGAATCAATGTACTATCAATTTTGGCAATTCTGTCGATTTCCCAATTACTCGATGTTGTTCTCAGTAATGTATCAACAAATTCTTTTTGTACTAAAACGCAATTAATTAATTTTTTTCCAAATTCAATTTCCTCATCCTTCCATTCGATTGCGTAATCTGATTCGAGTTCTATTATTTCATCCGGTCGTAACAATTTTGTTGGTTGTTCTTCCAAGTCTCCAAAATTATAAATTCTATAGAAGATAAAATCAAAAAGTGTGTCTAAATTTTCTTCACAAACTGACTTTGCTATTAAAATTTGCAGAACTTTTTCCCTAACTAATCTACGAGTCCCACGTACTATATTATCTTTCCCAACTGGAAAATTTTCAATTAAACTGCTTGACATATTGCTAATTTGTAAATTACTAAATAACAAATATAGCGTTTTTTTACTCTTCTCGCAAAGCATTAACGATATTAATCTCGTTAGCACGCTTTGCCGGAAAGATTGAAGCCCCTACTGACAGTAATATGGAAAACAGAGATATCACTAAAACCTGAGCAAAAGACAAACTGATAGGTAAAGAATCTATGATGTATTTAGTAGTATCTAGCTTGATAATAGAATAGTTTATTTGAAGATAATAAAATGATAAACCTAAAATCAGCCCAATAATTGTACTTAATAAACCAATAATAACACCTTCTGCTAAAAAGATTTTTTTAATTATTGATTTGGTACAACCCAAAGCACGAAGTAATCCAATATCGTACTGTTTTTCAAGAACAGTCATAGTTAATGATGTCAGTATATTGAAAACGGCAATTAAAATAATAATACCAAGGATTAAAAATGTTGCAATTCTTTCTAATTGCATTATTTGCAATAATTTATCATTCAAGTCTTTCCAATTCAGTATTTGAAGGTTTTTATTCAAATGAGGCTTTATATAAGAATAAAAATCATCAGTATCATCTTTTGAATTTAATCTTATATCGATTGATGAAAATTCGTCATTCGGAATAAGTGCAAGTTTTCTAACATTACTTTCTTTTGCAAACCCGACTTCTGCATCATAGTTTTTGATATTAGAATAAACTAATCCCGATAGATTTACATTAATATTTTTTAGTGGACGAAATGAAAGAAGGGATTTATCAAGCATTTTTGGGGAAGTGAGATTAATGTTCTCGTTTGGCATTTTATCTAGCAAATCAGCAATTTTAAACCCCAAATACAAATCTTCGTTTTCATTAAGAAAATTTGGAGTACCTTTGACAAGATACTTTGAAAATATAATCGAATAAAAAGGACTTTTTTCGGATGAATAAGAAACTAGATCAAAAACCTGTAATCCGGAGTTCGATATGGCTATAGACTTAGTTTTGACAATTTTTTCATAATTTTTGAGTTTGGGATAATGGCTAATAGCTGATATTAACTGAGAATCAATTTTGAAGGAATCACCAATTTTGGATTGGATCCTTATATGAGGATCGAAACCGGTTAGCTGTTCTTCTGCCAAGTCATTGAAACCGCTGAATACGCTCAAGACAATAATAAGTGCCGCCACTCCTAGGGCAATTCCAGTGAGCGACAAAAATGAAATTATATTTATTGCTGTAATTTGTCTTTTGGAAAACAAATACCGCAATCCTATTTTTACAAAAATCTTCATAGTCTTAAATAAAAAAACAAAGATAAGAATATTTATAATAAAAATTGCATTCCAACGTAATAATCAAGATGTTTTATTCTATTAACAAATTGTCTATATGCTTAAAAAACAATATTATTCGATAATTATTTTATTTTTTATATTTTTTTCAACAAATGCTTTTTCGCAGACTAATTTTCAGTTGAGCGGTTTCGTCAAAGATGCAGACAATAAGGAAACACTTATTGGTGCAGTTGTTTATTTAGAAGGCACAAAATATGGTGGTGCCACCAATAAAGAAGGGTTTTATATAATCAAGAACGTTCCAAAATCTAAGTATAAATTATCAATTCAGTACCCGGGTTATACGAAGAAAACAGAAGAAATTGAAATAAAGGCTAATCTTAAGAAGAATTTTGAATTAGACCCTAGTATTGTTGAAGGAGAAACAATAGACGTTTATGGTGATAGAGAATCAGAAAAACGGCAGATAACGATAAGTAATGTTCAAATTCCGATAGCATCAATAAAGGAACTACGAATTGGGGGTGAAAGCGACGTCTTCCGAACACTTCAATATTTACCTGGTATTTTAACTTCATCACAACTTTCGAGCGGTTTATTTGTTCGTGGTGGTTCACCAGACCAAAATCTAATATTGCTTGATGGCACTCCGGTATATAATCCGAGCCATCTTTTTGGATTTATATCAACTTTCAACACTGATGCGATAAAAAGTATTAATCTGTACAAAGGTGGTTTTGATGCCGAATACGGCGGCAGATTATCAGCTGTTCTGGATATCACTCAAAAAGATGGTAATAGAGAGAAGATTGCCGGGCTGGTAAGCTTAGGCGTGATTTCATCACGAGCCACAATTGAAGGTCCTATTGGTAATGGTTCATGGTTTATCGGTGGCCGTAGAACATATATCGATTTAATGAAACCAATTTTTAAAGCTTTTAATATCGTTGATTTGCCGAATTTCGGTTTCTACGATATAAATGCAAAAATCACTCAAAATTTTGGTGAACTGGATAAAGTATCATTATCGGGGTTTACAAGCAATGATAATTTGGATTATGGTGCATTTGGTATGAATATGACCATGGATGTAAGAAATAGTATTGGAGCCATCCATTGGTCTCATTTCTTCGATGAAGATTTACTGATGATAACGAACCTAAGTTATAGCAATTACAGAAACAAATTTTCAGGCGATCAGTCGGGTTACGGTTGGTTGATCGATAACGCAATAACTGATTATACATTAAAAAGCGAACTTGAATGGATGGTAAACGACAAACTAAATTTCAAATCCGGCATTGAGATTAATTACTTAAAATTTGATTATCTTCAAGATTTTGGTGATAATTCTGATACCACAAAAACCGAAGATAAGACAGGTTACTTTAAATTAAACGTTAAAGATTATAATTATTCAGCATTTTCCCAAGTAAAGTATTCTATTACCGAACTGTTATCTCTGCAAACGGGCATTCGTGCTCAATATTGGCAATTGAGTGACAATTTAACCATAGATCCGCGAATTTCTTTAAGATATTATTTGACGGATAAAGTAAAGTTAATAGCCGCGTGGGGGATATACCATCAAAATTTGCGCTTAATCACACAACCTGAGTTCTCAGTCATAGATACATGGCTTCCAACAGATAAAAGTCTAGATCCGCTTAAATCTACTCATTACATTTTTAGTGTCGAAACTGAACCTATGCCAAATTATGATTTAAACGTAGATGTTTATTATAAAGATTTTAAAAATATCACTGAATATAACCAATATGTAATGTCGGGTTCAAAGACCTCCGAACTATTTTTTACCGGAAACGCTTATGCGCTGGGAGCAGAGATATTTTTACAGAAAAAATATGGAAAATTAACCGGATGGGTTGGTTATGCTTTGGGTTTCATTCGCGCTAAATACGACAGCATCAATTATGGAAAAGAATTTACTCCAAAATACGATAGAACTCATGATTTTAAAGTTGTTGCTCAGTATGAAATAAGCAAAAAGTTTTCAGTTGGGGCAAATTTTACTTTCCAAACCGGACAATCTTATACCGGTGCAACTTCACGATTGCAAACTACACTGCCGGGACAAGAAATAGGTAGAGGAAAAATTGTTCCATCGCAAAGGTATGGATTACGTTTGCCGCCATCCCATCAATTAAATGTAAATGCTTCATATAAATTTGAATGGTTAAATTTGGATTGGGTTGCGCTTTTGGATATTTATAATGTTTATAACAGAAGAGATATTTGGTTCCGTTACTATAACGTTCAAGAATCGGAAACAATCGTCAAAGATGTTTTGCTCTTACCAATTTTGCCGACCGTGTCAATAGAAGTACATTTTTAAGATTAATAATTGCCGGTTTTGTGCATACTATTATTCTCGTTTGTTTCAGTAGCAAGTTCTTGATTATTAACGTTATTTAAAGCTTGTGAATCTTTTGTATAGTTACCGATTGGTTGTAGCAATTCCTCAGGAATTTTGATATTTAAAAGCTTATAAACAGTCTGTAAACGGTTTCGGAAAAGCAAATCGAATTCCGGTTCCAACTCAGAGTGGTGAGTCGAATGATACCACCAAAACCAATCAGAGCCTTCTGCTATCAAAAGATTTTCATATATTTCATCGTACGTTTGTTTATCTAACTCATTCTTCGTCTGTTCAAACTCGTTTCTTGCATCAGCTAATAATTTCCAGGCAATTTGGGCTTCTTTTGAACTAATCCAAATAGCAAAATCGCCGTTTATCCAAGAGCCTGCTTTAATTGAATCAAGGATTCTACTATTTTCGGCAGGTTTTATATCAGAAAATAAGACAGTTTCAAATTCTGGTGTAGAGAGTCTATTATAAAATAGGTTCAAAAAGTTAACACCATTGTTCTTGTAGTATTCCCAGCAATTCTCACCGTCTAAAACAACGGTAACAACTGCTTGGTCGAGAGAATCTGCTCCATGATTACGTTCTAATTGATTGCGAATCTCGTTTAATTCATATATAAAATCATTAACCGCATCGTTCTCATTCCATTTTGAATATTCAAACCCGATTTTATCAGATAATTTATTATCCCTAAAGAATATATTAATTTCTTTGCCATTATTGATGTATTTAAATGGAAAATACTTATCTGTACTTTGTAGATCATGTAATGAATTGCTGAGTATTTTCTCATCGCTTGCAGTCCAAGAAAATCCCATTTCCAACATAATACCTAATACTTCATTCGATAGTGAACCTTCACTCGACCAAATTCCATTAATTTTGTTAGGAAAGAATTGACGCAAATAATCAATTGATTTGCTGATCTGCATTTTGGCATCTTCAGGATAAGAAAACTCAAGAGCGGATAAATCCAAATCTGAAAGAGCTTCACTTGCGGTTTTAACATTGCAGAGCAAAGGTAATATAGGATGATAAAAAGGGGAGAGCGATAGTTCAATTTGCCCCAAATCGGATAATGTTTGATATTGGTATATTATTTTCTTTATTATCTCAATATGGTATGTCATTAGCTCGTTTCTTTCAACTATGCTGAAATTCCTTTCTTTAATAAGTAATCTTCGGCAAATTCCATTTTTTTTCGAAAACTCACCAACCCAAGACAAATTATAATAGACTTGTAAATCTACCCAATCATGGTCTTGATACTCAAAGACAGCATTCGATGATTTAGATTTTTCGTAAAGCTCTTTAAAACGGGCATATTTTTCAATTTGATTTGTTTTATTGCAGTAAAAAAAGTTGATTAAAATATCGCTTTTTTGATTCTGAGTCAAATCTTCAGGATTAATAAATGAAAGGTTGAAAACCTTATCAAAATAAATCCCTTTAGAATAGTTTTCAATTTGTTTCACGAGCGAAGGTACAAGATTGATATTCTGTTTTATTTTAGGGTGGTCATAGAAAACCTCCGGAAAATCAAAGTAATCTTTAACACCATGTAATCGCGTCCATGGTAGTATATATTCGTCATGACTTAAATAATCCGGTTGATGAAAATGCCAAAGGAAAGCAATTCTAAGTGGTTTCATTATGATCTTTATCCGGTTCAATAATTTTTAGTATATTCGGGTCTGCCGATGTTTCTAAAGGCGTTTCTTCTGAATCAATTATAACAGGACCCTTCTTAGAAAAAACTCCCGTTTGAGAAGATATATTTAGTAAAATTCCTATCGCTAAGGAATTAAATAACACCGCAGTTCCACCGTGACTTATAAAGGGTAGGGGTAAACCGGTTGTTGGTAATAACCCGCAGTTTACGCCAATATTTACTAACACATATATTGAAAATGATATAGTTATCCCTGTAGCGACAAAATAACTGAACAAATCAGGAGCATTCTTCGCAATTTTAAAACCGCGATATATTATGAATATATATATACTTAAAATTAGAAATAGCCCAATAAATCCCAATTCTTCACCTACTATCGAAAAGATAAAATCAGAAAAACTCTCAGGTAAAAATAATTGGCTTTGACGGCTTTGACCGAGTCCAACACCGGATAGTCCCCCGTTGCCTAAGGCTAATAGCGATTGATCTAATTGATATTTAACTGCCGGATTTGCCACAGCTGTCGTATCGGAACTGCTGAAATAAGCTAAAAGTCGGTTAACCCTATACTCTGCAGTTAAACTATACCCGACTACCATTACCAATATCACCGCAAAAGTAAGTAATAAATGTTTCAGATTGACATTTCCAATAAACATCATACTAACAGATATTATAAAGAAAACCATTACCGTTGACATATTTGGCTCAAGTCCGATGAGAATTAGACACATAGACATCCAAACAATCATTGGGAGGAAACCCTCTTTGAAGCTTTTTATATTAAGGTTATTTCGAGCCAGAAGATTTGCTAAATGTAGAATCAAAGCTATACGAGCTAAATCGGAAGGTTGGAAACTAATAAAACCAATCCGTATCCATCTGTGGGCGCCTTTTTCTGCCGCAAACGCGAATACAAAAACAAGCGCTACAATCGATATAACCATTAGCGGTTTGGAAATTTTCTTATAAAACTTGTAATCCGGCAATATTGCGGCAATCATAACAATAAAACCAATAAGGGTTTTGATTGTATGGCTGAAGAAAACGTACTCGGTACTATTATGCTCTATTTGCGAAAATGTTGCACTTGCCGTATAAACGAAAGCCAAACTCAACAGCATTAATAGTGCTGTTGCTAAGAATAAATACCAATCTATATATTTTTTTGTTTCTTCTGCCATTTTTTTCTCGGGATTATTTTAGACCAATTACTATTTCTTTAAATTTCTCACCGCGCTCTTCATAGCTTTTGAACATATCAAATGACTTACAAGCTGGAGAAAACAATATAATATCGTCTTTATTCGCATTCTCGAAAGCGGTATGAACTGCCTCCTTAAGTGAATTAACCTTTATACAGGTTTTTGTAGTACAGAAGTGTTGGAATATTGCGTCGGCTTCTTCGCCTATTGCAATTATTAACGAAACGTGCGATTCGACATTTTTGTCTAAAAGAGAATAATCGTTATTATCCCCGCGTCCGCCTGCTATCCAAACTATTGGTTTTTTAAAACTCATTAGTGCGTACCAAGCCGCATTGATATTAGTTGCTTTAGAATCATTAACAAAGGATACACCACCGAAATTACGTACGAATTCCAAGCGATGTTCTACGGCTGTGAAAGATTCCAAGCTATGTCGAATTTCTTCTTTCGTTATCTCGAAGGCACGAGCCGCTGAGGCCGCCGCCATCGAGTTGTAGGCATTATGGATACCCGGAAGAGACAATTTTTCTACTGTCATAAGTTCCTCTAAATTATGCTGTGTCGAAAACAGAATTTTTCCCTGCGATATAAACACCCCCGTGTCAACAGGATTCTGTGAAAAATACTCTATGCGCGGACTGCCTTTTAAATATTTATGACAGCTTTGCAAAAGTGTATCATCATCCGAGTTTAAAATTAACAAGTTTTCGGCAATTTGGTTCGAAGAAATTTTCCACTTTGTTTCCACATAGTTTTCCATACTACCGTGATAAGAAATATGATCGGGCGTAATATTCAAAATAATCGCCACATCTGGCTTGAAGTGATCTATCCTATCCAATTGAAATGATGACACTTCTACTACAGCAACAGTATCTTCGGAAATCACTCCTGCGTAATCGGAAAGTGGAGTTCCAATGTTTCCGGCGGTTACAGCTTTGCGTCCGGAGCTATTAAAAATATGCGCTATTAGAGAAGTTGTCGTTGTTTTGCCATTTGTACCGGTAACAGCAATTATGGGATTTTTCATATTTTGAGAGGCAAATTCCATTTCGCCGATAATTTTTATACCGCGATTTTGTGCTTCTTGAATAATTTTTGAAGTGGGAGGTACTCCCGGAGAAACTACCATAATATCGCAAAAATAAATTTTATCTGTATGAGCACCGAATTCATACGAAATGCCAAGAGTATCAAATTGTTTGATGACTTCCTGATCAAAGCTCTCAATTGGTTTAGAATCTGAAATTAAAACTGAATGTTGAAGACGTTTTGCTAATTTAGCCGCAGAAATTCCGCTTCGTGCGGCACCGATAATTGAAATTCTCATTTTGAATAATTGTCCGATGTTAAATAATAATTACAAAATTACTATTTTTGTATAAATAATATTTACAAATTTTATTTAATACATTTTAACTTTCATTA
The DNA here is from genome assembly GCA_037127915.1 of bacterium. Lineage (GTDB taxonomy): Bacteria > Bacteroidota > Ignavibacteria > Kapaibacteriales > UBA2268 > JBAXXL01. The sequence continues at coordinate 37,431 of JBAXXL010000036.1, forward strand.
AATATTCTTGAGAAATTAATGGCTATCGTACCAATATATAACTGTTTTCATCCTGTTTTACGCAAACCGACCACCAAAGTGGAATCAATGACTGACGAGATAAAATCTCTAATTAACAATTTGTGGGATACACTCTACAATGTTTCTAATGGAGTGGGATTGGCGGCTAACCAAATCGGTGCCGACAAAAGCGTGATAGTAATAGATACTTCATTGAATGGTACAGTCGAGGGTAGCGGACCAATACTTTTAATCAACCCCGAAATAACTTATTTCTCCGAAGAATTAATTGTGGACAAAGAAGGGTGCCTATCCATACCCGAATTATTCGAGGATGTGGTTCGTTCCGAAACTATTCAAATCAAGTATTATGATATCGAAATGAATGAACATCTGGATGAGGCGGAAGGTTTTTTAGCTATTGTAATGCAACACGAAGTTGACCATTTAGTAGGGAAGCTGTTTTTCGACCGTTTCACACCGTTAAAACGCGCTTTAACCAAAGGAAAGCTGAATAAAATCGCTCGTGGCAAATTTATCACTGCTTACGATATGATTCAAGCTGATGGTAGCTTTACAAAAGGCGAGCCAGACGAAGAAGATTAATTAATACTTATCCGATGACTGCCAGTCATCGTATAAGTGCTTATCAAAATTAGACATTTTACAAAAATAGCTCAGACAATAATGTCCGAGCTATTTTTTTATTTAAATGACATAGTAAAACAGACATTCTTGTCTGTTTTATGAACAAACACTATTTTAACACTGTTTTAATCCAGGTCATAAATACTTCTTTTGAGTTTCCACCGACTTTTTCATCAATTACAATTCCATTTTTGTCAATCAAATACGTAGAAGGTATGTATTTAATTCCACCGTAATAATCTGCAATTTCTTTAGTTCTCATAAAATTAACGTAATTTATTTTGTTTGTCGAAACAAAGGATACGACTTTATTAATTTCACTTTCACTACGCTCGCAAGCCATACCGATAACTAAGAAATCCTTTGTTCCAAGTTCTTTCTGAATCTCAATAATGCTTGGAATTTCATTTCTGCAAGGTCCACACCAAGTTCCCCAGAAATTTAAGAAGACAACTTTGTTTTTTGTGATATCAGAGAATTTATATTCCTTTCCTTCGTAATCGAATGTGAAATCGATTGCTTTTTTAGGTGAATCAGGTTTTACTTCAGTGGTTATTAGTTTCTTAATTGTTAATACCTTGCCGCTCAGGTCAAGGTCTTTTGCGCTTACCGATAGTGTCATAGCGAGCATAATCGCAGTTATTACTATTGATTTAATTTTCATCATATTTCCTTTATATATATTTATTTAATAATATTCATTAATTCTTCAAATCCGGCTTTTTCCATACTGCCGACTTGGGTGTTATAGATTTTACCGGTGGTATTTATAAAAAACGTTGTCGGAATTCCGGAAACTCCGCCATAAGCCTTGGTTAACTTACCAATCATTTCAGGAGTACCTATTATGTTCGTATATTCGATTCCTTTGTCCGTTAGGAAATCGGCAACCTTCGTTTTTTGAACACTATAATCTTCTCTTTCTAAAAGAACGCCGATAACAATCCAATTTTTCGATTTATATTCTTTGCTAATTGCCACTAAATTTGGTAACTCTGCTTTGCAGGGAGGACACCATGTAGCCCAAAAATTCAAAATTACGTTTTTACCTTTAATATAATCTTTAAATGAAACATCTTTACCCTTTAGGTTGAATTTAAAATCAGAAGGATTGACTTCATCTAACTTCATTACGTCTGTAACTGATAGAAGTTTCGCTAATTGAATTTCTACCGGTCCGTTTGCAAAATTTTGATTTGCTTGTGAACCGAGTTCTACTTTCCGCGATTCTTTACAAGCTGGCAATAATAAAAATGCCGCTAAAATTACTAATATTACTTTTTTCATAAAACACTATTTTTGAATAAATAAAATCTAGACGGTTTCTGAGATAATTTATTATTTTGAGCTACCCCAAAATGCATAGTGTTGAGTTAGTTATATGCAATAATATTATTAGGCAATATACGTTATAATATTCAGCTATTATTAAATGTATGTAATGATATAGACTAATAAATATATTATATAATAAATTGTAGTTTATATAATAATAATACATTTAAATCGTATATACTATGATTTATAGTATTTTTTAAATAAAATAAAATAAGTCATTATTTGGAAATTAGGTAAATATATAGTAATTTATATATTAAGAGCCGCCTATCATTAAAATCAGGCAAAGAAACAGCAGCAAACCATAAGCCAGAGCGG
>JBAXXL010000037.1:0-39178 GCA_037127915.1 bacterium
AAGACACCCCCAAAATTAATTAGGTTTTCCGCCCCGAAGGGGCGAGCCGCCCGAAGGGCGAAGCACGACCGAAGGGCGAAGCACGCCCGAAGGGCGAAGCACGACCGAAGGGAGAGCAACCACCAACCAACGACCAAACCACCAAAAAAGAAACCCACCACAAAGGGCAGGAAATTCCGATTTTATTCGTAATTTTGCTTTTTTCGCGGCGGGCAAAATAATGCCACATTAGATTTTTCTGCGGTTTTTCCGCGCTTTAATGTGGTTTTTTCTCGCAAAATAATTTGGGAATAATTACTATATAACGAATTTCAAAGGCGAAAAAATAGCACTTCAAATAAATCTTCGTCCACAAAAAAAATTCACTTACGAAGAAATAGAGGAAATCGAAGATATCCTTTATTATGAACTTGTTAAAAATGAATCTAATCTAGATTACAGTTTGGAAATTGATAAGTTATTAACGATGAAGAAAGAACACCTTGTATAAAATTCTCATAAAGAAACAAGCATTTAAGCAACTTCAAAAGATGCCATTAGAAACTATTCTGAGTATTAATTCGGCAATATCAGAATTAAGTAATAATCCAAAACCGATTGGTTGTAAAAAACTTAATCATCCCGATGAGCTTTATCGCATACGCATTGGCGATTATAGAATCATTTAGACTATTATAAATATGGAACTTATAATAGAGGTTGTTAGAATAGCACATCGCAAAGAATCCTACAGAAATATTTAGTTTTCTACTAATTATATTATTATTATAGAACCTAGTATGGATTCTATGCTTCATCAAGTAAAAAATCATCCTATAATCCTTAAATCCTTTAATCCTAATTCAGAATATTCGAAGATGGATTCCCAATCAAGTTGGGAATGACATTCTTCTTCTTCTCATTTTCAACTTTCAACTTTCAACTTTCCATTATTTATTAAACTAAATTCATTTTTTTTCGTCAAAGATTGATAGTTTAACATAAGCGAAAGAGTTGAAAATTGAAGAAAAAATCTACAATATGGATTGTTTCAATCCTAATGATATTGGTTGCCGGTTTTTTTATAGTGCAATTGTCCAAACCGAAAGAAAATGGCAAAGGTCCCGGACCTAAAAAAATGGTTGAAAAGAAAGTAGATGGCTATATTGTAAGTCCATCATTGCTAATCAATGAAATCTCTGTCAATGGATCGTTGATGGCAATGGACGAAGTTGAATTGAAGAATGAAGTAGCCGGAAGAGTTGTAAAATTGAATCTGCCGGAAGGCAAATTTGTCAAAAAAGGCACCCTTTTAGTAAAACTTTTTGACGACGACTTGCAGGCGAATTTGAATAAATTGCAAGCTCAACTCGCTGTTCAAGAGCAAATCCAAAAGCGTCAATCCGAACTTTTAAAAGTAAACGGTATCAGCCATAATGATTATGACCAAACAGTTCTGCAAGTTAATTCCATAAAAGCAGAGATTGAAGTTCAAAAAACATATATTCGCAAAACTGAAGTTTTGGCTCCTTTTGATGGTGTTATAGGCTTACGAAATATCAGCGTTGGTGCCGTTGTTACACCATCTACACTGTTAGCAATCATACGCACTAATAATAAACTAAAATTAGACTTTTATATTCCTGAAAAATATAGTTCCGAAATCCGCGCGGGATTAAAAGTAAAATTTACTATATCTAATAACGATAAATTTTTCGATGCTATTGTAATGGCAACTGAAGAAGGAATTAGTGCTGATAGCCGGAATTTGAAAGTTCGAGCAATCGTCAATAATTCCTCTAAAGAATTGATTCCCGGAGCTTTCGCAACTGTTCATCTTAAATTGGGTGAAGATAAGCAAGCTTTAATGATTCCAACTCAAGCAATAATTCCCGATGAAGATGAAAAAACTGTAATCGTTGCCAGAGATGGAAATGCTGCTATTGTAACTGTCAAAACCGGCATACGCCAATCCTCGAAAATTGAAATTACCGAAGGGCTTAAACCCGGCGATACAGTAATAACTACCGGACTGCTGTTCGTTAAAGAAAATTCAAAATTGTTATACTCCAAAATAAGCAAATAAATATGTTAATATCCGATTTAGCACTAAAACGCCCGGTTGGAGCAATAGTTTTGAGCCTTGTTATCGTACTTCTGGGTGCGGTAGGCTATAGTTTTTTGGGGGTTCGCCTCTACCCTGCTATTGATCCGCCTGTTATTACCGTTCAAACATCCTATACCGGTGCAAACGCCGAGATTATCGAATCTCAAATTACCGAACCTTTGGAAAAAGCCATCAATGGTATTGAAGGTGTCAAATCCTTAACATCTCAATCCTCGGTAGGTACCAGCCAAATTACGGTTGAATTCGACCTTAATTCCGACCTTGAAAAAGCCGCGAACGATGTGCGCGATAAAACTTCGCAAGCAATGAAAAACCTGCCGCAAGATATTGATGCACCTCCTACTGTTACAAAAGCAGACGCTAACAGTGACCCAATTATTATGTTAGCTGTGCAAAGCTCCAAAATGAACGCTATAGAACTCAGCGATTATGCCGAAAATGTTTTGCAAGAGAAGTTTCAGACCATTCCGGGTATAAGTTCAGTTTCTATTTGGGGTCAGCAAAGACCTGCTATGCGCCTTTGGTTTGATCCCAACAAAATGGCGGCTTATGGACTAACTGCAAGCGATATCTCAATAGCTTTAGAAAAAGAAAATGTTGAGATGCCGGGCGGCAAAATCCGAGGAAGTGCTACAGAATTAATTGTTAAAACCTTTGGCCGTTTGACAAGCGAAGATGATTTTAACAATCTTATAATCAAGCAATCCGAAAACCAAATTGTCAAATTATCCGATATCGGTGAAGCTATTTTAGGACCACAAATAGAGGAAACCGGTGCGATTATTAATGGAAATACCGGCGTAATGTTAGCCTTAATACCCCTCCCGGGTGCAAATAATATAGAAATCGCAAATGAGTTTTATAAACGCTTAGAACAAATTAAGCAAACTTTGCCGAATGGATTAGATATTGTAATTTCAAGAGATAAATCAATTTTCGTTAGGCAGTCCGTTAATGATGTAATCGAGACACTGATTATAGCTATCTTATTGGTAGTATCTATAATATTCCTGTTTTTTAGAAATTGGATAATTGCTCTAAGGCCACTAATTGATATTCCAGTATCGCTTATAGGAACGTTCTTTGTAATGTATATTTTCGGCTTCTCAATTAATGTGCTGACTTTACTGGGAATTGTTTTGGCAACAGGTCTGGTGGTGGACGATGGTATCGTTGTTACGGAAAATATATATAAGCGCATTGAAAAGGGAATGGATAAATGGAAAGCGGCTTTCGAAGGAACTCGAGAGATTTTCTTTGCCGTCGTTTCTACTTCTCTTACTTTGACTATTGTTTTTATACCTGTAATATTCCTCGAAGGCTTTACCGGCAGATTGTTTCGCGAGTTCGGTATTGTAGTCGCCTGTGCCATATTAATATCAGCCCTCGTTTCTCTTACTCTTACACCTGTACTTAATGTTAAAATGGGTGGTTCATCGAAGGGACATTCTAGATTTTATTTGGCTACCGAATGGATTTTTGTCGGTATGGAAAATACTTATAGACGGATTTTGAATTTCTTTATAGATAACAAGTGGTTATCATATTCTATTCTTGTAATATGTATGATAATGATTTTTTCATTTTCAGGTGCTATACAAACTGAATTGGCTCCACTAGAAGACCATAGCTATATAAGAACGTCAATAACGGCGGCTGAAGGAACAGAATATACTACTACAAAAAATATAATAGATAAAATCGCTAAACTAAATACGGATTCAATACCGGAAGGTAAATATGTACTTGCCCGCTATGGTGGCGGCCATAGTTCGGGAATTAATACCGGTAATGTTATCTGCTTTTTAAGCGAACCGGATGAAAGAAAGCGTTCACAACAAGAAATTTATGAACAATTGTCCAAATTATATGGTCCAATTGGAGATGCTAGAATTATTCCTTCTCAGGAACCAACAATTTCATCTTCAAATTCCAGAGGATTACCGGTCCAATTCGTAATCCAAAACCTTGATTTTGAAAAAATCCGTGCAATATTACCAAAATTCCTTGATGCCGCTGAAAACAATCCTGTTTTTAGCATAGTCGATGTTGATTTGAAGTTCAATAAACCTGAGTTAAATATAAAAGTTGACCGCTTGAAAGCGAATAGCTTGGGCGTCAGTGAAAAAGACGTATCGAACGCTTTAGCATTAGCCTACAGCGGAAGCCGCTATGGATATTTCTTAAGAAATAATAAACAATACTACGTTATCGGTCAAGTAGCATTGGAAGATAGGAACATTCCTGCAAACATTTCCGCGATGTATGTTAGAAGCAACACCGGAAATATGATACAATTGGACAACATAGTAAGCATCGAAGAAAACAGCAATCCACCGATACTTTACCATTTTAATAGATATAAATCCGCTACTGTTTCAGCAAATCTTGCCCCAGGGAAAACTCTTGGCGATGGTATCCAGGAAATGAAAATTATTTCCGATAAATTATTGGATGAATCTTTTACTACCGCACTCGCAGGCCAATCAAGAGATTTTGCGGAAAGTAGCTCTAATATTTTATTCGCGTTGGTATTAGCATTATTACTTATCTACTTAGTTCTCGCCGCGCAATTTGAAAGTTTCCGTTATCCTCTGATGATTATGCTTACAATTCCATTGGCAATTGCCGGTGCATTACTTTCGCTGATAATTTTTAATCAAACGCTGAATATTTTTTCAGAAATCGGCATACTGCTTTTAATTGGTATTGTTACTAAAAACGGTATTTTGATTGTTGAATTTGCGAATCAAAAGCGCAAGCAAGGCTTGGGTATAAGAGAAGCGGCTTACGAAGCGGCGGCGGCAAGGTTCAGACCAATATTGATGACGTCATTGGCAACTATTTTCGGTGCATTACCGATCGCACTCTCATTAGGCGCAAGTTCTGAAAGCCGCGTTTCGATGGGTATAGTAGTAGTTTGCGGATTATTCTTCTCGTTGTTATTGACTTTATTTGTTATACCGGTTATTTATATAGCAATGAGCGGAAAATTAAAAGAAAGCATTGAGGTTATAAAATAATGAAAAATAAAACTATTAAAACTTTATATATATTTATATTACTGTTTTTAGTGCAATTTTCGTCAGCAAATGCGCAAAATTTGCTAACAATGGACGATGTAGTGAATATTGCATTAAAGAATAGCTTTGACATATTAGTTGCCAGAAATACTTCTGAAATCGCCAGAACTAACAATACTGCCGGAAATGCCGGTATGCTGCCTACGCTTCAGGTTTCCGGTTCGGGTGTCTATGCGCTAAATAACGTGAATCAGGAACGGTTTGATGGAACAAAAAATTCATATCAAAACAATCCGGTAACAAATCTTTCAGCCGCGGCGGAACTATCGTGGACATTATTCGATGGCGGGAAAATGTTTGTTACCAAAAGCAAATTGAATGAAATTGAAGCTCTTGGCGAAATTCAATTCAAATCTCGCGTTTTAGAAACTATGTATCAAGTAATTGGTTCATATTACGATATCATTCGTCAGAAACAACAGCTAAAATCCATTAATGAAGTTATTAACTATAACCGCGAACGTGTGTTGATTACCGAAACGGGATTCAATGCCGGTTCATTAGCAAAAACTGATCTATTGCAAGCGAAAATTGATTTGAATGTAGCGTTGGAAAATGCCATTAATCAAGAGTATGCTATTTCTGCCGCAAAAAAATCACTAAATAGTTTGTTGGGTCAATCACCTGATATTCAATTCGAGGTTTCAGATTCTATTCCTTTGACCTACTCACCGGATAATAATGTTTTAACTCAAAAGCTAAACTCCTCGAATATTGATATTTTATCGTTTCAAAAGAATATCAATATCGCTAAACTAACGCTAAAGGAAAATCAATCCGCCTATCTGCCGAGATTTGATTTAGTTGGTACTTATAATTTTACTCAATTAGATAATTCAGCAAGTCTTTTATTAACTAATCGCACTTATGGTCCTCAAGTTGCTGGAATATTGCAAATTCCTCTGTACAACTCTGGTGAAACAAGGCGAAAGATCGCTGTATCAAAGCTTGAAGTTGCGTCCACAGAACTGGATTTGAAGAATATTAAACTGCAAATGCTGACCTATCTTCAAAATACACTCAAAGATTTTGAAAATCAACGTAAATTGTTGGAAATCGAAACCGAAAACAAAGCATTGGCAAAGGAGAATTTTGAAATTAGTTTGGAAAGACTACGCTTAGGACAAACAAATTCACTCGAAGTACATTTGGCACAGGAACAATATGTTCTTTCCTGCACCCGATTGGTGAACTTTCAATACAATTTAAAAATCGCCGAAACTAAATTGAAGCAATTAGTTGCAGAATACTAGTCAATTGAAAATTGAAAATGAGAAGAAAGAAATCACCGCAAAGACGCTAAGGCGCAAAGAATATTTAAGCCGTCATTCCTGCGAAAGCAGGAATCTCCTTGATAAATAAATCGTTAGTCATTCTGAACGAAGTGAAGAATCCATCTTCAAACAATTTTGAATTTTGAATTTTGAATGGTAGGGACAGGTCGAGACCTGTCCTTTCTGTTATAACTTATAACTATTAAAGGCTTGAGCAAGTCCTCCCCACAGGTGAGGATTTAGGTGAGCTTCTCCTCTTCCCCATTAATAATTTACCACAAATATTTTTTTTGATTTGGTCGTGTCATAATGCGACACACAAAAAGCTAATTTTGTATATTATTAATTCACAAAAGAGGCAAAACTTTGAGCGTAGCAACGAATACTTTATTGGGGATGCACTTATTTAGCGAAGAAATCAGAAATTCGTTTATATTGCACATCCCGCATTCATCATTCTTCTTACCGGACAAGAAGGAATTTGTATTTCACAACTCATTAATTTATCACGATATGATGAGATCAACCGATTGGGGAACGGACACCATATTCTATGTTCCCAATATTACAACTATAAAAGCAAACTTTAGCCGTATTTTTTGCGATGTCGAACGATTTTACCCGGATGAATTGGAACCAATGTCAGTGTTCGGCAGAGGATATTATTATACAAAAACTGCAACCGGCGAGGACCTTCGTGAAAATGATAAAGACAATAGCGAGAGAATTTACCACATCTTTTACAAGCCATATCACAAAAACTTTACGGATATTGTTGAGGAGAAATTGGAAAAAAACGGAGAAGTAAATATAATTGACTGTCATTCATTTTCAGATACTCCTTTGGAAATAGACTTTGACAAAACTACTCCACGTCCTAGTATATGTATCGGAACCGATGATTACCATACACCGGACTGGCTTTTGGATTATACAGTCAACTTTTTCCAAAACCACGGATTTTCCGTCAAAATCAATTCGCCTTATGCAGGAACAATTGTACCGCAAAAATTCTACAAAACCAATCCGAACGTGCACAGTATAATGATTGAAATAAATAAGAAAGAATATATGACCGGCAATTCAGTTATTAATGAAAGAGTCGAGTTTTTAGGCAAGTTAATGAACGAGTTCTTTGACTTTTAACCCCCCATAATTTTGGCTCAGAAGAAGATTAGGAGTTACACAGAGTTCCACTGAGGAAGACACAGAGTTACACAGAGCAAGAAACTCTGTGGTTCTCTGTGAAATTTCTCTGTGTCTCTCTGTGTAATGTTTTTTTATTTTACATCGAGACACCCATAAAAATCATCAGATATTATAAACCAATTGTTTACGGCAACCAATTAAAAAAGAGCGGAACTCAGGTGGGATTCTTCTCTTCCCCATTAATAATTATTTTTGATTTTTACATACCACAATACGGCGCGACAAAAGCTAATTTTGTATATTATTAATTCACAAAAGAGGTTATTATTATTATGAAAAATGAAATTTTAAAATTCGTGATTGACGGCGTGGAAATCGAAACCACAGCCGAGATCGCCTACCCGGGCGAATTTCGGCTCCAAATGACCAATCCGAATTTCGAATCCTACTTAGTATCGCCGCACATTATGTATATGATTTGCGCCGTACATCGATTTTTTGACCCCGACGGCACTGTAACCGAATACGGATTGGACCACGCAACACGTATGGCGACAGCACTTTACGGCGGATATCTAATTGTGCAGGAGAAATTCGACATACTCGAACAAAAAGCGGAGGAAACGAAACAGAGCTCATACCAATTAAAGCTCGATTTAGCAATGGAGTTAGAGAAGTGCAACACAGTGCGGAGAGCGTGGAAAGCGAAGTTCAAAAGCGGCGAAATCCCCGTTCTGCAATACCAAAAGGAAATTAAACCTATCGAAACGATGAAGATGGAATTGGACAGTAAATACAGAGACAAAAAGCAGGAATTGATTTACAAGGCATTACGCGAGATGGAACCGGAAATTCAGACGATTGAGGAAAAATGTTGCGGTTATACTGTTCCGAAAACCGTTCGATGTTACTTTTGGCAACTTGTTGATCGCAAAACAGATGAACTGGCAAAGGAAATGAAACTAAAAGCAAAAACAAATAATCAGCAACTTATTAGGGAAAAATAATGATAACAGCATATGAAAGAAATGGAGACGAAATCAAGTTCGTTACTATGGACGATGATGATTTAGGGACAGCGGCATTTATTTATAAAAATGGGAAACAGATAGCAGGCAATATGATACGTGAAACTGAACTGAAGTTTCATCAGAAGAAAAGAGCGGAATTGAGATGTATCGGAATCGAAATTGATATGGAACAATCTTCAGTTTTGGAAGACAAGCAGGGATGCTTGTCCCACCAAGCAAGTGATTTATAGTTGGGTCAATCATACTTGATTGACTAAATTTAATAAATAATAAATAGGATAAAAATTTATGTACACCGCATATAAAGATAAAGACCAAAAGTTAATTCAGATAATTACAGTATCTGATGAAAGTGGATGGGCGGCAGTGCTTGTATTTGAAGAAGCAGAACTGATATTAAATTCAGAGATACATGAAACACAAGTGGAGTTTCACAAGAGAATAAGAGCAGAGCAAAAAAGACTTGGAATCGAAATTGATATGGAACTATCCGATGCTCTGGAGTAAGTTATGAAAACCAATCAAACTCGGAAGAGCCAAGCGTACTGGATTGCGCCGGAAGGAAGCATTTACACAGTACCGCTCAGCCATATAAACTTTATGGCGGAGCATACTGAACTCTTTGGAATCACTCGTGAGGAGTATTTGGCTCGCTACCGCGCTCACAATGAAAAGCCCGGATGGGAAGGAAAAGCCCGCCGTGAACTAATGGCCGAGGCGATTGAGCGCGGGTGGATTCGCCTGCGCTTCGTCCCAAAATCAGCTACCTGGACGATAGAGCTTTGGGAAATGAACGAACAGGCGAAGCAAGACCTTGAGCGTTGGGCGGTTTCTTACGGTTGCACTTTGGGAGAGTTGAGCTGCAGGATAAATGTTCTGAGCGTGTTATGAGTTATAAGTTATGAGTTATAACTGTAGGGACAGGTCGTGACCTGTCAGTCTTCGTAATTCGTAATTTGAAATTCGTAATTGATTGCCCCCCCCATAGCCCCCTCTGAAAAATGGGGTATAAGAAAGAAATGCCAACCACGTAGTGGTTGAAAGTGAATAGAAACGAGATGCCCCACGCCCCACTTTGGGAGGTCATCGAGCGGAGTAGAGATGCCCCGCCGGCAGTTAATTTTTGTGCCACTTAAAGCAAAATGTGAAAGTTTTCCACAATCGTTACATAACGCTTGCAAATGACGCATTTATTTTGTTAAGTTTGAATAAAGTATGGTGCATTTTTGAAGAAATGCGAAATTAAAAAAAGTTGAAAAGTATTATAGGTCGTTTGTTATGATTTTAAATATTCTTAAACCGAGATTAGCACTAAATAAAGCATTTCTAAAGGTCAAACCCAATAGGCCTGAAATTGAATTATTTAAAGATAATCTAATTAGATTGCTCGGTAAAATTGATGAAATTGAACGAGAGGAAAACCAAAAGAATCATATACTTAATTTTCTTCGCGATACATATTACAAAGATACGAACGAAATCAATACCAAAGAAAGTATTGACCTTGTTATCCATAATGGCAAAGATGCGAAAAGCACAGTCGGAGTAATAATCGAAGCGAAACGCCCGGGAAATAAAGGCGAAATGATAAGCAAAGACAATCTAAATGCAAAAGCTTTTCAAGAACTTGTGCTTTACTATTTGCGGGAAAGAATCACAAAAACCAATCTGGAAATCAAGCATCTGATAGCCACAAATATTTATGAATGGTTCATATTCGACGCGCAAATTTTCGAAAAGCATTTTGCTCAAAACAAATCGTTGGTTAAACAATTCATTGACTTTGAAGAAGGCCGTTTATCGGGCATAAAAACCGATTTCTTTTATAAAGAGATTGCAAAACCTGCAATTGATGCAATTACCGCCGAAATTCCATTTGCTTATTTCGACATCCGCGAATATGAAAAACCGCTTCGCAATGCCAGTAAAAGCGACGACAATGTACTGATAGCCTTATACAAACTTCTCTCGCCTGAAAATCTATTGAAACTGCCGTTTGCAAACGACAGCAATTCACTGGATAAGGCGTTTTATTCTGAATTGCTTCACATTATCGGTCTGACGGAAACAAAGGACGGTTCAAAAAAGTTGATTGAGCGGAAAAAAGAAGGTGAACGGAATCGGAACTCATTAATCGAAAACGCTATTGAACAATTGGACGCTACCGATAAAATTTCGTGGCTGAAAAATGCGCATCAGTTCGGTGCCGACCACAAAGAACAAATCTTTAACGTGGCGTTGGAATTATCAATTACCTGGATTAACCGCATACTTTTCCTGAAACTTCTGGAAGCGCAATTAATCAAGTACAACAAAGGCAACGCTGAATACGCATTTTTGAATATAGATAAAGTTAAGAATTTTGACGACCTGAACAGTTTGTTTTTCAGTGTCTTGGCGCGCAAACCTGAAGAAAGAAACGCCGAAATGAAACGGCTCTTCCCTACCGTCCCATATCTAAATTCATCACTTTTCGAACCGACCGAACTGGAGCACAGTTGTTTTTTCATCGGACAGTTGAAGGATGGTGAACTGCCGCTTTTAAGCACTTCGGTTATAAAAGATAATGTTGGCGGAAAGCGCAAAGGTTCGCTCACGATAATCGAATATATATTTGAATTTTTGAACGCGTACAATTTTGCGAGCGAAGGTTCGGAGGAAATTCAGGAAGATAATAAACGACTTATAAACGCCTCTGTTCTGGGTTTGATTTTCGAGAAGATAAACGGTTATAAAGACGGTTCGTTCTTCACTCCGGGCTTTATAACGATGTATATGTGCCGCGAAACGATTCGCCGTGCGGTATTGCAGAAATTTAATGAGGCGAAAGGATGGGATTGCCCCGATTTGAACTCACTCTATAACAAAATAAGTGATTTGAATGAAGCCAACAAAATCGTGAATTCGCTCAAAATATGTGATCCTGCTGTCGGTTCCGGTCACTTTCTGGTTTCGGCGCTTAACGAAATTATAGCAATAAAGAGTGAACTCGGGATTTTGCTCGATAGAGACGGGCGCAAGCTAAGGGATTACAATATCGAAGTGGCGAACGACGAGCTGGTTGTAACGGATGAAGAAGGAAAAATATTTGAATATAACCCGAACCTGAAGGAAAGCCAGCGGGTGCAATCGGCACTATTCCACGAGAAACAGACAATAATCGAAAACTGCCTGTTCGGTGTGGATATAAACCCGAACTCGGTAAAAATTTGCCGTTTAAGGCTTTGGATTGAGTTGTTGAAAAATGCTTATTATAAAGATGAGAATTCAAGAGACCTCAACCCTAAATTGAATCAAGACCTCACCCCTAAATCCCCTCTCCAAAATGTAGAGGGGACTTCAAGAAACCGAATGGAGTTGGAAACACTGCCGAATATTGACATAAATATCAAATGCGGGAATTCGCTTATCAGCCGCTACGCTTTGGATGCGGATATTAAAGCGGCGCTCAAGCACAGCAATTGGACAATAGGCAGTTACAAACTCGCCATAATGAGCTACCGCAACGCGAAAACCAAAGAAGAAAAGCGCGAAATGGAGCGGTTGATTGACACAATAAAGGGCGATTTCGAAACGGAAGTAAAAGCCAACGACAGCCGCGTGCTGAAACTGCAAAAAAGGAAAGACGAACTGACGAAACTGACCACACAGACAAACCTTTTCGAGCAGACCAAAACCGAAAAAGCACGTTGGGAAAAGGAAATCAAAAAGCTGACTGACGAAATACAAAAACTCGAAAGCGAACTCAACGAAATAAAGAACAACAAAATATACGAAAACGCGTTCGAGTGGCGGTTCGAATTCCCCGAAGTGCTGGACGACGACGGCAACTTCGTCGGATTTGATGTGGTGATAGGTAATCCGCCGTATATGACCTTACTAAAAGGAATTTCAACAAATAATATTTGGTCATTAAGTAATAATAATACTTATACAGCATTTCTTGAATTATCAAAGTCAATATCATCAAAGAGAGTAGGTTACGTTAGTTTCATAATTCCAAATACATGGTTGTCTGGTAATAACTATTTTAAAATGCGTGAAGAAATATTAACGAACAATTCAATACTTGAAATTATCCAATTACCTTACAATATTTTTGATGTTTATGTTGACACGGTAATTTTAGTCGCAAATTTCCATAATCGAATTATTCGGCCAAGAACATTTCAATTTGGAATTAGAGAAAGCTTCGATTCGCCAATTAATTATAACTATTTTAATTATACTGATTGGCAATTAGATAGCAATAAAACTATATTTACTAATCCTAAGCTTTTAGAAATTTATAAAAGATATTTGCAATGCGAGTCAAAAAAATTAGAAGAAATTGCGGATGTACAACGTGGATCATTACCGCCAAATGAATCTGAACTTTACAAAGAAAACGAAGGTGATTCATATATTAAATGGTTTAACCATCAAGTTTATAGATATAAAATTGAAGACTCAAATAACACCGTTTATGTAGATTATTCTAAATTAAGAGAAAACAAACCTATAGATTTGTTCAAATGCGAAAAAATTCTTGGAAGGCAAATAATTAGCAGACAATTTAGATTGCAATTTACATTATTAAATGAAGAATATGCTTTTAAAAAGAATCTTTATGCAATTTATAATTTGAACAATGAATATAGTTATAGTTATCTATTAGCCATATTAAATAGTACTTTTTACTCATATGTACAAGTGAACTTTAATACTTGTGGGCAAAGAGATGATTTCCCGGCATTTAGTTTGAGTGATTATAGAAATTTTCTTATACCACATATTGATTATGAACAGCAACAACCCTTTATTAATTTGGTAGATAAAATTCTTGCTAAGAAAGAAAATAATGAAGACACAACCGCCGAAGAACAAGAAATTGATAAGCTTGTATATAAATTATATGATTTAACAGATGAAGAAGTAAAAATTGTGGAGGGGAGGTAGAGAATCTCCAAGGACGATAAGGATTCCGAGGATGCGAACGAGTTGTTTATAGAATTAGGCATTGTGTTTTTTAAGAATAATTTTGTAAGTTTGAGTTTTGTGAAATCTTCGGACAAATCCTGATAGTCCTTGCTGTCCTCAGAAAAGCCAAGGACGATGAGCAATCCGCCCCAGCCGCCGATACTTCCGCACTCGAGCGTGAAATAGACCAGCTGGTTTATCAACTTTATGATTTATCTGAAGAAGAAATTAAGATAGTTGAGGTGAGGTAGGAAAAAAAATGCTTAGAGTGTTGATAAAATGTTAATAATTGTTTTGCTTTGCATAAATTAATATTATTAATTTGCTTATAGAATTTTAACAAATTTAGAAGAATTAGAGTTAATTATATGAAATACCGAATGTACATAGATGAATGCGGTAATCCGGGTTTGGAAACTTCCGAAAATCCGAATCATAGATTTTTAAGTTTAACAGGAATAATTTTAGAACTGAAATATTCTGCCGAAATTCTTCATCCTGAAATAGAAGAGTTGAAAAAGAAGTATTTTCAATATCATCCCGATGAGCCAATTATATTCCATCGAAAAGAAATGGTCAATAGGATAAACCAATATGATGTTTTAAAAGATCCTGGGATTCAAAAGCAATTTGATTGTGATTTATTAGAAAAATTGAAAAATTGGGACTATACAGTCATCTCCGTTTGCATTGATAAAAAAAGCCACAAAGATTTATATACCACTTGGAGATATGACCCCTATCATTATTGCCTTGCGGTTTTGATTGAGAGATTTTGTTTTTTTTTAAGACAGAATAACGCAGTAGGCGATGTTATGGCTGAATCGAGGGGTGGTAAGGAAGATATGCGTTTAAAAAAATCTTTTAATGGGTTATTTGAAACTGGAACCAATTATATGTCAAAAGAAATAATACAAAATTGTTTAACGAGTAAAGAATTAAAAGTAAAACCTAAACAAAATAATATTTCCGGGTTACAGTTAGCAGATTTGATTGCGCATCCAAGTAGAGATGAAATTCTTTTAGAAAAGGGACTTATAACGAAGGTATTGGCACCGTTTGCATCCGAAATAATTAAAATTTTACAAGATAAATACTACTCTAGAAAAGGTATAATAAAAGGTTCGGGAAGAAAAATGATATAAAAAAAGGGCTTTGAAAAGCCCCGATGGTCAAACCATCCACCTTCGTATATACGAATTAATTCAAAATTAATAAAAATATTTGAAATAAAAAAATAATTATTATAAAAATTAAAAAAAATATGCATAATCACCAAAGCCTCACTC
The DNA here is from genome assembly GCA_037127915.1 of bacterium. Taxonomy (GTDB): domain Bacteria; phylum Bacteroidota; class Ignavibacteria; order Kapaibacteriales; family UBA2268; genus JBAXXL01. The sequence continues at coordinate 14,893 of JBAXXL010000037.1, forward strand.
TCAAGCAATCCGACCCAACAGCCGACACAAGCGATTTGGAACAGCAAGTAGACAAATTAGTTTATGAGCTGTATGGGCTGACAGACGAAGAAATAAAAATTGTGGAGGGGAGGTAGGAAAAAAATGCTTAGTTATATAAGACAATTAAAAAGTGACCTTCGGTGGGAAGAACGCTTCAACGAACTTCTGAAATATAGGGATTTATATGGAACCGTAAACGTTCCTAATCGTAATAAATATCCGGAATATCCTTTTTGGGAAAGAAGATTAGGTTCTTGGGTTGCTACACAGCGACAATACATAAAGAAGGGTAAAATTGCGGAATGGCGTGAAAGCAAGCTCCTTTCGGTTAACTTAGATATTGAACCTTTAGAAACAATGTTCGAAAAGCAGTTCGCTGATTTTTTGGAATTTAAAGCAAAATACGGTCACGTTCTAGTACCTAAAATATTTCCTGAAAAACCATCATTAGGACTTTGGGTAAACAGCTTACGATCGACTCCATACAAAATTCGTCATTTAGATAGACTAAATAATGAAGGATTCGTTTGGAATTCCATTACCGAAAAATGGCAAAATGTGTTTCGTGAACTTGTTGAGTTTAAAAGAACTCACGGACATTTTTCAGTCACAAAAGCCAAACCGGAAGATGAGAAGCTTTCAAGCTGGGTTTTTAGGATGAGAAAATTGAAAAGATTAGGTAATTATACTCTATTAACTGATGATAAAATTAAATTATTGGATTCAATTGGTTTTAATTGGGTAGTGGTTAAAAGCACTTGGGATAAGAATTACAATAACTTATTGGAATTTAAGTGTAAGAATGGACATTGCAATGTTCCGCTTAAATATTCCGAAATTTGGGGACTTGGTACGTGGGTATATGCAATGAGGAAAAACAAAAATAAATTAGCAAAGGAAAAAGTTAAGCGTCTCGATTCAATTGGCTTTAATTGGGAATTAGACCCAACAGAAATATACACTCATTCCGTGTCACATATTTTTTAATGGATTAAATTTATGTCAAATGAAAATAATAATATAATAAATAGCGAATCTACTGACCAAAATGGTCTAACGCAGAAAGAATTGGATAGTATTTGGATGGATAATTATAAATTATCGCTTGAATTTAAAGAGGAATTTGGTCATCTCAGATTTCCAAAAACTGAGGAAAGCAGATTTTACCTACCAAAATATAAACACTTATTCGTTTGGGCGGAAGAGCAGGCACAACTTATAAATGATGGTAATCTTAGCGAATGGAAAAACAATCTACTTCTCACAGCAGGTTTTGATTTTATCAGATTAGAAAAAAATTGGAATGAAAATATTAGATTATTACTTGATTTCATTAAAATCTACGGTCATAGTAATGTTTCAAGATATGATGAGGAATTTGGCCATATTGCAAATTATTTTCACAATTTGCGCCCTTTCAAAGAAAAATTAAGTCAATGCAAAGTTAAACAACTTGATGATTTGGGATTCGATTGGTCAAACTATAATTATATTTGGGATCTTATGTATAAAAAGTTGAAAATATTTTATAAAGAGTACGGTTATTGTTTTGTAATCAAATATTATAATGACCCTTATAAACAGAATCATATCAAGGGGCTTAATGCGTGGTGTGCAATCCAGCGTAATAGTTTTAAAACAGGTATGCTTCCATTGGATAAATTAAAATTACTTGATAAAGTAGAGTTTAATTTCAATTCAAAGAAACCCGATTTTCTTTATGAATGGGAATCAAATCTTTATAAATTACAAAAATACCAGCTTGAATATGGTAATTTTTATGTTCCAAAAAGATGGAAGAAGGATTTGCCTTTTGCTAAATGGTTTTACAATCTAATAGAGAATAGAAACACATTACACAATTGGCAAATAAATGGATTGATTCAAATAGGTTTTGATTTGGAATCGAGCGATGCTATATGGGAACATAATTATCAAGAACTAATAAAATTCAAAGAACGTAACGGTCATTGCGTTGTAAAGTCACATATTAATCAATTATTATGGCAATGGGTAGATATACTAAGAAGGATAAGAAGGGGCGAAATTGATTGCGATTTATCCGAGGACAAAATAGAAAAATTGGATTCAATCGGATTTGTTTGGGAGCCCATAAATTATAATGGTTTAAATCAATTTAATCAATTAATAATCACCAAATCCTGGCACTTTAGCAATCCGACCTAACCGCCAGCATCCACAGCTCCGCAGGACGAACTCACGGCATTGCTCTTGAAATTGGGATATGTTTAGCGGTAGCATTGTCAGGCTTACAGCCTGAATGTGCATCACTTATCGCAACTTGGGGCGTTGCCGCCAAGCTATTTTGTTGCAGGCTTTCAGGGTGAAGAATGAATTTCGAATTACGAAGACGGACAGGTCACGACCTATCCCTACGGTTTATAACTCATAATTTATAACTTATAACTATAAACGACTTTGGCAAGTCCTCCCCGCCGGGGAGGATTTAGGTGGGGTTCTTCTCTTCCCCATTCAAAATTCATAATCCAAAATTCAAAATTGGTCGATGATGAATTCTCGCTTTCGCGGGAATGACCAAATCCCATACCCAATACCCTATCCCCTAAACCCTAAATCATTGATTGCTGGATTGCTCTAAATCCTATTGCAATAGCACCATCAATAGCCGAGCCTTGCGGTTGAACTAATTTGATTTTCTCATTTTTGTGAATTTCTTCGACCAGTAAGTGAGCTAATAATGTATCGGCTTCGATTATCCCGCCCATCAAAGCTACATCAACTGTTTTAGATTTATAGTGTTTAAGTAATGCATTGGGTAATTCAGCCAAATGTTTTGCCGAACGATTGATAATATTCAGGCAGATTTCGTCTTTGTTTTCAGCGCATTGCATGACTGACGGTGTAAGCATCTGGTATTCAAAAGCACCTTCATTGTAAGCTTTTACAATAGTACGCGGGTTTTCTAAATCAATGGAATGGTATAATTCACCGACTTTTTGTGTTAGGGCTGTAGGCTTTCCCCTGCCGTCTAATGCACGAACAACAGCTGTCAGACCTTCGCGGCCTATCCACGCTCCGCTTCCTTCGTCGTCCAATTCAACTCCCCAACCGCCGCATCTTTCCAATGGTTTATCTTTATTCTTAGCCAAAGCTATCGAACCGGTTCCGATAATAGTTATAATGCCATCACCACCGGTAAAAGCTCCTTCTAAAGCTAATTCTGCATCGCTTGTAACAACCAAATTATTAATATCGATATATTGACCGCAGGCAAGAGTTTTAATAAGCTGTTGACTTCGGCGTTTTTCTTCTTCCAGCCAAACTCCGGCAACACCAAAAACAATCGCGTCCACTTCGTTCAGACTGATTGCCGCTTGACGACATAAATCCATAATAACATTTAGTGTTCTTTCACTCGATTCGCCTACTCCGACCGCTCCTATGCGTGTTGTTCCTGACTTTACCTTAACTATTTTTTCGCCTGCTCTAAATAATTCGCCTCTTGTGTGGGTGCCGCCACCATCAATTCCGATTATAGTGCAATTATTGATATCCATTTATTACTCGTTTATATTTCGATTTTCACAGTATTTTTATGTATTTTTAATTACAATTTCTATGCCACATAAGTCGTTTTTCAGACAAGTTTTCAACAAAGGAATAACATAATAGAGTTTAACTAAAACACTAATTCTTTATGACAATTTGCTTTTTATTTAATACTATAGTACTTACCACTAACATAATAACAACGTTTAGCGTATAAGACAATGCTATGTATAGCGGAAAATCATCGCCAAAAAATTCGAATACCGCAAGTAAAATCGGAGCCAATAAAACAGCCAAATTCATAAATAATACTCTTTTCATCCAAATTCGATGTGCGAAAACCCGACGCTTCAGCATAAAGCGAAATCCTTGAATAAGATAGAATAGCCATAACAGAGCGGCAATCCTCATTCCCGACTCTGCAATATGACCATAAGACCTCTGAAAAGTATTCACAACTATATAAATACTTATGAATGACGAAATTATGAAGTATGACCAGCCTAACACCAGATGTGTCTTCCAAAAATTCTTCCTAAATTTATCATTGACTAATAAAAAAGATATTGCCGCTAAAACAAATATCATTAAATTAAATAAAATTGAATAGATTATATTCATTGTTCATTCGTTAATATTGTAAAATTAATATTTCAAAATTACTAAAGTTATTTTAAATAAAAAAATTAGGACTAAAGCGTTAATTGTCATTAATGATTTAACCGATTATAATAAATATTTTTATTATATTAAATAAATGTGTAATTTTGTATTTTAGAAAATGTGTACTCAAGGTAAAACTTTGAAAAAAATAATAATAATAATCTTCGTTTTGATTTCAATAATCGGCTGTACAAAAGACAATAACAAACCAATCAGCAGTAACGAAATAGAATTCTGGCATTTTTGGAGCGAGCCTTACCAAAAAGGTTTAATCGATTCATTAGTCCAGGATTTTGAGAAAGCTAATTCTTGTAGGGTAAATGTTAGTTTACTTAGTTGGGCTGATGGCAAAACTAAGCTTTTAGCCGCATTCAATTCCGGCACAGCTCCCGATGTTTTAGAATTAGGCTCCGATTGGGTACCTCAATTTTCAAGCGTGGGAGTGCTAAAGGAACTAGACAATGCAACAGAAGCACGCAATCAATTTTTGGATTTTTCTCTACAACCCTCTTTTTGGAAAAACAAACTCTATGCCCTACCTTGGGTAGTTGACACAAGAGTGTTATTCGCAAATCTTGATTTGCTCACAAAAGTTGGTATTAAAATAAACTCTGATTCAGCTTTGACTTATGACAAATTACTGCTGTACAGCGACAAAGCAAACACCGGAAATGGTTACTACGGAATAGGAATAACCGGTTCAGACGCACATAAATTATACAAAAAATTACTACCAATGTTTTGGTCTTACGGTGGTGGAGTTTTCGATAAGAAAGGCAAACTAATTTTGGATTGCCCCGAAAATATCAAAGCTCTTGAAATGTATTGCAGTTTATCGAGAAATGGATTGATTGAAACCCAGCGCCAATTGGATGCCGGTTTTGTGCAGGGTAAAATAGCATTTTGCTTTTCCGGTTCGTGGATGATTGATAGAATCCGTACTGAGAATCCAAAACTAAACTATGCTACATTACTAATGCCCGAAGTTAACGGCAATAAAGGAATTTCTTTCGCGGGTGGCGAATATTTATCCATCTGCAATAACTCAAAGAATCCTAAATTAGCCGAAAAATTCATCCGTTATATGACCGATGGAATTAATTCTTCTAAATTCTGTAAAAAAATTAACGTTGCCGGTTTCCCTGCTGACAAAAAATATTATAATTCGAGCGAAATTTTGTTTTTAGCTAACAAAAAAGTATTTGCCCAACAATTAAATTACTCACGGATGACCCCGATGAATCCTAAATGGCTCGACATCGAACCAATTATAGAAGAAGCGGCTGTAGAAGTATTATATGGGAAAAAATCTGCTGAAGAAGCATTAAAGGAAGCTAAACAGAAAATTTTAGATATGCTATAACGAAATTAAAATAAATTTAAGGAATAAATATAATGTTAAGTTCTTCAATCCAAGAATACTTAAAAACAATATTCAAATTACACCAAGGGCGACCGGTTACAACAACTAGTATAGCCAAGGAACTCAATATATCCGGAGCATCAGTAACAGGAATGCTCAAACGCTTGTCCTCGCTAAATCTTGTAGTTTATAATTCTTATAAAGGTGTAGTCTTATCGAAAAGCGGTATGGAAACAACTTTGAAAATCTTAAGAAGGCACAGATTAATCGAAACTTTTTTGAAAGAAGTTTTACACTACGATTTGTCGAAAATTCATACAGAATCTTCTGCTATAGATTTCTCCGTTTCGGACTATTTTATTCATCGTATAGACCTCCTTTTGGGACATCCTAAATATAGCCCATTTGGAAAACCAATACCATCCGCTGAATTAATAATGCCTGTAGAAAAGGTGGAATTATTATCCGATGTAGAACCGGGAAGAAAAGTAATTATCCGCAGATTGGACGATACGAATAATGAAATAGTAGATTATCTTGAGAAAAAAGGGTATATTCCGGGAACTGTTTTGGACGTACAAAAGAAAGAACCGTTCCTTGGTCCAATATCTTTGTATCTTAACGGACAGCCTGATTTTATCGGCTACGAGATAGCAAAACGTCTTTTCGTAGAAGAAATAGTAGTTTAAAATAAAATCATAAACGATAAAATATCGTTTGATTTTATCGTCTATGGAAAGTTATTTTTTAATCATTAGTGAGATAGTTATGTCTTTAGTGACACGAATTATTGACTTATTTAGAAAGCAAGAAACACTTAAACAAGGCGGCGGTGAATCAGCCATTAAAAAACAAATTGAAATGGGAAAATTGCCGGCACGCTCAAGAATCGAAGCGATATTAGATCCTAACTCGTTCCACGAATACGATATGTTCGTTGAGCATCAAGCAGAAGACTTTGGTATGGATAAAAAATATCTATCGGGCGATGGTGTAGTAACCGGAACCGGTATGATAAACAAACATCCTATCTGCATATATGCTCAGGATTTTACAGTTGCCGGTGGTAGTTTGGGTTTGGCACATGCACGCAAGATCACCAAGATTATGGACCATGCTGTAAAGTTAGGTATTCCTCTTATTGGTATTAACGATTCAGGTGGCGCACGCATCCAAGAAGGAGTAAATTCTCTTGCCGGTTATGGCGAGATTTTCTATAGAAACACAAGAGCTTCCGGTGTTATTCCGCAAATTTCCGTTATTTTAGGTCCTTGTGCCGGTGGTGCGGTTTATTCTCCTGCACTAACCGATTTTGTTTTTGTTGTTGATAAAGTTTCTAAAATGTTTATCACCGGTCCTGAAGTAATCAAAACAGTACTTGGTGAAGAAATTTCAATGGAAGATTTGGGCGGTGCAAGAGTTCATGCAGAAATCACCGGTAATGCACACTTCTACTCACAAAGTGAGCAAGAATGTTTCGAACAAATCAAAAAGCTTGTTTCATTCATTCCTTGGAACAACAGAAAGAAAGCAGAATCATTCCCAGTTAAACCACCGAAACCAATTTACGACATAAATAACATTATTCCTGAGAAATCCACAGAACCTTACGACGTACGCGATATCATTCGTTGTATTGTTGACGATTCAGATTTCTTTGAAATACAAGAATTGTTTGCGGCAAATATCGTAATCGGTTTTGCACGTATCGATGGCCAATCTGTCGGTATCGTTGGCAACCAACCTATGGTTTTAGCAGGCGTTTTGGATGTTGATTCGTCCGATAAAGCCGCCCGCTTTGTCCGTTTCTGCGATTCATTTAATATTCCTTTACTTACTTTGGTTGATTTACCGGGTTATTTACCTGGTATTGACCAAGAACACGCCGGAGTAATCCGCCACGGTGCTAAGATGCTTTATTCTTATAGTGAGGCAAGCGTTCCAAAGATTACTTTAATTCTTAGAAAAGCTTACGGTGGTGGCTATATAGCAATGTGCTCTAAGCACCTTGGAGCTGATTTTGTATTTGCTTTACCAACTGCAGAAATCGCAGTTATGGGCCCTGAAGGAGCCGCTAACATTATTTTCCGGAAGGAAATTTCGGAAGCTGCTAATCCAGAAGAAATGCGCCAAGAAAAGGTCAAAGAATATACCGAAAAATTTGCTAATCCATACAAAGCCGCCGCGGCTGGATATGTTGATTCGGTTATTCCTCCTGATGAAGCACGTGAACATATTAAACACGCTTTGCAAATTTCAGAAAACAAAGCTGAACTTTTACCAAACAAAAAGCATGGCATACCGCCATTCTAATATTTTTGACAGAGCGGTTTTCAAAAGAAACCGCTCTTTTTCTGTCTTCGACTGTCTTCGACTGTCTTCGACAGTTTTTTAATTTAACCAAAATATAGATAATACAGATAAATGAAGAAAGTTGCGCTTATAATTTTAGACGGCTGGGGAATCGGAAAGAAAGATAAATCTGATGCCATTTACTCAGCTGATACGCCATATTACGATAATTTATTAGCTCATTATCCAAATACAACTCTCAAATCTTATGGGTTATACGTTGGTTTACCCGATGGACAAATGGGAAATTCCGAAGTAGGGCATTTGAATATTGGGGCAGGTCGGGTAATTTACCAAGATTTGGTACGTATAAACCTTGCCATTGAAAATAATGAAGTTAGAAATATTCCTACTTTGGTAAATGCATATAAATATGCAAAAGAAAATAACAAAGCTGTTCATTTGATTGGCTTAGTTTCTGATGGCGGAGTTCATAGCCAGGAAAAACACCTATATCATCTTTGCGAAATTGCTAAAGATTATAACCTTGAAAAAGTATATGTACACGCGTTAACTGACGGAAGGGATTGCGACCCAAAAAGTGGTTTGAGCTTTATTCAGGAACTAGAAAAACATTTAGCTGATTCAACCGGACAAATCGCATCCGTTTGCGGCAGATATTACGCTATGGATAGAGATAGACGATGGGAACGTGTTAAAGTAGCGTATGATTTGTTAGTTAATGGAATTGGTTCCAAAGACTCAAGCGCAACCGATGCTATTAAGAAATCTTATGATGATGGTGTAACCGACGAGTTTATATTACCGGTGGTTATTACTCAGCCAAATGGTGACCCAATAGCAACCATTTCCGAAGGCGACGTAGTAATTTGCTTTAATTATCGCACCGATAGATTAAGAGAATTGACAACAGTATTGACTCAAAAAGATTTTCCACAAAACGGAATGCATACGTTAAATCTTAAGTATTTGACAATGACTCAATATGATGAAAACTTTGTTAATGTGGAACCTATATTTGAAAAACCGAACGTACAAATGACATTTGGCGAATATTTGTCGGTATTAGGTATGAAACAGTTGCGTATTGCGGAAACCGAAAAGTATCCGCACGTTACTTTTTTCTTTTCAGGCGGCAGAGAGGAAGTTTTTCCGGGTGAGGATAGAATTTTAATTAATTCACCAAAAGTTGCAACTTATGATTTGCAACCTGAAATGAGCGCATATTTGGTTACTGACGCTGTAAAAGAACAAATCGAATCACAAAAATATGATTTCATCTGCTTAAATTTCGCAAATGGCGATATGGTTGGACACACCGGAGTTTATTCTGCCATAATCAAAGCTTGCGAAGCGGTTGATAAGTGTTTGTCTATTGTAATAGAAACAGCTAAAGCGAATGGATATGATGTACTTTTAATTTCCGACCACGGAAATGCGGAAATAACAATTAATCCCGATGGCTCGCCTTTCACAGCTCATACGAATAATCCTGTTCCGTGTCTATATATCGGCACACAGTTCAATACAATAAAGGACGGCAAATTAGCAGATGTCGCCCCTACCCTTTGTAAAATAATGGGAATCGAAAAACCGAAAGAAATGGACGGCTTAGCCCTGCTATAAATCCGGTAAAGCGAATACTTCTTTATTTTTAAACGATTTTAACGAGTCACTCATAGCGGCAATATCACCTGATATTGCCATTGTGTATTTATAATCATTCAAAACCGTTTGTGCAGTTTTCAATAAGTCTTCCGGCGTGGTTACAGCAATTTTCTTGATGAATGTTTCATAAAAATCGATAGGTATTTCATTAATTAAAGTTGATAACATCAACGATGCAGATTGAAAAACTGTTTCCGAGTTTCTTAAAAATGAGCCTGCTATGTAATTTTTTGCTGTCAAGATTTCTTCTTCGCTGATTAAAGTCATCTTCAATTTTTCAATTTCCGCTTCTATAATATTCATTATTTCGCCAAGATGTTCCGGTGATGTTCCAAGCGATATTCTTAAAACCGATGAGTATTTTCGAGCATCATTGAAAGTGTGAACTCCATAAGTAAATCCTTTTTCTTCGCGTATAATTTTATTCAATCGAGAACCGAAATATCCGCCAAAGACAGTATTTAACAATTGAAACTGCGGATAATTTTCTTCTTTCCTACCAATTGCGCGAATACCCATAGAAAGATAAGATTGCGCCGCACCTTGCTTTTCGATTAAGTAAATCTTATTATCCTGATTACCCAAAAAAGATGACACTCCGTTGTCTTCAGGATGATAATTGAATGTAAGATGATTATCACCAAAGTCTTCAACTTGCGTTTTATTAATATTTCCGGCGGCTATTATATAAATTTTGCCGAGCATTAATTTTCTATACATTTCTTTACAGTCTTCAACTGTAATGGAACTTATAGATTGTCTTGTTCCTAAATGCGGATGACCGTAGCTATGACCATTAAAATAGTTATAAGAAAAGCCTAAATGCGCAGTATATTCAGGCTCTGATAAACGCATTTCTAAATTGGACAATGTTTTGATTTTCATCCCTTCGACTTCATTGGCATTGAATTTTGGGTTCAGCAAGCAATCAGCGATTAGCCCGAAAGCTGTTTCTGAAAATTCCGCTAAAAAGGTAACTGTGATGTAAGACTCGTCCCAGGATGCTTTCGATGACAGTTTCATACCCTTATTTTCAGCAACTTCGCTTATCTGCTCGGCAGTCTTTGTAGTTGTACCCTGTAAAATCATCTGCATCGTAAAATTTGCCAATCCGGGTATCGGTTCTATCACCGAACCGCTTGAAAAGGCGATTGTCAATTGTGCTATTGGTTGTAAATCGTTTTCTAAAACTAAAGCTTTTATATTATCACTTAATTTAAAAATATCCATAATAGGATTTTTATATTGAGTTATTTCTTTTATTTCCGGGATTTTCATAATCGATTTTCAGTATTTGCAAAATTTATAAAGTCAAAAATACAAATTACTCGCAATTTAGTAGTAATTTTGTTCTTTTTTAATTGGAACAATATGCCATTTATTGGTGAAATTGCGGCTCTCGGGGGAGCTATACTATGGGCGTTTTCTTCTTTTCTCTTTACGGAAGCGACTATAAGATTGGGAGTTATACAACTTAATATAGATAGATTAATTTTAGCAATATTATTATTGCTTTTAACAATTTTCGTATTCAGTATAGGATTTTCAACAACAAACACCCAAATGTTTTACTTATTTATCAGCGGAATAATAGGCTTAGTATTGGGAGATACGTTTTTATTAGCGTCTTTCAAATCGATTGGTCCGCGCATTACGATGCTCATTATGTCCTTCAATCCCGCAGTAGCCGCCATATTTGCATATTTTATGCTTGGTGAAACATTAGGATTACCGATAATTATTGGAATGGCTCTTACATTGGCAGGTATAACATTGGTCGTTATGGAAAAACCTAAAACAAAAACGAAGTTCAAAGTAACACCAAATGGCGTAATCTTCGCTTTTTTAGGAGCATTCGGACAAGCCTTCGGTTTAGTTTTTTCAAAAATGGCTTTCTTAGAGGGTGATATAAACAGTCTGACGGCAAGTTTATATAGAATGTTAGCCGCATTACTGATAATTGTTCCGCTTGGAATAATTATGAAACAATATAGAAATCCAATCAAAATCTACATAAAAGATAAAAAACTGTTTTTATTGGTAACGATTGGTTCCATAATTGGACCTTATTTGGGAATTACTTTGAGTTTCATCGCCGCAATAAATACCAAGATCGGTGTAGCATCCACATTGCTTGCCACAGTACCAATTTTAATGCTTCCTTTGTCACATTACTTCTACAAAGAGAAACTCTCCTTCCGCTCAATTGCCGGTGCTGTTATTGCTGTTCTCGGAGTGCAACTACTCTTCCTGTTTTAATCAATATTATTAACTATTATTTTGAATATATTTACTTCATAAATGAAAATAATAGAATAAATATCTGCATTTTATTCTTCATAATTAAAAATAAAATTATTATTTTTGTTATGGACTGTGAACGATTCCAGAAAAAACGAGTTGGAAAGATGCTACTTCTTAGCTGAAAAAAGATATGAATGTCAATATTATAAATAATAGGAATTATTAAAATGAGTAAAGTTCTAACGATAGCACTTCTTATATTTGTCTGTATTTCAACAACTTTTGGCCAAACGCAAAAGGATTCCATTAGGATTAAAAAAGTATTTTTAGGTAATACATATTATTACAATGAAAAGCTAATTGATATTAGAAAGATGGGTAACATTATGCGAACTAATAAGGAAGCATATTCTGAAATAAAATCAGCTGAAACGTCCAATACATTTGCAACAATATTAGGGTACGCCGGAGGATTTATGATTGGCTGGCCTCTAGGTTCGGCTCTTGGTGGTGGTGAAACGAACTGGACAATGGTGGGAATTGGTGTCGGTATAGTAGCCGTCGGGATCCCAATAAGTATTCACGCGGATAATAAGGTGAAAAAAGCTGTTCAAATTTATAACAAAGATTTACAGACCAGTTCCCTATATTATGAAACGGAAATTAAATTTGCCTTCACAGGAAACGGAGTCGGATTAATAATCAAGTTCTAATTTAATAAACTAATGTCTTACGAGTTAATTTTTATGAAAGAATACTTATTAATATTCCGAGCCGATTCCAAGGCTATCGAAAAGGTTTCTCAAGAAGAAACACAAGACCGAAATAACAGTTGGATGGATTGGATAAACTGGATTGACGCTCAAGGTAAATTGGCTAAAGGCGGCAATCATCTTTGCACAGACGGCATAGTCCTACATAGCAATGGCTTAATAACCGAAGGTCCATTCACTGAAATCAAAGAATCAATTTTAGGATATATACTAATAAATGCTGAATCTTATGTCACTGCTGTAGAAATGGCTAAGGCTTGCCCAATTTTAGCGGGAGAAGATACTTCTGTGGAAATCAGAGAAATAGGCAGTTTTTAATTGCATAAAACCCACTACTTTTAAAAAAAATAACAATTTTTTACAAATAAATTAGTAAATTTGTATAGTGTTTTTTGAGTAATATTCATAGGGTTCATGATGTTATTCATAAATACGATTAAATAACTTCTTTTTCAGAACCCATCTTAATTTTTTTGAGTTGACTTATGGAAAAATTTACTTGTTTCAATGAACGAAAAAGAGCGGTAATAAGAATAGCTCTTTTATCAGTATTAATTGCTGTAATAGCAAACGTTAACTTATATTCTCAATACAAACGCAACGTTGTATTTGAAGAATTTACTGAAGTATGGTGCCCATCTTGCGCCTATGTAGCCCCAATATTGTTGAAATGGTTGGATAACCATCCGGATTATATCCCAATAACCTATTATTCACATTTTTCTGTTAATGGAGTTGCAGATTCTAATGCAACTGTGGAGTATAAAATCAGGTCTAACTTCTATGCGGTACCTTTTTACCCTTATGCAAAGATTAATGCAGTAAATGCACCAAATATTTCATATCCGGGTTTTCCAACCGATACCACAGCGATGAATTCCATTATTGATACCATGACCACGACTACGCCGGTAAAAGTTGTGATTGATTTTACAAATAACGGAGCCACAGGAAATGTGAAAGTTGATTTAACCAGCGATGTGGATTTGAACAATAAATATATGTATGTGTTCATAGTTGAAAAGTATCATAAATATGCCCCACAATCAAATGGTTTGTCAGAATTTCACCATATTATGAGACAGATAATTCCAAAAAACGGAGAAAAATTCTCAATAAAAGCAGGTGAAACTTTGCATTATGAATATGATTATGCAATCCCCGGTAACTTGAATTACGACTTGTATGCGTCTGTTATTGTCCAAGATAATTCAACGAAATATATTTATCAATCTGAAAGTGTATTCAAACCTGCACCAAATTCAGTAAATGAAGACAATTCTGATAACAACATAACAATTGCTCCAAATCCAGTTTCTGAAAATATCGATATTTTATTGAATTCCAGTGCCTCAAATATTACGAGAATTGATATTTATGACATCATGGGAAATAAATTGAATTCTATTGATTTACAAAACACGCAAAATAAAATATCATTAGTACCAACCGACAATAATGGAAATAATTTACCGGACGGAGTTTATTATATTAAAGTTCAAACAGCAACATCTGTTTACTACAAGAAATTTATTATTAAAAGATAAAAATCACCATGACTCCAGCAGAAGAGTATTTTTATCAATTGGTTGATGAAATTCCCGATGTGCAATTGGGAAAAATGTTTGGCACATTATGTATGAAAACACCAAATGGAAAAGCCGCGGCTATGTTTTGGCGGGACGATATTGTGGTGAAACTTAATGATGATTTTTTGCACGAAGTCATAAGCTTTGAAGGTGCTAAACTTTTCGCTCCAATGGACGGCAGACCTATGAAAGAATGGGTGCAAATTCCTTATGCATACAAAGACAGATGGAAGGAATTTGCACTTATAGCCGTAGAATCAGTAAAACTTCTAAAGAAAAAAGAAACGAAAAAGAAAATATGAAAAAACCTATTATCCTCTTAATTCTGGTACTTTCCATTTGCCAAGCTTATGGGCAAAATAGTATTGTTACCGATATAGATTGTGGATGCGGCAAAAATGGCCAATATCAAACATTTGTTGATTCTCTATCCCAATTACCTACAAAATTTCAATTTATTGTCAATTCTTGGTTTGAGCAGTCGATGACTGATTTCACAGGCAATATAAAATTCGTTAAAGGTGTAAATTATGATTTGGAAAATTGGCTTGGAAATGATTCAATTACTCAGAGTAGAATTCGAGACGCTGTGCCAAAATACCAATTGGTTTATCAACTTTCCGATCCGGAATTAAAAATTAAAGCATTTTGCATTAAAATTGAACTTGATTCTTATGGTCAAGTAACTGATTTTGGGTGGCCCAGAGAAAATTACAACAAACGAGAAAAATTTGTAAAACCAACAGCGGCTTTGGAACTCGCTTTAAAGCAATGCAAAATCAAAAAATTAAAAACCGATAAGTATTATTTTATGCTGAGATTCGACCCAGAATTAAAGAGACTTTACTGGCATATTTCCTTTGTGCAAAAAACTACCGGCGATAAATGGTCCGGCTCCGAAGATTATATAGAAATGCATATTGATGCCACTGAATTGAAAATTATTGAAGAGAAAGATGGTGGAATAGATTGGATGACCAGAGAATGAGTAAAGAAAAAGAAATTTTTAAAATGTGAAGAAATAATTTGAAGTAAAAAAAAATGGAAGCAATAAAACTTGGTATTTTACTAATGATACTATTCATTTTATTCAAATCAGATGCGTTTTGTGAAAAGCAAGATGCATATAATTGCTTGAAGAGGGGTGATTTATTAGACAACTATCCTAACTTTGTGCAATATGATAAATCTCGAACTGACTCTGTACCATATTATTATGATTGCTTTTTAAAGAATGTGAAAGCGAATTATAAAAATTATGGATACGCAATATATTTAGCTGCCAATTATTATTATGATAATGATGATTTTGCTAAGGCTGATTCTTTATATCAAATATTTCTTAAAATTAAGCAACCAAAATTTTATGAAGACATCACTTATATTGATTTTGGAGAAAAATTGAATAAGGAGGATTTAAAATTCAGTCCACAAGGGTTATTTTACTATGTTTACAATAGCTTATGTGAAATTAACTTAAAAAGAAACAATTATTCTTTAGCATTAAAATATATTAAACTTTCTGAAAAAAGCCCATTTAACCATTTTTGCGGGAATGCATATCCAACAAGAAGAGCATTTATAGCATATACAAAAGCAAGATGTTATTTAGGATTAAATAAACAAAATTCTGCATTGATGGAGTTATTACCATACATTTTTAATCAAGAAACGGAAGATTATGATAACATAATCACAAAAGCATCTCAGCTTTTAAAAAACAAATACAAAGATAAGACTAAAGAGATAGTTGAATCAGCTTTTAAAAATATAGCTGTTGAAGAAGATAAATATGAAGGGACAATTTACCACAGTTATTATATAAAAATTGATGGAATATTGATCTATGTTCACAGAATTTATCCAACAGGAGATGAAAATGAAGCTGATTCAAAAAAATATTTATGGAATTCAGATTTTTATAATATGATTAAGAATTAATAAGATATCCACCTGCTATTCCGCCTTCACTCTAGGTAAATCTTTCCAGCGGGTAGTGTAGTGGGGTGATTCGAATTCGCGGCGCATATCCCAAGGCTTTTTCACACCAGCGGCGGCATAGAATAGTGTGTTGCGCCCCATCTTTTTATTAATTTCATCCATTACTACAGTAACAGTTTTTAACTTTTGGCGGTCTTCAGGGTCGAACATAGCGAATTGGTCTAAATTGCAAGGTACTAATCCCGAAAGCATAATTCCCGCTTTTTGATACTCAAAACCCTCGCGATAGATTTGTTCCACTCCTGCCGCGGCAAAACTCAATAGCTCGGAAGTTGAGGAAGTCGGTACAGGTAGCGGAATCTGCACACCATTGTGGTATTGTCGTGTTTGGCTATAAGGATTTGTACGTAAAAATACATAGAGCAAATTCGCCGCCGAAGATTGTTTACGCATTTTCTCAGCCGCACGAGCAGTATATGAAGCCACCGCTTCCAAAATTTCCTCTTTGCTTCGGATAATCCTTCCGAAAGAACGCGATGATAAAATGGATTGCTTCACAGGAACCGCTGTTGATAAATCTATACACGGTTTACCTTGAAGTTCATATAGAGTCCTCAATCCCTGAACCGTCATGTGCTTTTTTACCCACTTTTCATTGGCGCGAGAAAAATCATAAGCGGTTTCAATTCCTGATTTTCGCAAACGCTCGGAGTGCTTCCACCCTACTCCCCAAATATCTTCAACCGGCACCCGCTTTAAAATTGAGCTAATGTCATCCATCTTGCTTATGTCACATACACCACGTAAAGAAGCGTCTTGTTTTGCTATCTTGTTGGCGATTTTGGATAGCGTTTTTGTTTTGGCTACTCCTATCGAAGTTGGTATTCCTATACCTTTATGGATTTTCATTCGCAGAGTTCTGCAAAACTGAGTCAAATCCAAATTTACATCGGTAAAGTTTATAAATGCTTCATCTATGGAATATATCTCCATATCGGGAACTATGCTATCCATCAGCGAGAAAACCCGTTGCGATATATCACCATAAAGCGAATAGTTGGACGAAAATACCTGAACATTATACCTTTTTACCAGGTCTTTAATCTTGAAAAGCGGGGAGCCGCGTTTGATACCGCAATTTTTGGCTTCCTGCGATAAAGCTATAACTATCCCATCGTTATTGGAGAGTACCACTACGGGTTTGTTCGCCAACTCCGGACGGAAGATTTTTTCGCACGAGGCGTAAAAACTGTTACAATCAACTATACCGACTGCTTTTATCATCTGATTACAAATTTTTCTATATTAATTTTAAATTACTTCTAAATTGATATACAAATTTATTATTTTTGAAACTATTATTATCATTTATTTTAAGCTATGGAATGTATTTTTGCACCTGAATTCGATAAGCTATCCGAATTATTAGAGATTGCTGAACCCGAATTTAGTCATATCAAAGCCCTTCGTTTGAAAGAAGGCGAAAGCTGTTATTTAACGAACGGCAAAAACCTCGGCGGAATCGGCGAATTGATTGCTATTTCGAAAAAAAGCTGTACTCTGAAAGTAACCAAAGTTATCGAAAACATGGGTGAAACCGGTACTGAAATCGTGCTCGCGCTAGGAATTCTCTCCAATCGTGACCGATTTGAGTTTGCTTTGGAAAAAGCTATCGAATTGGGAATAATCGAATTCATTCCGCTTTCAACTAAGTTCAGCCAGAAAGATAAAATCAATGTCGCGCGTTTGGAAGCCAAAGCTATCGCTGCGATAAAACAATGCCGACGTTCTCTCCTACCAAAAATTCATTCACAGATGAGCTTAGAAAAAGCACTCGAATACTGCAAAACGGAGCAGATTATTTTGGCTGACGAAAATGGTGCGAAAGCGAATACCATTGAAATTCCAATAAAAAAGAAACTATGCTTCTTCGTTGGACCTGAAGGCGGTTTTTCGGATGAAGAACTAACTCAAATCGCTAAAGCTGCAATCAAACTAAATCTTGGCATTCGCCGTTTGCGTGCCGAAACCGCGGCTATCGCGGCAATAAGTGCGGTTACTCTACCCCGGTAACCTTCTTCTCGTCTCGTAAAGCGCGGGCTTTTTTGCGCGCGTCCTCCACATAAATCGATCGCGGATAAACTACCAATAATTTCTTATAATACTTCATCGCTTCATCGTAATTTTTTACTTCGGAGTTATAATTCGCTATATTATAATAAACTAAATCGCTATATATTCCTTGTGGATATTCATCGGCAAGCCTTTTCCAAATTTCGATTGCTTTTGGCTTTTGTTTAGCATCTTCATAAATATTGGCGGCATTAACTAACGCTTTTTCACCGATATTGGTTTTCTGAGCAGATGCCGCCACAGCGATAAATTTTTCCGCCGCTTCCAATTGCTTGTTTTGCTGAACGAGTAATTCTGCGTTTCGGTAAAGATCCAATGCGGGGGCATGGGATTTGTTTTCTTCTATAAACCCGGAGTATTCTAAGGCATCGTTCGCTACCTGGCTCTTGGGGTCTAATCCCAATTTATCGAATTGAACTTTAGCGGATTCTAAATCGCCAATATAATATTCGAGCATTGCTAAATTATATTGAGCTTGACTCGCATCAGCAGGATCGATATTGCTATATTGGGTTAATACAGCACGAAATTGATCCTTTGCTTTAGGTAGATTGTTTTCGGCAAGGTATATTTCCCCTAACTTCAGAAAAGCCTTTGTTTTAATATCAGTGATTTTTGCTTTTACAGTCAAATTTTGTAAAATCTTAATAGCATCATCAGTTTTGTTCAAATACTTGTATTCCAAATTTGCCGCTCTAAGTAGCGATTCATCTGATTGTGGATTTGCGGCAAAATCCTTAGCCATTTTCAAATAACTATCCACAATCATTTTCATTTCATCTAATTTGATGGAATCACTTTCCAAAGCCCTCGCTTCCAAACTTCTCGTTAAGCCATAATATGCTGTCGAACGGTATGGCGAACCGCTACCCATATTCAAAATATAATTATATGCTTTAATCGCTATTTCATAATCGCCGTCGTATCTTGCTTGGTCAGCAAAATAATAAATTTCTCTTCCGGAAGCTTTCCGCAATTTATCAATTATTACACAAACATCAAATGCTTTTTCAGCGCGGTTAGTTGTTCTATAATACCAAAGCAAAAGTTGGTATAGTTCATAATTATTGGGATTTCTTTCAATCTCTTTGTTTAAACGTACATCAATATATTCGACAGCAGAAGTAATTGCAAGATAACTATATAAACGGCTTTGGGCATAACCTCGCAATTCCGGATCGGCTTCTAAAAACAAAACTTCCTCGATACCATTTTTATAATCACCTGTCATGGCATAATATCGGCTCAATGGGTCTGCAAAAATCCCCTTAGCTCCAATATTTTTTCTTCCGGTAACAAGGGTTTCTATGGCTTTTTCATACTGCCGCAATCCCATCTGATCGTAGGATATGACTTCATAAACCTCAGGGTTTTTAATATTATCGGCGATGGTTTTATCCCATTCATCATTTGCTTTTTGATTATCACCAATTTTCCAGTATAATTCAGCTAAAACGGAACGATATTTTATCTGTGGATGTTTCTCGATAAATGTTTTGACATCCTCAATCAATTCAGAATATTTGTGCAATTCTTTGTAAGCTTTCAAGTACGATTCGAAATATTGTACATTACTTTTTTGCTCATCAAACAATTCTTTATACAACCGTCCGGCTTCTTCATAATTGCCTGCATTTTCATAAGATTGCGCTAATTGATAGCGCTCTATTTGGGCACCGCCTTTATTTTGTGAATAAAGGGATATAAAAAATAATGGTAAAAACAGAGCTGTAAAAAGTGCAATTTTAATATTCATATTGATTTTTTTCGTAATTTTAAAAATTCTATTTCTTAAAGACGATAAATTGAATGATTGTATTGAAAACATTTAAAAAAATATATATTATACTTGCGCTTTGCTTATTAAGCAGTGCTTTTTTACTGGCTCTTGAAAAAGACGTAAAACATACTAAAAAGCCAATTTTATTAAAACAACCTGCTGATAGTTTGGTAGTTACTACTCGAGATGGTTATACCGAACGAGCCTTGCACGGACATGTTTGGCTGAACCAAGGAACTATAAATCTTTTTAGTGAATATGCACAGCAAACCGAAGAAACAAACACCGTAATACTTAGAAAAGATGTTGTTATCAAACAGGGTACTCTGAATCTATACACTAATGACGCTATATACTATGGATTTACACAAATGGCGTATTCCAGCGGAACGGTCAATATTGTGGATAGAAACACAACTCTCGTAGCATCAAGCGGTTCTTATGATGCCTATGAGCATATTGCCGAATTTAATGGAAACGTTGTAGTCGAGAACGATTCCGCGATAATATTTGCTAACCACGTAACATATTTCCGAAAAGACAGAACAAGTTTCGTCGATGGAAATGCCCATATTTTCGGTAAATTCACTAACGCTGTAATCCGCGCCGATTCAATAAAGTATTTCTCGGAAAAGAGCTATGCGACCGCTTATGGTATTCCGGTTTTATTCCAAATAGATACTTTGAATAAAAATTCTACTAATCCTGAAGAAGTCAAATTGGATACAATGACTATATCGGCAAACAAAATGGAAGCGTATTTTGGACAAGATAACGAAAATTATATTTGTACCGGTTCTGTGGAAATCAATAAAGATTCGTTAGCCGCAAAGTGCAGTAAAGCAATTTACAACAAATATATGAGCGAAATTTATCTAATTGGAAGCCCTATAATTTGGTATGCCGGAACGCAAATCCATGCCGATTCAGTTTGCATAAGATTCGAGAATAATAAAATAAAGCAAATCCGATCATTCGGAAATGCCATTACAATGATGCACAACGATTCGGTTAATGTTGACAGAATTGACCAAATCACAGGCGATACACTGTTTGTTGATTTTTTAGATGGTAAGATTAACGGTTTATACTGTAACGGTCAAGCAAAAAGCTTGTATTTTTATTCCGATGAGGAAGGTTTAATTGGAGCAGATAAAACGAGTACAAATAAAATAACCATTGATTTCAAAGAAGGAAAAGCGGCAAAGATCAATTGGCTTGGCAGTTCGGAAAAAGAATTCATTAATGGTGCCGCTTTATTTGAAAAAGAAAAAGAATTTTATCTTTCTAATTTTAAATGGTATAACGAAAAGCCAATAAAGAAATTTCTATTTTTCAGTTGTTAAGCGACAATTGTTGCTTTTCAATTTTAATAATATATTTTTTATTTCGTCTTAAAAATCTTTTATAATTGTTCGAAAGAAAATGGAAACATCAGAATTAATAAAAAAAGTTAGAAAAATCGAGATAAAAACTCGAGGATTATCTAAACAGATTTTTTCAGGTGAATATCATAGCGCATTCAAAGGACGCGGTATGGCATTTTCCGAAGTAAGAAATTACCAATACGGTGATGAAATCCGTACTATAGATTGGAACGTAACTGCTCGTTATTCTGAACCCTACGTAAAGATATTTGAAGAAGAACGCGAACTAACCGTCATGCTTTTGGTTGACGTTTCCTTGAGCGAATCCTTTGGAACTAAGCTCCAGTTCAAACAAGATATTATCACCGAACTCGCCGCTGTTCTAGCTTTTTCAGCCATTCAGAACAATGATAAGATTGGATTAATCCTATTCAGCGACAAAGTGGAAAAATATATTCCGCCTAAAAAAGGGCGTTCACATATTTTACGAATTATACGCGAACTAATAGATTTTAAACCCGAAAATTCAGGTACCGATATCGGTCAAGCTCTCGCTTTTTTAACAAATGTTCAGAAAAAGCGTTCTATTGCATTTATAATATCTGATTTCATTTCTCCCGACTTCGATAGACCGATGAGAATAGCAGGCAAAAAGCACGATACAATTGCTATGCACATTTTCGACGAACGCGAAGGTGAATTGCCGGATATAGGATTAGTTCGAATAAAAGATTTGGAAAGTGGTGTTGAAAAATGGATTGACACCTCCTACTCTGTTATTCGTGATAATTATCGTGATAGATGGAATAATCAGCAAAAACTTATGAAAACGACATTCATGAAAAATAATATTGATTTGGTACAAATTCAAACAGGTCAAGATTATATAGTACCCCTTATGAACTTTTTTAAACAACGAACTAAACGGCGCTAAATTCTAATTCAGGTAAACTATGAAGAAAATCTTAATATATTCATTAACTGCACTTTCAATAATTGGTGCAATATCAGTATGGTATTTGATTAATCAGGGCTCTGCGGTGAGTTCTATTTCCGGACCAACGGAAGAATTCACAAAAGAACGCCTATACTGGGAAAATCAACTTCATAGAGACCCTAAGACAGGGAAAATCCCAAAAGGAATTCGAATAAGAGAAAACAATTTTGTTTCTTCGTTGAATAATAAATTTAAAAGTAAATCCGGTAATCGCCTTCAATCAGTAAATTTCTGGGAACAACGTGGAATTTACGAAGTCGGTGGCCGCACTCGCGCATTGGCTTTTGATATAAGAAATGAAAATACAGTAATAGCCGCCGGAGTTTCCGGTGGTATATGGCGATCAACAGATGCCGGACTTTCTTGGAGCAAACGTTCCGATCCTCAGCAATTACAATCAGTTTCGTGTATAACTCAAGATGTTCGTCCCGGTCACGAAGATACCTGGTACTGCGGCACAGGAGAGCTTTGGGGTAATTCAGCCGCTATCCAAGGTGACGGCATTTTCAAATCAACCGATAATGGACTATCGTGGTTTTCATTACCTTCTACAACAACTCTTACTCCCGAAAGCTGGGACAATAAATTCGATTATTGTTGGAAAATATTGATGAACCCTTACGCCGCAAACGACGACGGCGAAGTTTATGTTTCAACATCACTTGGTGGAATCTATCGTTCCAACGATGGCGGAAAGATTTGGAAAGCAGTATTTGGCGGACAAGGAAATAACTTCGGCAGATTTATCGAAATAGCGCAATCACCTAGCGGTATTTTTTACGCCGCGGTAAGTAATTACTATCAAAACAATACACCTTCGGGAATATTCCGTTCAATAAATGGAACAAATTGGGTCAATATTACACCTGAAAACTTCCCTGCAAAATATGCCCGCATCGTAATCGGTATTGCTCCGTCCGACGAAAGCCAAGTCTATTTTGTGGCGGAAACTCCTGAATACGGTAAATGGACAACCAATTCTATGGGCGATGACTTATGGCATAGCTTCTGGAAATATACTTATGTTACCGGCGACGGTGCCGGTAGCGGAGGTATATGGGAAGACCGTTCGGAAAATCTTCCTCGTCCTGATCTTGTTCGCGGTCACATGAATTCCCAATCATCATATAACTTATGTATTCACGTTAAACCTGACGATCCAAATGTTGTATTTTTAGGTGCAACAACCTTATACCGATCTAAAGATGGATTTAAAACATCGAATTGGGATTGGATTGGCGGTACTTGCCCGTGGAACGATTGCGATTATTCCTATCGATACCCTAACCATCATGCTGACAACCATACTATAGTCTTTTCACGCACGAATCCGAACATCATGTACACCGGCTCTGACGGCGGCGTTCATAAAACAATAGATTGTATGGCAAATACTGTTGAATGGATTTCGCTGAATAACGGGTATTTTACAACACAGTTTTATTCAATTGAAGTTGATAAAGGTACACCCGGAAGTGAATACATATTGGGTGGACTTCAGGATAATGGCACCCTATCGCAAAAAACTAATTCTTATGCCCAAAAATGGGATGAACCATCGCGCGGTGATGGATTCTGCTGTCAAGTACCTGATGGGAATCAATGTATTTATGTTTCACAAAATTCATCGTATCAACCGAAAATAAAAGTATTCCGTGCAGTTCAATTGCCGAATGGAAAAAATGAAGTCTTTACACGCATTGAGCCACGCGGAGGCAAAGATTTTATCTGGAACACTCCTTTTAAATTAGACCCTAACAACAATAATATAATGTATTTAGCCGGCGGTAATTTAGTTTGGCGTAATAATGATTTGGGAAGTATTCCTTTCGTAAATACTACAGACTCAATAACAACAAATTGGGATAGTTTAACATATACACGCTTGAACAATTTCGACCAA
>JBAXXL010000038.1:0-35997 GCA_037127915.1 bacterium
CTGCTTCCGCAGGAATGACATGTGTTTTTATATCTGCGTGTTATCTGCTTCCAATATCGGGCAAACAAAAATCTGCGTTAATCTGCTAAATCAGTGTCATCAGTGTTCCATTCCTCTTCCTTCTTCACATTCAAAACTCAAAATTTCTTGAAGATTGATTCCTGCTTCCGCAGGAATGACATGTGTTTTTATATCTGCGTGTTATCTGCTTCCAATTTCGGGCAAACAAAAATCTGCGTTAATCTGCTAAATTTGCGTCGTCAGCGTTCCATTCCTCTTCTTTCTTCACATTCAAAACTCAAAATTCAAAATTGGTCGAAGATGGATTCCCAATCAAGTTGGGAATGACACCCAACACCCTGTTCTTAAAGTGATTTTAGAATTTGTGCTACAAAGTTACGTAATGAATCGGGAACCATTAGCATTGTCAATAAGAAACCGGCAATAGCACCCCACAAATGTGCTGAATGATTTATACCGTCTTTTGCAAAACGCTTTGCTATTATACAATATGTTAGGTAAAGCACAGCAAAAACCGGCGCGGGAATATTAATAGGAATAGGGAACATCATCAGGCTCATTCCGGGATTTAGTAATAGCGAACCGAAGATTATACCCGAAACAGCACCCGAGGCTCCTATACTTCTGTACATTGGATTATTTCGATTTTTTATAAAACTTGGAACATCGGCTAATATCATACTCGCGAGATAGATTATTAGGAACGGAACACTGCCTACAAGAGCTTCAAATTGAAATGCGAAGAAATAGTAAGTTAGCATATTGAACATCAAATGTACTAAGTCGGCATGCAAAAAACCACCGCTTAGGAATTGCCAGTAGCGCTTTTTGTAAAATACTTCATAAGGTACAAATAAAAATTTTCTTAAATCATATTTGCTGTATAAAGCAAAAAAACTAAATGCTCCAGTAAGGAACATTATGATAATAGCAACCGGCGTTTGTTCAAAACTCATTTATTACATTTCTCCGAATGATTTCATAGCACGTTTTACAAATTTCCTGCATAATTCAGGGTCTTTAAAACCCAAAGAATCTTCAATACCAGTATGTACATCGACACCGGCGGATTCAACAGTCGCAATTGCATTAACGACATTTTGTGGATTTAGACCACCTGCTAAAATTACCGGTCGCGAAGAGAACTTTACTAATTTTCGGCTAATTTTCCAATTATGCTTTTTCCCGGTAGCTCCGCAGGCACCGGTTGTAAAATCATAAGTATCGGTTATAAATGCATCCGTGTACAGGCTGAATTCTTCTATTTGTTTTTTCAGCTCTTCCAAATTATCTTCTTTAACGATTAGGCTTTTTATTATTTGCAATCCGGGCAATCTACTTTTTAATTTTTCTAAAGTGGCGGGATCAATATCGGAGTGAATTTGAATAATATTAACATCAAGATATTGGATAAGATTGGTTAATTCATCGGGATTGGTTTCATAAGTAATTAATACCGGATGAACTGCACGCGGCAATCGCGCAATAATATCCTTTGCTTCTTTTTCGGAAATATCTTGCGGATGGAACGCCAAACGTAACGGGAAACCTATAAATCGGAACCCCGTATCACAAAGGGTTCTTGCATCTTCTAACGAGCGAACCCCTGCGGCTTGCAAAACCGGTGAATCAAAAAAACTATACATTTTAGAAATTGTATTTTAGTCCTAAATTTAATGCTAATTGATAAATATACCAACCTCCGCTAGTCGAATTACCGTAATGGTAAAAGCCGTCAGAAATCAGATTGGTTAATCTGTAATCGTATAAAACTTCAATAAAAACAGATACATACTCATTATAAATCGGCAGTGTTGAGGCAAATCCCACCCCCCCGAATAAATTGAGACCTAATGGGTTAAGCATTTCGCTTGGACCTTCATAGATCTGCTCATTTAGATAGGCAAATCCCGGATCGGCTGTTTCATTAACCTGTATGGCTTTGTCATATAATTTGGTGCTTAGGTTTACTCCGCCTGTCAAATATAAACGTCTGTCGAAAAACCATTCAATTGATACTGAAAGATTCATATATAAAGAATTAAGCTTCAATCTATCCATTTCTTGAACAAAATCATATCCGCCTGTTTTGGGATTGAAGTTTTGCGATAAACTCGTATCGGGTGCAATTGTTTCGACATTTAGATTTTCAAAGAAAAGTTTACCGGTAACACTAAACATAGGCTTGAATCTATAGGATACATATCCGCCTGCGATTCCATTTGTTGAAATAGCATTCGAGAAACTGCCGCCACCGCTTGATTTTATTTTGCCGGCTTCAGTGAAATTAATGGAATTATGAGTTTGGGCAATACGGCCGAATGCCCCAATGTACCATTCGTTCACCTGACAAGTCATCAAACTGCTTTTGTCAAATTCAAAAATATATCTATCGGCATCGGTGTTGTATATATAGCAAATAGTGTAAGTTTCTTCATTTCCGACTTGGTCGCTAACGGAAATGACCGCTCTACCCGGTTTATTCGGAGAAGTAGCAAAAGCAGAAATCTTCAATTGAGCAATACCGAGTGGAACAGTAAAAGGCTCGAAATCAATATTTACATTTTCTTGTATTACTATTTGAGCAATTCCGGAATCGTTTTCTCTATCTTCGTGAACAACCAGCGAAATTGAATTGTCTTCGATATAAGATTTCACATAAGGCGGTTCTTTATCGGGTGCATATTCAAACTCTTGGAAAGTTTGACCGCCCATAGTACCATAAGCATCATAAGCGTCATCTCCAAAGCCAAACCCATAAGAGTACATGCCAAATGGTTTTGTACAAGATATATTATGTGGACCAAAAGGAATTTGAATTGTTGCAATTGAATAAAGGCTAAGCCCCAATTGACGATATACTAATTTATATTTGTCTATACTTTTATTTTGTGCGTGTCCGGCCAAAGCCTGCGGAGAAAAATAAGTTGGAGCTTGTGTAAACAAGGAATCCATAAATTGAGGTGCTTTTCCATCAACAGTCAGATTCCGGATTGAAGCAGTTGGAACAATAACGTTAATAAAATGATTCCACTGTCCATCCTTAGGCGTAGAAAAAGAATAATTGCTTAAAAACTGGTTTGTCGGTGGAAGCAAAAGCATCATCGGATCGCCAATATTATCGCCATTGCGGAAACCTTCCGAAAATTGAGCTACTAATATTGGTTTGTCAGCGGAAATAACTATATCTTGGTCAGTTCTGCCGTCATAATACTGTCCGGCGTTCAAACTGATTTTGTTTTTTGCATTTATAAAAATTGATGTGCTGTCTTTATCAGCTAATATTCTGAATTGGTAAGTTGTGCGCTTAGCAAGCTTGCCTACGAAAAAGTGCTTGCCCCAAGACGCCGTTGGCGGCAATTGTTCTACTAAGTGATTGCAGGTATTATCGGGCATACTCAAAGGAACGAATGCACATTCGTGGCCTCCGAAAACGGCAACTGGTCTGTTTGACATTATGACCGTTCCTGTTAAATCCCATTTATTATCACTTAAGGAATCTACTTTGTTTTTCTTGATAGGTGGAGCAACTTGATAGACATCACCGCGATTCATTTTTATAATTAATGTATCGCCGATTTTTATATTGTTTTCGAGTTCTACTGAAGGAATAATTTTTATTGTTGTGCTGTCGAAAGGACTGGTAATAGCCATTTCCGGTTTAGCGAGTTCCCGTAGCCGCAAATCGGCTGTTGAAAAACTCATTATCCGGTATCGGGTACCCAAAGTAGAAATCGGGAAAGCTAAGTATGTATCACTAGTTTGCTTTCTTGTGTTCAATCCATATAAAAATATGGGATTATCGGAGATAACATGAATTGCCGCATCTTGCAAAACTGTATTATTTTTTAATGTTTGAGCTTCCTTCGGTATTAATACCTGCTGAGTAGTATTTTTAGGAATATATATTTCTAAAACATATTTAAGAGAAGGTATTTCTATTTTTACATTTGCATCATTAAGAGCTGTTATAAACAACTTTAATTGAATAGGATTTGGCGGGCTCACTAAATCTTGATAATTCCTCATAAAGCATATATAGTATTCCGAACCAATCGGATTTTTAACTATCTGTAATATGGGGCGCTGTTTGATATCATTCGCATTTTGAGCAAATGCAAGATTATGACTGCAAATCAAACATATTATTACAAATAAAATTTTTTTCATATTCATTATCTTACCATTATAACGTTTGTTTGATATATTTCGCCACCAATATTAAACACTATGTAATACGCAGTAGAAGCCCAAATTTCTAGTTTTGGTTGCCAATTCATATAATATCTGCCTTTTGCCAATTTCTCTGTCGGATTAAAGCGAAATATTTGATTACTTGAATCCAAAAATATGAACTCAGGAGATTCGTAATCCTTCTCTACTGTTTTCAACATTTGGCCGAATGTATTATAAATTTTAATGCCTACATCCGCGTCATTTGGTAAATAAAACTCTAATTTTGTTTCGTAGTAAAAGGGGTTTGGATAGGCATAACCAATTTCCGCTTTTTGGGTTTCTTGAATTGGATTTTTGACTAAGAAATTTCCCGCCTTAAAATTGGCGGTTGTTGGTATTCCGTTGATGGTCAAATCCAGAGGCTCGAATTTGAAAATAGAGTCTTTGTTTATCAATGCTTGTAGTTTGATATTGCAAAAGTATTTACCATTCGGATTTATCTTTCTGCTGGTAATTGCCAATTCGTAAGAATCAAAGCTGATGTAGTTTTTAGAAAAATATAGAGCCGGCTCCATAAAAATGTTATTTTCATTAGAAAAAACATCAATTATATTGAGTTGATAGGGATTGTATTTTAGGACGATTTTTACTGAATCTGCCGGTAAATCCAAACTTCCCTCAAGGCGTATAAGAGCAGAATACTGGCGGCTAAGAGTCGTATCTGCAATAAATATATCATTTGCGGCGGTTTTGCTAATACTGCCGAAAACAAATATCAATATTAATATTAAAAAAGTTTTTTTCATAATAATACAAAGTTAACTGTAATTTTCAAATATAACAAATAAAAATGAGAGAAATAATTAGAGAATATTTTTTCTACGATATTTTTTTCATAATTTTGAAATTAATTTTTATGAAATTTAGCAAATGAAAATAATATAGGAATAATATGGCAGTCAAAATAAGTATTGTAGGAACAGGATATGTAGGTTTAGTTTCAGGAACTACCTTCGCCGCGATGGGCAATAATGTTTGGTGTGTAGATATAGACCAAGATAAATTAGCAAAGATGAAATCCGGAATATGCCCAATTTACGAACCTGGGTTAGAAGTTCTTATGCAAAAAAATATTAAAGAAAATCGGTTACAGTTTACTGACGATTTGGAAAAAACAGTAATTGAAAGCGATGTAATATTTTTATGTTTACCTACTCCGCCTAACGAGGATGGCAGTGCCGATTTAGACCATGTACTGAATTGTTCTAAGGATATTGCTAATATCATCAAAAAGAACAATATCACAAATAATAAAATTGTTGTTGACAAAAGCACAGTGCCGGTAGGAACCTCCGATAATGTCCTCGCCATATTTGATTCTATATTAGGCAAGCACTCTGTATTCATCTGTAGCAATCCGGAATTTCTACGCGAAGGTTTTGCTGTTGAAGACGCGATGAAACCCGACAGAGTCGTTATAGGCACAAGCAGTGAATATGTGAAAACTGTTATGACCGAACTATACAAACCTTTTGTTCGTAGCGGTAATCCAATTATATTTATGGATGAAAAAAGTGCCGAGATTACTAAATATGCCGCAAATGCTTTTTTAGCTACCAAAATATCGTTCATGAACGATTTAGCCCGCTACTGCGAAGTAGTTGGTGCTGATATTGAAAATATCAGGATGGGAATAGGCTCGGACACAAGAATAGGCAAAAGATTCTTATTCCCGGGCATTGGCTACGGCGGCAGTTGTTTCCCAAAAGATGTTAAAGCGATTATTTATTCTTCGCGTTCTGTTGGAACACCTTTAAGGATAGTAGAAACTGTTAAAATGGTTAATGATGAGCAAATCGATTATTTTGCTTCGAAAGTTAAAAACAAATTTCCTGATTTGAAAGGGAAAAAAGTGGCGATTTGGGGATTGGCTTTTAAACCAAATACTGACGACACACGAGAAGCACCGGCTTTCCACATGATAAATTTTCTTCTTGGCGAAGGTGCGGTAATTGATTGCTACGATCCGGAAGCAATGTACAATACTAAATTGACTTTCGGCGATAAAATTAATTATCACGAAGATATGTACAAATGCTTAGACGATGCTGACTGCTTAGTGGTCTGCACCGAATGGAATCCATTCAGAACTCCTGATTTCACAATATTAGACTCCAAATTAAAACAAAAAGTTATATTCGACGGTCGCAACCTTTACGATCCAAAAGAAATGGAAGACCTCGGCTATGAATACCACTGCATAGGCAGAAGAAAGAAGTAGCAACTTCGTTGCGTTTTTATTTATTTAGCAACTAGCGTCAAGAATTTTTCTTGACGCTAGTTTTAATCAAAATTGCGTAACAAATAGAAGGAATAATACATCATAATAATATTTATAATTACATAGATAAGTATTTTAATAACAGCTTTCCTTTTTCGTTTTGTATCCGTTAATTGATTGCATAATATCAGGAAAAAGAAAAAATTTATAAAGGGAAGGATAACATAACTGCCGGAAGTTAAATAAGAAAATATCTTTACTGAATTGTTCGAAATATCTTCTGGGAATGATAATCTATAAATATCTTCAAAAACATAGGACATTATATTGTTATAAGTAATTATACAAAACGATATAATGAGAAAAATAATATAAACTTTTTCTACATTCTCTTTCGGGTTGCTATTATCTTCTGAATCATCAGTTGTTTGGTGCACTATATATCTATTTTCTAATTCTTCCATACGAAATCCAATATCAATGCAAGTATAAAATCAGGTGAACGAATAAAATGTTTACCAATTGTGCAATATCCTGTCCAACCTTCCATCCTGGGTACCAAGATTCAGATAATCTACAATTATTTCAATAAAAAATACATAAATATGAAATTTTATCTATCTATAATCCAATATATTACATTTTGAAACATAGTTTTTTTTTGAAAAATGTAAAATATTTTGAAACTTTTTTGCTCCAAATTTGTCTTTATACAGTGATTTTAATAATAATTCTTTATCGTTTTTGATTTTTTAACAAATATATTCGAGAAAAGCATGAAAATTTACATTCGTTTCATTTATATTTTGACACTGTTAGCACTTGGTACAGTAGCTCAGACTCAGTCACAACCAAACTTGCCGGCAATAAACGTTGACACATTATGCAACTTGGGGCTTAATAAAGCAGAAAAAGCAAAAGGGGCATTTTTCCTATCGGATGGCAATATAATTACAATCTTAAATAAAACACCATTAATAATCGACTCAAAAACGGGTGCGATTCTAAGACAATTAGATTCTCTTTCCGATCCTGTTGTAGTATTTCCAAAGCTATCCAAGGATGGCCGGTATCTAATCGCGAGTTCATTGCAAGGACTGGCAATTTGGGATGTTGTTACAGGAAAAATTATTAAAATAATCACAAACGCAAGCGGTTACTGTTTTTCTAATGATGGAAGTAAATTATACGTTACTACAGCAAATTCAGATAATTTGGGTACTGTTAATGTTTACGATATGAACACTTTAGAACCGATTGAAAGATTTGGAGCTTTAGTAAGCGGATTGTATATTGATATATCTCCTGATGACCAAAAACTTGCACTTTCCGCAATAAAAGCCCCCGAAAGCGAGAATGATTTAAAAACTAACCAAGTAATACTAATCAACCTGAACGACAAATCCAGCTTAACAGTTCTTGAAACTTTAGAACTTCAGGCAAATTCAATTAAATTCTCACCGGATAGCAAACAAATTGCATTTTTACATTCAGGGAAAGAGGAATATCTCAATTATATTTATATTATGAATTTAGAAACAAAGCAAAAGCAATACATCAAATTGCAGGATTTGACCGATATATTTGGATTCAAAGTCACAGCTTTTACCAATCCGCTCTTTATTGACTCTAATACAATAACTTTTGAAATATTTAACGAGACTTATGATAAACATTACTGCATTGTTTGGGATATCAATGCCAATAAAATTAAAAATATTATCAACTTTGAATACAATCAAAGTGTAGATATAAAAGATAATGATATTCTTTTTTGCAGTTTTTCCGGTGTTTTAGCATATTTAAAAAAAGATATAGTAGATGTAAATTCGAATTCTAATAAGACTAATTCTTGTATAAAATACTCCAATAATCAATTAGTATACTATTCTGAAAAAGCTTTCTCCGGCGCTGCGCAAATCTACGATGTATCAGGTAAATTAGTTGCCGATCTCGGCGCACAAACGTTTTCTGAAGGGAGAAACGTAATTCCGGTACACCAGACATTGCCTACAGGGGTTTACCTACTAGCCATTATTACTAGCAGTGAACAAATAAGCGGTAAGTTTTTATTGGAATAAATATCAGTATAAGTATGGTCGGTATTATTGATGCTAAAATGGCGAAATACATAAATAAATAAGACGAAGCCTATTAAAAACTTCGTCTTATTTTTTAATTGTCGGAGCGACAAGATTTGAACTTGCGACCTCCTGATCCCCAACCAGGCGCGCTACCGGGCTGCGCTACACCCCGAATAAAATCATTTGAAGCATAATGTGGAATTTTATTTTATTCTTTCACAAATTTATAATATTTTTCATTTGATAACACTAGATATAATCCACTTTCTAATCCTGAAATATCAATTTTACCGGTATCTGTTCCCGATAAAACCGATTTTCCATTAATATTATATATTTGAAATTCTGCGCCCGTTGCTTCCAAATTAATGTAATCCTGTGCCGGATTTGGATAGACTTGAATAGTACTCGCGGCCCTCAGCTTCCCCTCCGATCTAATTGCTGATACGCCTTTATAATATTCATCTTTAATCAATTGAGCTTTTTGAAGAAGTGTTGCTATGTCTGCAATAGAACCATCATATTTTAGTTGATTTATGGGCATAGCCAAAATCATTGCAAAAGCAAATCTACATTCTTCCCAAGGTCTTAGATTAAAAGAGCCAACAGATAACAACATTCGTTTATCACCAGCACCATTGTCCTCTTCAAATTTCTTTTCCGAAAGAAATTGGTATCTGGCGGAATCCGTTTTCAAGTCGTTTCCTAAAACCCAACCTCGGGCACTTTTTAGACCAATTTGATCTTTCTGTGGAAAGAGTAGTTTATTTTTCTTTATAAACCCTTTCGAATCAATGGATGGGCTTTCCAATAGAGAAAAACCAATATACCCAAAATCCCCACCTTGTTCCCCTTTATCCAATCCAGTCCAGCCATAAAACAAATTCAAATCCGGTTTTTCTTTACAATATCTTATGCGGTCATTTTGTGCACCTATCGCTGTATATGGGGATCTCGCTATATCAATGTCATTTACTTGGCCAAACCAACAATTTTTTAGAGTATCGGAAGATAAATTTCTTAATGTAAAACTGAACACAACGATATCCTGTAACTCCGAAGGTTCTTGCCAAGTATATATATGCGATTCCACTTCTGTTTTTAAGGGGTATCCAAGAGCCTTGCTCTCTGAAACTCCAGCAGGATATTTTGACAAATCGGTATCTTTAAAAACTGAAATTATATCTTCATCGGATATAAATAGCGGGCCATTCGTATTACTTTCTATATTCCGATTATTTTCATCATTTACATAATTATAATTCTCTGATGAAAAAGGCATTTTCTTTTCAGACGTATTTTTCCAAAGAGGCCAATTTGGACCATCGATACTAATGTAGGGGGTTCCAGTATTTTTATTAAAATCAAATGAAAAATATATACGATATTTTTTTTTATAGCTTGTTATAGCTGTATCCCCATCTTCTATACGTCCAGGAACATATAAGCCTGTGCCGGATTCAGGATCAAGTGAATAAACTACATATTTCGTTAGCTTATTTGTGGCTGGATTGATTTTCTGAGCACCAAACCAAAACCCGGAAGCAAAAACATATTGATATACTGAACTCCACGGCCAATAACACCCACCGGCATTTTGTGTTTCAAGCAAAGATACATTAAGGCAATAAATCCCGTAATTCGTCGAATAAAATGATACATTGCTCAATTGATTTTTTTGTAGATCAAATACACCATAGGTATTTCGTTGCAATTGTGTACCTTTCGTTTCAGAAAAAAGATTGATATTTGAAAAAATAAGTACTAAAACGAATAAAATTCTAAAAATCTTCATACTCGCACCTAATAATAAATAAATAACATTAATCCCATATACAAACTTAGTAAAACTTTTTAAAATACAAAAGGCAGCCATCCGAAAACAACTGCCTTTTTTAAATTATAGATATAATTTATTGTTTGCTTATCCAGCCGTCTTTTCAGTGATCTTTTCAGCAATTTTTGCTATATTCGGTAGTTGTAAGCCATAACCTTTTTTCTTGTCTTCAGCTTTAAGCAAGAAGGCAAATACAAGAGCTAACAGACCAAAACAAGTGAATATCGCCATTGGCAAGGTGTAATTGTATGAATTAACCTTTAAACCTTCAACCATTGTTGACCCTGTAATACAGTATTTGTCCAGCACCCAGCCTATTAAAGCGGGAACTAACATCAATCCTACGTTTTGTACAAGGAAAATCAGTGAATATGCAGTACCGAGCTGTTTCTCGGGAATGATTTTAGGAACCGAAGGCCACATAGCCGATGGTACCAATGAGAAACCAATACCCAAAAGAATGATTAAGAAAATAGCAAAAATCCAGCTATTGAAGATTGGAATTGTAAATAGAGCGTGTACAATGATTATCAATATAGAACCGATAATCATAATATTCGCGCCTTTACCTTTGCGGTCATATAAATTACCAAAGAATGGTGTTAAAAGTATAGTTCCGAAAGGAAGTAAACCCGGTATAATACCTGCTAAGGTCGGAGCTACGTGGAATTTGTTTACCATCAAATCTTGCGCGTATTTCAAAAACGGGAAAACCGAAGAATAGAATAAAACGCATAGAATAGCAATATACCACCAGCCTTTGTTAGTTAAAATTCTACCAATATCTGATAATTTGAATTCTTCTTCTGTATCAATTATGTTATTTACCAAATGATAATTTGCTTGAGATTTGTCAAGTTTCTTATCCATAAATGTATAAATAAAGAAAGCTATCAAACCAATACATAACATTATCAAACAAACTAAGATTGGTGCAGAAACATTATCGAATGCTTTTGCTATCGGTAATGATATTGATAAAGCTAAAGCTGTACCCATACGGGCAGTAGCCATTTCCAAACCCATAGCCAAGGCAAGCTCTTTGCCTTTGAACCATTTTACAATGATTTTCGAAACCGTGATACCGGCAACCTCGATACCTACGCCAAATATGGCAAAGCCCAAAGCCGCCATAATAACTTGACCTTTTATCCCCCACATCCAAACAGCACCGTGGAAGAATTCAGGAGTAGAAACAGCCCAATATTTCAAACCGGCACCAATAACCATAATTATGGTTGCGCCCAAACCTGTGAAGCGTACCCCCATCTTGTCTAAAATAATTCCACCAAGAAGAAGCATTAGTAAAAATACGTTGAACCAGCCATAAGCACTGGTAAAGAAACCATATTCAGAGCTTGACCATTTCAATTGCCCTTCCAATAGTCCTTTTAAGGGAGCCATAACGTCGGTAAGGTAATAACCGCAGAGCATTGTAAAAGATACAATACCCAATGCAATCCATCTTACCCAAGGTTTGTCCCTGTAGTTTGTTATAACATTTTCCATAAACTTTTATTAAATATATTGAACAAATATTAAATATTAAACTGCAAATATAGTAATTATTTTTTTATAATTGCAAATATTAAACAAAAGAATTATTGCATATAAATATTTTTTATCAATCAAATGTTGCAAAAGTGTTTTAGTTGTAGAATATGTATTATTTCATTTTTACTTTTAGAAGTGTTTTATAATCGTAACCATTTTCGCCCTTTATATAATATTTATCACCGAGTATAAACAAAGAATTGTTGAATGAAGCCATTTTTAAGCCGGTAAATTCAATATCCCATTTTTTGAAATTCCTGGTATATGTTTCTTTAAATGAATTGTCTATCTGTGTGATATTAAAATATCTACCCTGTTGCGCACCTTCCGGATCTACTATAGGATTTGCCAAAATTGCATACCCATCGTTGGTTTTTACTATACTAGTACCCATTACATTGCTCTTTCCAATAAGTGATTTAGTATTAATCACACCGGACTTTTGCATATTCATTACTATAATTGACTTTTCCAAAGATGGGGTTACGTTGTAACCTATTAATGCTAGACTACCATCTTCACATATAAGCATATCTTTAAAATATTCATATTCCGCCTTCGGAATTTTCTTGTCTTGAAGAATTCTGCCGGATTTGTTGAAGTTAGTGACTTCAAAATAAGTCTTGTAATTTATTATTCCTGACATTCCATTATCATTGAATTTAATACTTTTATACTGTCTTTTTTTATCCAAAACCACTATTTCGTTGCTCTTCCCGACCTTCATTAAAAGTGTATTTTTTAAAATTTCTCCGGAACTTATAGCCTTGAAATTTTCAGCAGGCGAATAATCGGCTTTTAAAAGCAGTTCAATATTCTGATCGTTCTCGAATCGAACGTCAAAGATTTCTAAGAAACTATATTGTGTGAATTCATCAATTGTTTTTTCCCATAAGGTGTTCAAATCTTTATCCATTTTTCGGATAAAAATAGTGGCGCGCTTTGTTCCAATCGAACCGGGATTAGATAAACCGGTTAATAGAATGTTATCTTGGTCAACAATTCTTAAGGTTCCAGCATAATCCCCCGCTTCGGAGCCTACCTGTTTTTGTTTTAATACTTTACCATTTTTATCTAATTTGACAATTATAAACTTATCTGGGTCTATTTCAGACCGTTGCGATAAGAGAACATAAATATAAGAACCTATTGCAATATCAGCACAATTGTTTCGATTGGCTAAATTAATTTCGAATTCAATATTTGGGAATCCGAAACCAGGAACTGATTTATCTATTATATTATCAGAATAAGCAAGTTTGATATAATCCCAATAATCTTGTGTAGTTTGCTGATTGGTAATTACAGAAGGGTGCTTATAAGTATCATACATCATTCCCCCCCAGGTTCCTAATAGCACAAAAATAAAAAATAAAAAAAATGTCATAACCAACATTAAAAATGTTCTTTGAGGTTTGGTGCTAAACTCGGTAGAGAAAAACTTAATCTTTCCATCAATTACTTCGTCGTCTATCGGGATACCTTGTTGGATAAGTTTATTCTCAAAGAAATCAATAAAATCGAGTTGACTTGGATTATTCATTTGTAAAGTAACGTAAAAAGCTTTTCCGTCTTTTAACGAAACCTTTACTGCGGGAATTACATTCTTCGCCTCTGCAAAATTATGTTTAATGAAAACCGGGTTCGCCACACCCGAAGACCTTAATAGAAGCTTTGATGGTCCGGAATGTTTTTGCGCTACAACTTGAGCTTTTGCAATTTCGCTAAATTTGACAATCCTTTTTTTATAGGTTGAATTTATAATGACACCTTCTTCGTTAAAACCAACTACTAAGCTGTCATACCAAGCCGCTCTTATTAAAAGGAAGATTCCGAATCCTCCTAATAATGTAATTAGCAATAGGTTGTCAAACATTTGACCTTCGCGGCTCATAAATGCCGATATAATTAAATATGGAGCCATTAGCATCAGCGCGAATAAATCAACTGTTAAAACCATTGATTTTTTGTAAAACATTGCTTCTTCAGGATTCTTCCGCAATATCAATAATAGCGAATAGGCAACCACAACAGCACCCAAAATGAAATAAGCCAATTCCGGCTCATCTTTGATTATTATTGTGGAGGATAATAATAAGAGCAGGAAAATAATACGATAAATCAGTTTCATAAGCACCTCAAAAAAATTGATCAGTTACATTAATTTCAATATACAGTAGGTTCACAAATATTATTTATTTAAGTGTTTTCATATTCATTTTTTAAAGATATTTAAAAATACGATAAATATTTCAATTAACAAATTAATGATAAAAATAATTATTTTTTATTTCGTTAATTTAATATAGGATTAGATAATTTTATAAGAAAATAATTTAACGAGGATATATGAATTATAGAATAATTATCGAAAACGGTGAAGATTTTGGATATGTTAGTCATTGTCCTGCTATTCCGGGTTGCCACTCTCAGGGCGATACAATTGAAGATGCCATCGAAAACATCAAAGATGCGATAAGAGGTTGCTTAGAAGCTTTAGATGGAGACTTATTAAAAGTATCTCCAACTCATAAAGAGTATTATTTAGAGGTTGCAATATAATGCCTGAGAAACTGCCGGTAATATCAGGTAAGGAAGCTATGAAAGCTTTTGAAAAAGCAGGATGGCTGTTTGTTCGAGTCGGTAGTAGCAGACATCATATTTATAAGAAATCAGGAATGATTACAACTTTGTCCATCCCTGATCATAAAATTTTAGATAGAGGTCTATTACGTTCTTTGATTCGTGATGCATTTATGACTATTGACGAATTTTGTAATTACGTTAATAAATAATAAAGCCATAGTTAGAACAATGTTTAATAGAGAAACTGCAATAGAAAAAGTAAGATCCTTTGTTAAGGAACTATTATTTAATGGAATAAATTTAGATAAAGTTATTCTATTTGGGTCTTATTCAATAAATCAACAGAAAGAAAATTCCGATATTGATGTGGCATTAGTTTCAGATATGTTTTCGGGTTTTGGTTATGAGGATAGGAAACTCTTTTCAAGAGTAAATATCAAAAAAGAATATATTGATATTGAAACGAAAACGTACTCAAAAGAATACTTTGAACTAAGCGACCCATTCATAGAAGAGATCAAAAGAACCGGAATAGAAATTAGCTGTTAAATATTATTTTTTAATCCACCCAAAATTTTCAGATGGACTCGACTTGTACAAGTTTAGTCCATCTTTTTTATTACCCATTTTCCCCTTTTTTTAATTTAATTCCACCACATCAACAAAAAATCCTTAAAAAATTGTTATTTTTGAGAATTACTAAAAAAAAATTGAAAAAATGTTAGGCAAAGTACTAGTTATCGCATATTATTTTCCCCCGATGGGTTTGAGTGGTGTTCAACGGACACTGAAGTTTGTCAAGTACCTACCGGAAAACAACTGGGAACCAATCGTTTTGACAACGGCTGACCCTGTTTACTATGCTTTTGATGAAACTCTGCTGAACGATATAAACGGCAAAGAAATAACAGTTTTCCGCACACCGAAAGATCCTACTCAGATTGTTCGAAAAGTCAAATCCAAAAAGAATGATGATTTAATCGCATATCCTTCCCGATTTAAAGAAAAAATTCGTAAAGCTGTCAGCCAAACGCTCTTCCAACCGGATTCACGAATACGCTGGAGAAAATATGCTATGGATTTGGGAAGGCAAATCTTACGTGATTACGATATTGATATAATTTATGCCACAGCACCGCCATTTACCGATTTCTTGGTCGCGCTTGAATTGGCAAAGGAATTCAAAAAGCCTTTCGTTTTGGATTATCGTGATTTGTGGTTGGACAACGCTTATTACTATTACACTACACCATTTCACCGCAGTTATGCTGAAAAATTAGAAACCCGCGTTCTCAACTCAGCAGAAAAAAGCATCGTTACCAGCCGCGGTATGAAAGAAAAGCTAATCAAACGATATCCGTTTTTGTCATTCCACGACGTTTCAATTATTCCTCACGGATTCGATAGCGAAGATTTCCAAGGTTTGGCACCTGCAGAGCGCGAAGGTGATAAATTCATACTTACTCATTGCGGACTTTTTCCCGACGATTTGACACCCGAATATTTTCTCCGCGGAGTGGCTCAATTTTTAGAAAAGAACCCCGATGCAAAGCGCTATCTGGAACTCAGATTTGTCGGATTGATGCGCAAAAAATACTTCAAACTGATCAAGAAATTGGGATTGGAAGAAAATGTAAAAACTTTGGGTTATTTGCCTCATCGTGAATCCCTCAGCCATTTAATAGGTTCAGATGTTTTATGGATGATGCTTCCGAACGACGTAGCAACACCAAGCCGACTCTACGAATACATTGGCTCTCGAAAACCTATAATCATCTGTTCTCCCAAAGGATTTGTACGCCAAACAGCTTTGGATTCCGGTGCCGCTCAAGCAACCGAAGCTAAGGATGTGCCGGCGATAGCTGTAGCGATAGAGAATTATTTCCGTCTCTGGTTGAAAAATTCACTCCCGAAAATTCCGGCCGAATATTCCGCGAAATTCGATAGAAAATACCTGACAACACTACTTGCTAAAGAACTGAACACAGCACTCTCTATAGAAACGAAATCAGACGCAAGTTTTAATAAATAAATTAATGTTATGGAAATTCGAGAAGCAAATCCAAATGATTATAGTGATGTTACAAGAATATGGTTCGAAGCATCAATTCTGGCGTATCCTTTTATTGAGCTTAATTTGCTTGAAGATGTAGCAAGAAAACTTGAATTTGAACATTTACCCAAAACAAAAACATTTGTTGCAATAAATAATGATTTGACAGTTGGATTCATATCCACAATAGAGAATTTTATAGCCGGTTTATTTGTTCATCCAAATTATCAGGGTATGGGAATAGGTACTTCTCTGATAAATTATATTCGACCTGCTCACGACGAGCTTTCTTTAAATGTGTTTAAAAAAAATATCAAAGCTCAAGCTTCTTATAATAAGTACGGTTTTGTGGAAATCGCTAATAGTGTTCACGAAGAAACAGGCGAAATTCAATTAGATATGAAATTAGTTAACAATAAAAAACTTATTTAATGAAAGATCAATTTGCTCATATCAACATTATACTATACGTCGAAAACCAAGAATTAAGCACTGAGTTTTATTCAAAACTATTTCGTCAGGAACCGGATTTATTTGTTCCCGGAATGACCGAATTTAACTTAGCGGAAAATGTTACTTTGGGCTTAATGCCGAGCAAAGGAATTGTTCGTCTTTTAGGCGATAAAATCAAAAATCCCGATTTGGCTAATGGAATTCCGAGAGCGGAATTATACTTGAGTGTAGATGATTTGCCAGCCGAATATGACAACGCTATAGCTTGTGGTGCGATTTTATTAAGCGAAATCGAACCGCGTGATTGGGGTGACGATGCCTGCTATTTTGCCGACCCGGATGGTCACGTGATAGCTTTTGCAAAAGCGAAAGGAAAAGTATTGATATAGACATGTAACTTATAGCATAATATTGTATATATATATTTCAAAGTTCATTTATTTTTGAGGGTTGTATTATGAAAAGAATAATCCTAATCTTTCTTATAGCATTTATTTGCTTAATTAGCACCGCTTGCGATGACAAGTGTGTATTGCCGAAACCTTATGTTTCCGGCGACCCGGTGCTCATACAAAAGCTTTTAACCGAATCGGTGGATACTTTGAGTTTTGGTGAAGCCGGAAGATATTTCTTGGAAGCGAATTGCTGGCGCGATTTTATGCCGACCACCGACGAATGTGATTACAGAGGTTTGCTATCAAGCATTCACTTCAAAAACAACGATGTCAGCATCGTTTCATCTGACTTTAGCTTTCAAAAACAATATGTGATTTACAAAGATAGCGTTTGGATAGCAAACGTTAAAATTCAAGGAGATAATCCTGAACCGGGTAGTTTTGTGACTCCCGACGGTCCGCTTTGGCCCGTTGACAGTATAGTCGATGTCGTCTTGGAATTAAAACTACAAAACGTTCAGCACTATGTTATAAAAAGGAATGTTATCATTCGAGCGGTGTATTAATTCTTAGATTGAAAATTCAGAGGTATGATTTATCTGCGTTCATCTGGCAAATCAATCAAGAGGGCAGGCCTTTAACCCACTACCTACAAAAAAGAGGACCCGATAAACCGAGTCCTCTTCATTAACCATTGACCATTAACCATTAACAATTAATTATTTGCTTTTGTTCGGGAATGGAGGAACTGTTGGAACTTTCGGACCATTATAAGTCTTCAATTCTAATGTTACTTCGTCAATACCGCGTTGCAATTGTGCATCTACACCATTGTATTCCAACCAAGGGTTGTTGTCCACGTCTATATCAGGTTCTTGGCCAACGCCTTCCAAAACCCATTGACCGGTTGCACCAAAGTTACCGAACTCAGGTTTCATCATATAGCCGCCATCTAAGAACGGTAAACTGCCTCTAATTCCTATAACACCACCCCATGTGCGTTTACCAATCAATTTACCCATTTTTAGAGTCTTAAATTGGTAAGGGAACATATCGCCATCGCTCATAGATTGTTGGTTGATTAAGCATACCATTGGACCGCATAATGCGCCGTCAGGTTTTTTGGAAACTTGTTCCTGGTTACGAGCGTGACCAGCAAAAACCAATT
The DNA here is from genome assembly GCA_037127915.1 of bacterium. Taxonomy (GTDB): domain Bacteria; phylum Bacteroidota; class Ignavibacteria; order Kapaibacteriales; family UBA2268; genus JBAXXL01. The sequence goes on from JBAXXL010000038.1 coordinate 18,609, forward strand.
CGCGGCGTAAACGTTCAATAACAAGAGGCGAAACATTACCGCCGCCATTATATCTATCGTCCACTATCATACCGTCTTTATTTGCTTGAGGGAAGTAGTATTTGAAAAATTCGTTCAAGCCGTTGTCGTATCCCATATCAGGAATGTGAACATAACCAATTTTACCATTCGTAGCTTTTTCGACGTAACGGAGGTTGTTTTCAACCCAATTGAAATAACGTAATTTGCTTTCGTTTGTGATTGTTTTGATAGTGATTGAGCGCGCTCCGGTTTTGCTTGGAGTGCTGTTAATAAGCAATGTTACGTATTTATCAGCTTTGCCGACCAATGCTTTGAATGGATGGTATGATTCTGTTAAATCAACACCATCAATAGCTAAAATATAGTCGCCTTCTTTTACTTTTAAGCCGGGTTCGGTAAGCGGAGATTTTGTATCTGCATCCCAATTTCTTCCTTCTAATATTTTGGTGATTTTGTATGCACCGTTTTCAAAAGCGAAGTCTGCCGCAAGCAAACCTATTGGAACTTTTTCAACGTGCGGAGCGTCGCCGCCGCCTACATAAGCGTGGCCAATATTCAATTCACCAATCATTTCGCCGATAATGTAGGTTAAGTCATCACGGTGAACTACATATTGTACTAGCGGTTGGAAACGATCGTGAATCATTTGCCAATCTACTCCGTGCATATTTGGGTCGTAGAAGAAGTATTTCATCTGGCGCCAAGCTTCGTCAAAAATTTGGTTCCATTCAGCGCGTTTGTCTAAATTAACCTTCATATCGCTTAAGTCAATTTGATTTTCAGGTTTTACTTTTTTGCCCAAATCTTCAATATAATAATTGCCCGATTTAGCGATTAAAATTGATTTACCGTCAGCTGAAATTTCATAACCCGTAAAATCACCGACTTCGTTTTCTTCTTTTTCTTTGAAGTCGTAATAATACAGAGCAGATTTGCCTTTGTCGTCTGCACGGACGTAGTATAACTTATTGTCCAATGCGGTTAATCCGAAATAATTTGCGGCTTGACCTGGGATTTCAAATATACGATCGCGGATACCGGTTAGGTCAATTCTGATGCTCTTGTCTTTTTCAGGCGCATCTTTATCTTTTTTCGCTTTTTTATCTTTCTTTTCTTCTTTAGTTTCAGGTTTTACTTCTTTATCTTCTTTGATTTTTACTTCGTCCGATTCGAATTTGGTTATTGGATTGACTAAAGTGTCTTGCAAGCAAACTGCGAATAAAGTAGTCATATTTTCATAGATAACATTATATTCGAAAGCACCGCCTTTGCCGCGGAAAGTTCTGTCCGATGCGAAGAAGACATATTTCCCATCAGGGGAGAAAGTAGGGCTGTAAGAACCGAAGTATGTATCAGTTAGCGGCGTTGTTGTTCCGTCTGCTAAATTGTAAAGATATACTACCGAAATTTCATTTTCAGCGGCATCGGAATAAACTACCCATTTCGAGTCGGGAGACCAACTGAAATCGTTTAATTCCCATACTTTTGAATGTATAATTGTTTTGCTCGTTTTTGTAGCTAAGTCAATCAAATCAATATTCATCAATTTATCGGAGCAAAGAAGTTTTTTGCTGTCCGGTGACCAAAGCAATCTAAATCTATAAGAAGCGTTAGCATCAGTATAAGTTGTGATTTTTTCTTTACCAGTGCCATCAGACTTAATTATGTAAACTTCATCTTTTTTGTTTTCATCACTTATATAAGCAATCCATTTTCCGTCCGGTGACCAAACAGGGTTTCTATCGTGAGCACCAGGGGTGTTTGTTAAATTGCGTACAAGCCCGTTTTTGCGAGGCGCTGTGAAAATATCGCCGCGTGCTGATAAAACTGCTCTCTGAGCATCGGGAGCTATTTCAGCGCTATGTACTTGGTCTTTTACACTTTCAATTTTAGTACGAGCCATTGGGAAATCTTCAGCAATTTCAACATTTACTTTTTTAACTTCGTCATTAGCCAAATCTACTAAATAAATATATCCGCCATTTTCAAATGATAAATATTTTGGACCTAATGATGGAAATTTTACATCGAATTCATTGAAATTGGTGACTTTCTTCGTCTGAGCTGTTTTTGTGTCATAGCAAAATAAGTTCATTGTGTGGTCCCGGTCGGATAAATAATAAATTTTATCTTTATACCACATTGGAATAATATCTTGGCCCGGATTGTTGCTAATGTTTTTGAATTCTTTCGTTTTTGAATCAGTTATCCAAATATCGTCTGCTTGACCGCCACGATAATGTTTCCAAGTGCGGTATTCTCGAAAAATTCTGTTCATTGCAATTTGTGATTGGTCAGGAGAGTAGTATGCGTAACCGCTCCACATTAACGGCAGTTCTTCAGGTAATTTACCATCGGTTGAAACGGTATAAAGTTTTGCGCATAATGGGTTCCAGCTTTTTGCTCTACCACGGTAAAGAATTTTATTACCTTCAGGTAGCCATTGCATAATAATTTTGTCAGGTCCCATACGTTCGGACAAACTTCCCATATCCATCGAGTAAGTCAACCGTTTAGGTAAACCTCCATCTTTAGGGATTGTGTAAATTTCACGATTGCCATCATATTCAGCGGTAAACGCGATTTGAGATTCGTCCGGAGAGAAACGCGGATACATTTCCAACCCTTCGGATGTTGTTAATTTGCGGGCTAATCCACCGCTAATAGGAACACTGTAAAGATCGCCTCCATAGCAGAAAACGATTTCCTTAGTCCCCGCGTTCGGATAGCGCAATAATCTTGCCTCTCCGCCATAGGCCAATGACGTGAGAAATACAAGAGTGAAAAAGTATAAAATTACTTTTTTCATAAAAATCCTTTTATAAATATAAAACATTTAATTTGCTTAGTTAAACGAATAAAACAGCTAATAGTTACTTTTTTTAATCATAATACCGATTTTTTTTATTTACGATAAAACCGTAATTTTGAACTTTATAAATATAACAATTTAATAAGAATACAAATGATAGAAAAGCTAAAATCAATAATGGTACGCTACAACGAAGTCGAAGAACGTCTTCACGATGCTAATTTGATTTCCGATATAAAGCAATATAAGGAAACCAATCGCGAATATAAACAATTGACGCCATTGGCAGATGCGGCTACCAAATATTTGAGAGTTTGTACCGATATCGACAATAATAAAGAACTTATAGCAGATAAAACTATAGACGTAGAACTCCGCGATTTAGCTCAAGAAGAATTGGTGGAATTATATGCGGAAAAAGATAGAATGGACGAAGAATTGAAGATTCTGCTTTTGCCAAAAGATCCTAATGACTTGAAAAGTGCGATAGTTGAAATTAGAGCAGGAACAGGCGGCGACGAAGCTGGTCTTTTTGGCGGCGACCTATTCCGTATGTATAAACTATATGCCGATAAATCCAAATATCAACTTGAGATTATTAGTTTTAGTGAAAGTGAACGTGGCGGATACAAAGAAATGGTGTTCTTGATGTCCGGCGACGATGTTTTCGGTAATTTGAAATTTGAAAGCGGTGTCCACCGTGTTCAGAGAGTTCCTGAAACCGAATCACAAGGCAGGGTTCATACTTCAGCCGCGACAGTAGCCGTTCTACCTGAAGCAGAAGATATAGATATTGAAATCCGCGATGAAGATTTACGTGTAGATATTTTCCACGCCGGCGGTCACGGCGGCCAGAACGTGAACAAGGTTGCCACAGCCGTTCGTTATGTGCATATTCCATCAGGTTTGGTAGTGAGCTGTCAAGAAGAGCGTTCGCAGTTGAAAAACAAAGAAAAAGCCTTGAAAGTACTGCGCTCGAGACTTTACGAAATGGAATTGGAAAAACAACAAAGCGAAATAGCTTCGTCGAGAAAAGGTATGGTAAAATCAGGTGACCGCTCCGAAAAAATCCGTACATATAACTGGCCCCAAAACCGCGTAACCGACCACAGATTGGAAGGCGACGCAAAAAATTATTCGCTGAAAGACATAATCGAAGGCAACTTAGACACCATGATAGAGAATTTGAAGATAGCAGACCGTACTGAATTATTAAGGCAAGGACTGTCCTTCTAATGAAAAATTTGCTCGTAGTTGCATATTATTTTCCCCCATCGGGAGGACCCGGCGTACAACGTGTTTTGAAGCACATAAAGTATTTGCCGGCTCTTGGATGGAATCCGTATGTGCTGACGGTTGAAAACGGCACTTTCCCCGCTCGCGATGAATCGCTTTTGAAAGAAATTCCGGAAGGAATGGTAGTTCGCCGCACGCATATATTCGAACCTTATGAGATATATAAATATTTCACGGGGAAGCAGGGAAAAGCAACGGACGTGAATAATATCAAAAAAGAAGGGCAGAAAACAAGCGGCAAAGATAAAATCGCTGAATTTTTGCGTGCTACTTTTTTTATTCCCGATGCACGTTGCTATTGGCGGAACAACGCTGTTAAAGCCGGGTTGGAGATGATTGAGGAATTTCATATTGACGCGATTTATAGTAGCAGCCCACCTTATACAGCTTCACTAATAGCACGTGATTTAAAACGTAAATCGGCTTTGCCGTGGATTGCAGGATTTCGTGACCCTTGGACTAAGTTTTTGACGACACCAAAGCGCTGGTTTATTCCTGCGGCAATTGACAGAGCATTCGAGAAAAGTGTTTTCAAAGAAGCGGACGAGGTTGAATGTGCTTGGCAGGGTATAATTGATGATGCGCGCGGTAAATATCCGTTCCTGAAAGCCGAGAAATTCCATCACGTCCCTAACGGATTCGATTCGGATGATTTTCCAAAAGTTGACACTAAACGAAATGACAAATTCACAATCACATATACCGGGTCGCTTTACGGCAGACGTAATCCCGCGAGTTTATTCCAGGCTTTGGAAAAACTGGTTGAGAGAAATGTGATTGATACCGCAAAACTTCGTTTGCGCTTTGTGGGTAGGTTCGGTGATGAGATAAACGAAATTTTCGAAACGTCGAATTTGAAAAACTGTATAGAAACTTTGGATTATGTCCCGCATAAAAAAAGTATAGAATATCTTCTACAATCGGACGCGCTATTGTTGATAGTGGACGATTCGAAAGATAGCAAAGATATTGTTCCGGGCAAAGTGTATGAGTATATCGGCACATTGAAACCTGTAATTGCAATTGCTCCCGAAAATTCCGCAATAGCCGATTTGATTAAAGAAGTGGACGGCGGTTTCGTTGCATCGGAAAGCGATATTGACAGCATTGCCGCCGGAGTGGAGAAACTCTACACCCGCTGGATGAACGACGAAGATTTGCTAAACACTAACACATCAGCCGTAAACAAATACGAGCGCAAAGAAGCAACGAAAGAATTAGCAAGGCTTTTGAATAATGGTCAATTGTTAATTGTCAATGGTTAATGCGAAGAAAGAAGAAGAAAAACCCCCTAACCCCCTTGAAACAAGGGGGAAAGACCAAGATGTCATTCTGAACGAAGTGAAGAATCCATCTTCTCCTGGACATCGAGCGAAGTCGAGATGGAAAATGAAGAGAAGATTCACCGCAAAGACGCGAAGACGCAAAGATATTTTTATTTGTAGGGGCAGAAATTTTTCTGTCTTTTTTTTGTCTGAATCTTGTTATCCAGGATGTAAGGATTTTCAGGATATAACAAAGTTTCTATTTATGCTATTCATCCTCTAATCCTGACTATCCTGATTCTGACAACTATTCCACCATAAACTTTCCGCTTATTCGCTCCTGACCATTAATAATCGTAAGTAGATAAACACCTATTGACAAAGATTGGTTTACCGAAATTATGTTTCTTCCCGCTGAAAAAGTCTGTTTACCGAGATCGGCAACCAATTTTCCTGAAATGTCGTATATTTGGGCAGTTCCGGTGAAAGCTTTTTCGGAATTGAATTCTAATTGGTTGTTCGAGTATGTAATTAAGGTATTGTCGAAAATTAAATTATCTTGAACTGAAACTGCGTTTTTGTTAAGATAACCAATAACACCGGAATAATTACATAAAAGAATTAAGCTGTCTCTGAAATCTATAGACCAAGGTGGCATAAAATCAATTAATTTCGTTATTCTATTTTCTTGAGAATTCAATACAAAAAAGTAAGTTTTGTCACAAGTTTGATCGCAAGCAGATAGAAATATTTTATTGTCATCAATAAAACCATCTACCCCAATTGCCGCCATGCTTACCCCAAACCAATTTTCAAAATCTTTCAATCTGATATACTTTTTCTCATTGGTTTCTATATTATATATAAATATAAAATAATCGCTTGGATTTCCACCACCCTGCCTTGATACAATTTGTTTACCGTCGGGTGAAAAATTCATTGACATGTAGGCTTGTCCTGTTTCAATAATAGTATAATATTTTTTATCGCTCAGGTTAATGAGAATAATAGGATCATTATTGTCATTAGTTTTTTCTACCGATAATGCTATTGTTTGTCCATCCGGAGAAATATCCATATAATAACCACTCGCAAAAGAACAAAATCGTTCGATTTCTTCAAAAGTAGTCATATCCACAACTCTAATTGCTCCATAATGATTTGGGTTACCTCCGCTAATGTATAATTTCGTCCCATCTGGTGATAAACAATAATCATGAATGTTTCCAATGGATTTAATAATTTTTCCGGTAGGAATATCCCAAATAGTTAGTTCAGGTCCCATAGTTAAAACAACTAATTTTGTTCCATCTTTAGAAATCTTTACTTTGAATGAATAATTTTTAAGCGTGTCCAAAAACCTAATAATTTTTCCTGTTTTAGCATCAAGTATTATAGGCGTTGAACGCTCAGGATCAAGAGAAAAATTCTTCATTACGATGACCGAATTACCATCCGGCGTGAATAATGCCCCGCCTGTTCCGGCACTGCTAAACTTTCCATTCCATAATGTATCAACATTAATTGTTGGCACGTTTGGCTGTGATTGCGCCAAAGCTACGGCAAAAAAGAAAGCCAAAATAATAAAACGTATGTAGTTTTTCATAATTTTCTCAAGGGATAATCAATTTAAAAATCATATCAGTTATTTAAATAGTGTCAAATCTATAATACAAAGACACATTTGGAGCAAAAAAGTTTCATAATTTTTTGCATATTTCAAAAAAAACTGTCTTTCAAAATTCAATATAATGTTTTATAACAAGTTATATTTTCAAATATAACTATTTTTTTTTTTGAAATAATTGCAGATTGTCTGAATCTTGATATCCAGGATTTAAGGATTTTCAGGATATTATCTGAATCTTGATACCCAGGATGTAAGGATTTTCAGAATAAATAGTACTTAGATGACGCAGATTATAGCAGATTATGGCAGATAAAATTCTCTGTGAAACTCTGTGTTTTTCCTCTGTGTATCTCTGTGTAACTATTCTTTTAAATATTATTTGGCTAAAGCCAATCCTACCATACGCATACTGTTCCCTCCACCTAAAGGTGGAGTCTATTCAAAAGACACTCCTATGTGTATTCGAAAACAAATTCTTTGCGTCTTCGCGGCTTTGCGGTGAATTCTTCTCGCTTCTCTTTCTTTCATTCATCATTCATCATTTATCATTTATCATTTATCATTTATCATTCATCATTCATCATTCATCATTAACAATTATCCTAGCCATCCTGATTCAGGTTTTTATTCCACCATAAACTTTCCGCTTATTCGCTCCTCACCATTAATAATCGTAAGTATGTAAACCCCGAGCGGCAGGGTTTGGTTTACCGGAATGATATTTCTCCCCGCTGAAAAAATCTGTGTGCCTGGATTAGCAACCAATTTCCCTGATAAATCGTATATTTGGGCCAAACCCGAGAAAGGTTCTTCGGAATTGAATTCTAATTGATTGTTGGAGTATGTGATTAAGGTATTGTCGAAAATTAAATTGTCCTGAACTGAGACTACGTTTTTGTTGAGATAACCCAATAAACCCCTTCGGCTGCATAATAGAACAGTACTATCTTTAATATCAATGCTTTGATTAGTATTAAATCCAATATAACTTTTAACTCTATGTTCTGGAATATTCCAATTAATAAAATATGAATTATCATAGGGTAAATCTCTTATCATGAATAAAATTGTATTTAAATCAACAAAAAATGGAGTTCCAATATATACCACATCAAATCCAAACAATGTTGATAATTCTTTTAATCTGATATACTTTTTCTCTTTGGTTTCTAAATTATATATAAATATGAATAGATCGCTTGGATTTCCACCAGTATGTGAAATTGCAATTTGTTTTCCGTCGGGTGAAAAATTCATTGACATGTAGGCTTGTCCTGTTTCAATAACAGTATAATTGTTTTTGTCATTAATATTAATTAGAATTACCTGGCTATCCTTATTATCACTTCCTGAGGATTCCCTAGAAGCAGATAATGCAATAATTTGTCCATCCGGAGAAATATCCATATAATAACCACTCGCAACAGAACAAAACCGTTCAATTTCTTCAAAAGTACTCAAATCCACAACTCTAATTGCACCTAAATGATTTGGATTACCTCCGCAAATGTATAATTTAGTTCCATCGGGTGATAAACAATAATCACGAATATTTCCAAGGGATTTAATAATTTTTCCGGTGGGAATATCCCAAATAGTTAATTCAGGTCCCATAGTTAAAACAACTAATTTTGTTCCATCTTTAGAAATCTTTACTTTGAATGAATAATTTTTAAGTGTGTCCAAAAACCTTATAATTTTTCCTGTTTTAGCATCAAGAATTATAGGTGTTGAACGCTCAGGATCAAGAGAAAAATTCTTCATTACGATGACTGAATTTCCATCGGGTGTGAATAATGCCCCACCAGTTCCGGCACTAGTAAACCCTCCATTCCACAATGTATCAACATTAATTGTTGGCACGTTCGGCTGTGCTTGCACCAATACGGCGGTAAAGAAGAAAGCCAAAAAAATAAAACGAATGTAGTTTTTCATAATTTTCTCTGCATATAATCAAATTAAAAAATCATATCAGTTATTTAAATACTGTCAAATCTATAATATAAAGACACATTTATCGGAAAAAAGTTTCATTATTTTTTCCATTTTCAAAAAATAACTATGTTTCAAAATGCAATATACTGTTTTATAACAAGTTATATTTTTAGATATATGTATTTTTTATTGATATAATTGTAGATTATCTGAATCTTGATACCCAGGATGTAAGGATTTTCAGAATAAATAGTACGCAAATTTCGCAGATTACAGTAGAAATCTTCTCATTTTCAACTATCAACTATCAACTGACTTTATCCTGTTCATCCTCTAATCCTGACCATCATGATTCTGACAATTTCTTCTCTTTCTTCCATTTATAATTTATAATTTATAATTTATAATTTATCATTAACCATTATCCTGGCCATCCTGATTCTGACAATTATTGCACCATAAACTTTCCACTTATTCGCTCATCATCATTAATAATCGTGAGTATGTAAACACCAACAGATAAAGATTGGTTTATCGGAATGATGTTTCTTCCTGCAGAAAATGTGTGGGTGCCAAAATCGACCACTATTTTTCCTGAAATATCATAAATTTGGGCAATACCGGTGAAAGTTTTTTCGGAATTGAATTCTAATTGATTGTTGGAGTACGTAATTAAGGTATTGTCGAAAATTAAATTGTCTTGAACTGAGACTGCGTTTTTATTGAGATAACCCAATAAACCCAGTTGACCGCATAATAGGACAGTACTATCTTTTATATCAATACATTGATTAAAATGCAAATTTATTAAGTTTCTAATTCTACCCTCTTCAATATTCCACAACATATGGTAATGATGATAATCGGACCAATCACTAGCTTCAAATAGAATATTATTGTTATCAACAAAATAAGCTGGCCCTTGCCACTGAATTTTAATCCCAAATATATTTGATAACATGTCCAAATTTATAATGTTTTTTGTTTTTGTCTCAATATTAAAAATTTCAATAAAAATATTTGAATCACTTTTATTATAGAGAAATGCTATTTGTTGACCATTGGGTGAAAATTCCATCGATATAGCACCAAATGGAAAAGCATCTACTACTATATAATTATTTTTGTCATTAATATTAATTAGAATTACCTGGCTATCCTTATTATCACCCCATGAGGATTCCCTAGAAGCAGATAATGCAATCATTTGCCCATCCGGAGAAATATCCATATAATAACCACTCGCAACAGAACAAAACCGCTCAATTTCTTCAAAAGTAGTCATGTCCACTACTCTAATTGCTCCATAATGATTTGGATTACCTCCACTAATGTATAATTTCGTTCCATCGGGTGATATACAATAATCACGAATATTTCCAAAGGATTTAATAATTTTTCCGGTGGGAATATCCCAAATAGTTAAATTTGGTCCCATAGTTCCAACCACTAATTTTGTTCCTGCTTTAGAAATCTTAACCTTGGATGAATAACTTTTTAGTGTGTCCAAAAACCTAATAATTTTTCCTGTTTTAGCATCAAGAATTATAGGTGTTGAACGCTCAGGATCAAGAGAAAAATTCTTCATCACGATGACCGAATTACCATCCGGTGTGAATAATGCCCCACCAGTCCCGGCACTAGTAAACCCTCCATTCCACAACGTATCCACGTTGATCGTTGGCACGTTCGGTTGTGCTTGCGCCAAAGCGACGGAAAAAAAGAAAGCCAAAAAAATAAAACGAATGTAGTTTTTCATAATTTTCTCAAGGGATAATCAAATTAAAAATCATATCAGCTATTTAAATAGTGTCAAATCTATAATATAAAGACACATTTGTCACAAAAAAGTTTCATTATTTTTTCAATTTTTCAAAAATTAACTATGTTTCAAAATGCAACATAATGTTTTATAACAAGTTATATTTTTAGATTTATGTAATTTTTAAAGAAATAATTGTAGATTATCTGAATCTTGATACCCAGGATTTTAGGATTTTCAGGATAAATGGTACGCAAATTTCGCAGATTACAGTAGAAATCTTCTCATTTTCAACTATCAACTATCAACTATCAACTATCAACTATCAACTATCAACTGACTTTATCCTGCTCATCCTCTAATCTTGGCAATCCTGATTCAGACAATATTACTGACCATCCTGATTTAGACAGTTTTTATTTAGCTTTCACAATTTCTATTTCGATAATGGCATTATCGGGGATTGTATAAATTGATAAGATATTCTGCCAGCGTTTATCATAGTCAACACCTTCACTTTCTTCGGAATAATAATGATATACAATGTGGAGCAGATATTTGCTTATATCAGAACCTTTCAATGAGACAAGTATGTTCCCGCTTTCAGCAATGGTGTAAGGGACGTTTTTCAAAGTTATTCCATTATTTACCGATGAAACAGAAGTGTTTTTTGCATCTTGAGGACTGTTATCACTATTAGCATCGCTAACAAAACTAAAATAATCAATGATTTTAGAATGAGGATTGAATTTAATAACGGCTTTGCTATCGACAAACGAACCAAAATTCATTAGTTCCATTTTGAAATAAGTTAATTTTAGGGTGTCTTTATTAATCGATGAAGCGCTTAGGTCGGTATTTGTTATTGTTCCGCTATATTGCCAAGTTCGGATTGATGTGTCGCAAGAACTATGTGTTCCGCCAATTTTACTGCTTGAAGATTGTGATATTTGGTAATTTACTGAAATATAATTTGTGGAAAATCGCACACTCTCATATTTGCCCGAAGGTAAAGTGGAATCCGGATTAACGACCTGATTGTTATCGCAGGATGAACTAAATAAAACAAAAGCGATTACAAGAATTGGAAGAATGATTGTTCTAGATTTCATAATATTTAACCTTTTGAAAAATTTGAATAGTTTTATTTTGCTTTTATTATTTCAATTTTGAATGTGCTGGTTATTGGTACAGAGCGAATGGATTTTAAACGAGAAGCGCTGCTACTGCTACTCGAAATTGTGCCTGAATAATCGGATGAGTAACTATCACTTCCAGAGCTTAATATAGGACCATAATCCATAAAATTCGAACCCGTTAATTCAACCAATATATCACCATTTTTATTAATCGTATAAGGAACTTTTTTCAAAGTGATACTGCTTTCGGACGAAGAATAAGAATCTCTGTACATGTGCGATGGTTCTTTCTGATAATTACTTGATTCGGTAATATAAAGCCATTCAATTATTTGCGTTGAGTCATTGAATAAGATAAATACCGAGGACGAATTAGAAGAATTGTAGCTTCCGGATTCCTTAAAATAGTAATTGAATCTCAATGTATCATTTTTGATTTCCGAATAGCTCCAATCGGTATTTCCAAATGTTCCAGCAAAAGCCCAAATCCCATCTTTATCGTTACTCCAAGATTTTGAACCTTCGTAACTATTGTAAGTTGAACCGTAGTTGTTTATTACTACTAATACGGAGTCGCACCTTACAACAACATTCTTAAATTTACCTTCTGCGTAATGAGATTGTGGTTTTATAATATTATTAGTGTCGTTACAGGCAATAAATATTATTGATATCAATATGATAAGAATAGGTTGAAGAATATATTTCGTTTTCATAATGCTTGCTTTTATTTTTTGCAAAAATATTTAATCATATAACAATCTAAAATGGAATTTAGTTACAAAATTATTGATTTTTTTTTATTTTTTTGCAAAATTTCTCTTTATCCTGTTCATCCTCTAATCCTGACCATCCTGATTCAGACTTTTTGTCAAAAGTAAAAAAAGTATTAATTTAGCAAACTGTTTATTGAGAAGATTAAGATAAATAAGATGGAATTAGAAGATTTAGGATATAATGAGAGCATAGAAAAATTCAGGTTAGAGAACAAACTCGAAAGCCTTGAATTAGGTAGAGTAATTGCGGAGCACAAAGAACGCTACATTGTGAAAACAGTTAACGATGAAGTCGAAGCCGAGATAACCGGCAATATGCGCTATACAGCAAACAGCCGCGAGGATTTTCCGGCGGTGGGCGATTGGGTGGCACTGACTGCTTATGATTCCGATTTTGCAATAATATATAAGATACTGCCCCGATTTTCATTAATAAAACGGCAAGCAGTGGGGCAATTTGGTGAAATTCAGATAATCGCCGCGAATATTGACTATGCTTTTTTGGTTCAGGCTGTAGATAGAGATTTCAATATAAATCGATTGGAACGCTATCTGACTATTTGCAATTCATCGAAAGTGAGTCCGATAATTGTGCTCAGCAAAACCGATTTGATTGATGAGCCGCGGATTAATGAAATAACAGAAAGCATAAAAGCAAGGATTAAAGATGTTCCGGTTTTTGCCATAAGCAACGAGACACGCAACGGATATGAACAGATTCAAGATTTTATTGACAAAGGGAAAACTTACTGTATGCTCGGTTCTTCGGGTGTGGGGAAATCCACTTTGCTGAATAATCTTTCCGGTAGAGCAATAATGAAAACGGATTCGATAAGCCAAAGTACAAATAAAGGCAGGCATATAACCAGCCACAGGGAATTGATAATTCTGGAAAGCGGCGGCATTCTGATTGACAACCCGGGGATGAGAGAAGTCGGCATTGCGGATAGTGAAGGCGGATTGGAAATCACTTATGATATGATTTTCAGCCTTTCTGAAAACTGCAAATTCAAAGATTGTACTCATACGTCTGAAATTGGATGTGCCGTTTTGGAAGCCGTTGAAGACGGCGAAATAGACAGCGATTCTTATGAAAATTACCTAAAAATGGAAAAAGAGAAAGCGCATTTTGAATCCACAGTTCTTGAGAAACGCAAAAAAGACAAAGAATTCGGCAAAATGCTGAAGAATTATCATAAGGATGTGAAGAGGATGAAGATTTCGTAGCGAATTAAAATAGTTAATTTTTAAATATTAAGGAATGATAATGATATTGTTAGCAATAGATTTAACCATATTTATATATGTAATATTTATAGTGGGTTCAATTTTGTTATTTTCAATCCCACCATTTTTAGCATTTCTATTATACAAATGGTTAAAAAAGAAAGGGAAAACACCAAAAATTATAGGCTTGTCCTTGTTTTTTGGAGTATGTGGATTTATGATTTGGGGCATTTATCAAGTAATTACCGGACCTAGCGGATTTGGACCTGAATATGATAAAGCAGAAATAAAACAAAAAATAGGAGGAACATTGATTTGTTCTTCGGTTTACTCAGCAGATATTCATTCTGGGGAAGAGGATGTAAAGTATAAATATAAAGCTGTAAACGACTCAATTTATGAATTAGGAACGGGTTGTTATGAAAGTGCAAATTGGGCAAAGAACGAACAACTTGAAAAGTTTGGTAAGTGGCTGATATTAAAAACGAGCAATTCAAGGGATTCTGATAAGCTCATTATTGGTAAACTTGGTTGTAAAACCTGGAGTGAGTATGTATTCTCACCACAAAGTATCGAGAAAAATAAAATGTGGAGGGCAAAAAAGATCAATTCTACAGCCCATAATTGGGATTCTTATTCTAAAATCGAGAAAATTAGTTCAGATGGTATAATTATACTTAAATATCATTTCGTAAAAGGTAATTACAAATTTCCATATCCATTTCCATATGGCAAAAGATATATAAAATATAAGATCGATAGTGAAACCGGAACTCCTGAAATGGTAAAAATTTATAAATAATGAGGAAGAACCCATTAACTATTAAAAACAAAATATGTCTACTGTAACGCTAATCCAAACAATTCGTTTGGAAACGACCTGAAGTCGACGTTCACGTTAAGCAGACATATTTTTATAATTCAAAATTGCAAAATTTTCTAGTTAATAACTTACTTTTATAATACGAGTAACAAAATTAGTAATTTCAATCTTAACTTATTTTTTAGTTTTCCAAATATTTTTTGAAATAAGTTAAAATAGTAGTATTTTAGAATATTGATTATTGGAAATATAGTGATAAACTAATATAGATTGGAAAAGTACCGGTTTGGAATATACTATTAGAAATTAAATTGGGATTCTGATATGAGATTAAAAAGACAATTTTATTATGTGCTGACAATTTTTGCGATCGTTGGCTTAACTTCGTGTGGCTCACTTGGAAAGGTAACAACTTTAAACCCTAATACCGGACGATTTCCGGCAAAGAAAAAAACTATTAATATTATTAATAAAACAAGTGTAAATGCAGATACTTTAAAGACTTTAATTATTGTACCCGATACACCATATTGGATAGGTATGGTACAAAATATGAAATTCTTTAATGAAGTAATGACAATGGATGAGTTAGAAAAAGATATAATTAAAAAAGGTCTTACAGAGCAAATTCCGACGCTTTCAAACTATAATGGTCTGAAAAAAGCGTATAAGTATTACAAACCTTTTGTAATAATTATGCTGACAGAGGAAAAAAAGTCAAATGGAAGTTGGTACGTAGGGTTTGAGCTTTTCGATCCTAGCAGGGTTGATAAAATTTTTCAAAACGAAATTCATATAAACCAAATTTGGAGCGATTGGACTGACCGGGGGACGATGTATCCTCTTTTTAATTCTTTACTTGATTATTTAACTGAACAGAAATAATAAATACGGATTCTGAATATGAAATTAAAACTACTACTACTCTTCTCTTTGGTAATCACAGCTTTCTTCTTCTTAGTTTCTTGTGATACGTATGATAAAGTTACAACCTTAAATCCTAAAACCGGTCGATTCAATGCATACAATGTTAATGTTAAAATCACAACTGCATCGAAAGCTAATACAGATACTCTAAAGAAATTAATAATTGTACCAAACTCTTCGTATTGGATAGGAATGGTGAAGAATATGAACTACTTTGATGAAATTATGACTTTCTCTGATATGGATATGGATATTACAAAAAAAGGACTTGCCGATAAAATTCCTTCCCTGACAGACAAAATTGGTCTGAATAGAGCTTATAACTTGTATAGACCTTTTTTTGTTCTATATTTTACACAAGAACTAAAAAACAATCAACTTTACTTTGGCTTGGCCCTTTATGACCCGGGAAAAGTTGAAACGATATTTGAAAACAAAGTTTTTGTGAATCACAGTGTTTTAGATCGTACAGACCAAAAAACAATGTATCCTCTCTTCAATTCGCTTCTTGATTATTTACATGGACTCGAAAAAATAAAGACAAAAAAATGACACAAACCCCAACAATCGAAGTTTACTTTTCACACGGAAAAGAATCCGGTCCAAATGGAACCAGAATAACACGGCTATCGAAGATTGCCGAAGAATATGGCTGTAAAGCAATAAGTATTGATTACCAAGGAATAAGCAATCCTGATTTGAGAGTTGAAAAGCTGAAGAAGATTATATCGGAAAGGACGGTGGATAACGATTTTATACTATATGGGTCGAGCATGGGCGGCTATGTTTCTTTGGTCACTGCCGAAGAATTTAAGCCATTGGGTATATTTCTTCTTGCGCCGGCACTCTATAAACTGGGCTATGAGAAGCAGAATTTTACGACCGATATTCATCCAATTGAAATTATACATGGTTGGGATGACGATGTAATTCCACCGGAAAATTCGTTCAAATTCGCAAGTAGCGTAAAGTGTAATTTGCATTATGTAAAGGGTGGTCATAGATTAATCGAATCGTTAGAAATAATTGAAGTTTTGTTTAGGAATTTTCTAGAGGGGATTGTCTGAATCTTGATGCCCACGATGTTAGGATTTTCAGGATATTGTCAGAAGCTTATTATCTTTCGAATTCAGAAGATCTTTTCAATTCAGATGTTTATGATTCTGACTATTTATTGGATTATATTTTGGATTAAATATTTTTTTAAATTCCAATCTTGTACCACCGAAATTGATTAACAACCCAATAGGAAAATCGTATGCAACTAAGTAGTTCTTGGTTTGTGCCAAATGAACATCTTCTAGCTTGATCAAAGCCTTTAATTCAACTATTATCTTGTCTTCTACTACAAAATCGGCTCTCCTTGAACCAACATAATCACCAAGATAATATATACTTTGTTCAACTTCACGACTAAAATTTACACCTGCTTTCTTCATTTCTATAGCTAAGCACCTTTGATAAACTACTTCTTGAAAGCCATTTCCAAGAGTATTATGAATATTCATAGCACAGCCATTAATTTTATAAGTTATTTCATCATAATTCATAGAATATCCGATACAAAGTTAAATTTTCAGAATAATTATTTTGACATTTTTAATAAGTTTTTATTGTATATTGTCAGAATCTTTATTAACAGGATGTTAGGGCTTTCAAGACATCTTTATCCTGTTTATCCTCTAATCCTGGCCATCCTGATTCAGACAATTATCCTGTTCATCCTCTAATCCTGGCCATCCTGATTCAGACAATTATCCTGTTCATCCTCTAATC
>JBAXXL010000039.1:0-35831 GCA_037127915.1 bacterium
TGGACATATTTTTTTTAAAAAAGTGTACCAGTTTTATTTGAAACTCAACCATTAAACATTAATAATTATTAAAGGGTTTCCTTTCGAACGGGATATTTCTGCCGATAGTTGATGAAGCCTTTTTTTATTGTATTGTCGTCGTGGGTAGATAATTCGCGGAGGAATTTATCGTCCTCTACTAATTGTCGGTTTTGCTTAAGCGAAGTTAATATACTTGCCTTTTCATCAAATATTTCACGGTTAACCGGTTTGTAATTATCCAATAATCTATATATATAGCTCTTATTTGCTTTAAGATTGTAGAACTTTTCGAATGCTTCAACCACCATCAATGTACCGCGTACTTTTCCTTCAAAGCTATGACCCGCTATATGGGGTGTTGCCAAAAGGGAATGCTTCATTAATTCTTTGTTGATTAGCGGTTCATCTGCCCACACATCTGTAATAAGTGTCATATTCTTTTGACATTTAATTTCGATTAGAGCACTTTCTTGTACAACTTTGCCGCGCGATGCGTGAATAAAGAGCGAATTCGGCTTAACTAATTCCAAATTCTGCTCATTAATCAAGTCAATAGTTTTATATTTGCCATCCAAAATTCGCGGAACGTGGTTTGTAATAATATCCGATTTTGCAATCAAATCATTGAGTTCAGAATACTGAAAAAAATCGGGAAAATCGTATCCGTAATCTTTCAACGGCGGGTCGTTGACCAATATGTTCAATCCGAGATATTGCGAATATTTCGCTACTAATTTGCCTATATTTCCATAACCTATAATGCCAATAGTTTTGGTTGATAAATCAATTTTATTTTCCACAGCCCATCTTGAAATGGCGTAAACAACATATTCTGCAACGGAATTGGCGTTACTGCCCAATGCGTCGGCGTAAAAAATTCCGCTTTTTTCCAAATATGGAATATCAAAATGATCATTTCCACTTGTGGCCGTGGCAACAAACCGGATATTTGTATTATTGAGCAAATCTTGATTAACTTTAATCGTCGAGCGGACGAATAGTGCATCAGCTTTGGAAGCGATTAGTTCTTCGTTGGTTAATCTATCGGCATTGAAATGTCGGATTTTGCCTATTTGCTTAAGCGCATCATCCAAATATGGTATATTATTATCGCAAAATATCAGCATACATTATCATAAATATTGGTTTTGGGTATAAAATAATAGTAAAATTAACAAAAAAATTAAATTCGGCACTATATTTGCATTAAAATCCTTGATAAAAAAGTTTTTTTGACAAAAAATAATTTAAATATATTAGGAGATAAATGATGTTCAGTCATTTAAAGAATTTGCTTGTATTGGCAGTATTGCTGTTAAGTGCGAATTGTCTCAGGAGCCAGGATATAATACCTTCAGGCTCCATGTTCTATAATGGCAATTTTGAAAAAGGCAGTATTGCTAATTACGAATTTTCGGGCTCGTGGTTAAATCAAAAGCCTCATGTATCGGATGATGGTGTGCTAACACTAAGTCCAATGGAAGGAAACATCTACCTTCCAAATACTGATTGCTCGATGATCACCCCGAAAATTGAATTGCCGGCTCTTGGAGCAGGTTGGAGTAAAACGTTGTATTTGTCATTCGAAGAAGAATGTAATATTGAAGCGGGACGCGATTTCGGTTCTATTTACATAATCGCTGATGGCAAAAAAATACTCTTAGACACACGTACAGGAAAACTTGAATGGAAACAAAGCTACTACGATGTAACAGATTTTGCCGGTAAAACCGTGCAGTTCGCCTTTGAATTCAAATCCGATGCAAAAAACAATCTAACAGGTTGGAAAGTAAAGGATCCGAAACTTCTATCCGAAATGGAGTTAAAAGGTGAAATTACTTATACTGAAGCCCGATTGAACCCCGATAGAAAGTCATTATATGTTTACCTGGATGTTCAATTGTCGGGTCTATGTCCGAAGATTGAAAGCTTCAACGAAAACAATTTCGAGATTTTCGATGGTACTGTACAAGTTCAACCATATATGTTTTACAAACCTCAGGAAAGAAATAATATCACTCCTGCGGATATTGTATTCGTTATTGATGTAACAAGCAGTATGGGCAGTAAATTGGAAGCGATTAAAACACAATTGACCGCTTTGGTTGATTTGCTTGACGGCTCTTTCGTAAACTCTAGAATCGGTATTGTTCTTTTCGGAGACACAACATATACATATAATTTTAGGAATCTAACCACCGATAAAACTAAAATAATGGACGCTATAAATGAATTAGCCGTTAACGACCATGTTGTTACTGATATTGAGGACAACGTTGAAAATTCGTTTGGTGCTTTATCGATGGCCGCCGGGATGACATTTAGAGAAAATGCCCGCAAGATGTTTATTCTATTTACGGATAATCCTTCTTATGAAAATTCTAATGCTGTTCTACCTCCAAATTGGAATTTGGATAATATCAGAAATCTTATGAATAAACGCGAAATAGCGGTTTATCCGGTTTTCGATTTCTATGACCAAAACCAAAAAGACCAATATTTACCATTGGTAACCGACCTATTTTACAAAGGCGAAGCACAAGATATCACAAGCGGGATTGAACTTTTACCGAGTATGATAATGAACGATTTGACAAACACCTACAGGATTGTGTTCAAATCGAAAAATATCGAGAATACTCAAATACCAAAGAGAGTTCAAGTTAAAATTCACTATAATAGTCTAACAAAGTAATAAGGAGAATAATACAATGAAAAAAATAATATATTTATTAGTTTTGTTTGCACTATGTAGTGTAGCACTAAGAGCTCAAGATGATGATTTAGTTTTAGGCAAAAAAACCTTAGAACACGAATATGTAAAGGCGGTCTTTAACGATTCGCCATTCAGCATTCAAGAATCATTCATTACATCGCCAAACAGCAAGACGATATATGCATTAGGAAGTGCAGTAAAATACTTAATGCCTTATGAATTTAATTTGTTTCTGCACTCTAAACACCATGTTTTAGTTTCGAATGACACTGCAAATATCATTCGTTTATATTTATACCTATCTTTTTATAACGGTCAAAAACCAGAAAGCAAAATTGTAGTTACTCGGGAAGACAATAACTTAACCGGTATTGCCTACAACTATAAAGCAATGGTAGAATATAAAGATAAAAATTACGAAATATTTATTCGCTATAGTGATCAACAAATCGAGCGTATAGATTATTTCTGCGATGATTTAAAAATCGGTTTCAAAATCCCTCTTCATGCTGATACAGGTAAAACGGATCCTGAATTAGAAGCTGATATACCTGCCATCACAGTTACTCCTGCCGATGTTGCTTCAGAGCAATATTTTTCGACGGGCGCCGAATATAGCCAAATGGTTTATAATTACTTGACTGTAACGGAAAACGATGTACCGACAAATGCTAAATTTAATATTCACCTAAACAATCTGGATGTTACCAATTATTATATGTATAGCATAATCGTTCGCTCAATGACAGGTGTAGTTTATGATAGAAAAGAAGATTTATATTCCGAAAACGGAGTAATTGATTTCGCATTTGAACCCGAACGCTACGAAACCGGTATTTGCGAAGTAATATTATATAGAAGAAATGCTTATGAAGAAGAATATAAGTATTTGAAATCTTTCGATGCCGTATGTTTAGTTCCTGAACATAAAATCACTCGCGATATACCTTTAAATCAAGGTTATCAAGACCCGAACACCAATGATTATACTATCTATTATACAGATGATTTTTTCAAAACTGTCGAGGAAATCTCTATTTCCGATTATTTGACTAATCTAGAAAAATCTTATGTAGATGCTTGGGAAAAAGCAGTTAACCAATATCAAATGTGCGAAGGTGTTACTTATACCACCGCTGACGAGGAAACCGTTATAAATAAACCTATCGATATGAATAAAAACATTGAAATAGCTGTTTATGACGGTGATACACCATACCACGGAATCGGAAAAGACAACGGATACGACGGCACTGCGTTTACATATAGAAGCTATGGCAGATGCATTATGTATATGCCTACAACTATGCGTGAACCTGACGGCTACAAACCGGAATATATTGATGATTACGATGCTATAGCGACATCAGTTGCTGAAGCATTCCATCATTTTGTAATGCACAGTTGGAAAGAAGCCAATCATTATGCGCCAAACTGGTTATATAATGCTCAAGCCGCCGCTATGCAAAGCATCATAACCCAGGAATTTAATTCTGAATTTAAAATTCCGCAAACCCAATATCCAATCATAGTAAACTCATTCTTGAAAAATATGGATACTCCATTGTATCCTGACAGATATCAAGGTGATTATTATGATACGAAAGAAAGATTTGCTCTTTACTGGCGCAGTATTTTTGAAAATAGCGTTCCAGAAGGAAGCGAAAAAGATAGATTAAAAATGTTCAAAACATTGTACGAAAAAGTACCTATCAGCGGTTCATTCGAAAATATGCGCCGTACTCTAACCGGTGCTTTCGAAGCTGTGCCAAACGGTATATACAAATCATTAAATCAATCTTTTGTAGCATTTACTGAAAAGTTGATGTATATTGATCCTGCTTTGGGCAATTGGGGACGTTGGTACCAATCCCAAGACATGGTTTATAATATGCCTAAATATGAAAAAGGAATTTCGTGGGTATTCAATAATCAATATGACGGTCAAATCCGCGGTATGATTAATAATACTTATGGAATAAAACTTCATAGTTTATCGATGTCAGATATTAAAAAAGTATTAGAAACGGGTGATTTCAATATCGAATTTGCCGGTAACGATGACGCACAATGGGGCGTGGTTGTATCGCTTTTGGCAACAAGCAAACTTAGCAATCAAGCTTTAAGTTTTGTTATGCCTTTAGAAAAATCTGTAAGCAACTATACCGGTACGGTTAAAGTTCGTAAAACTTTGATTAATCAAGCCGGTTATGATTATGAAATACAGGAAATTAGAATTGGCGTTGTACGTTTGGATACTAAAACCGATGCACAATCCGATTATTCGATTAATATTAGACGAGATAATTCAACTATTATGGCTGTTTTATCACCGCTTGCCGAATATCCGCTTGTTGTAAATACTGCAAATACATTAGATCTGAAAACTACATTTACAGTATTGGGCGAAAACGGCGTATTTGTTCCGAATTTCCTCGACGGTAAAGTATTGAACGTTAGTTTGAAAAACCAATCTTACGATATCAAATTGACAACCAATAGTACCTCAACTGAAAACAAAATGTATTTGGCAAATTGTACTATTCCTTCCGATATTCCAACCGGTTATTACGATTTGGTTCTCGAAGCCGTAAATAATTCAGGGACAACAAAAGCAGTATCGGCTACTAGTGTCTATATTAAAAACGATTACGGTTGCTCAGGACAAATTATTACTCTGAACAGCTGGTATAATACATCATCCCGCCCTCAATTAATACTTGAAGATAAAAATTTATTAACAAAATCACATCCTGCGGCTACTGAAATTAAATTTGGTGTTGTAGTAATTGATGATAATAATGATAAATTAATCGATCCAAAGCTAAGGTGCCGCAGATTGGGCGAAGAAGGTTACTTTTTCTTTGATTTAACATGGAAAAGTAATAAATTATACGAAGCTATTATTCCTGATTCAATAGTGAATTACCCGATAGTAGATTTCTATATAACAGCAACGACGAAAAAAGGTTATGCAGTTTCACTACCTGAGTTCGAACCACAGACTTATCCTCTTCATTTAGCTGTTGCCGACAACGTTATCCCTTATTTGGAAGTAACTAAGGTGCCAGTTCTGACTTTATTATCACTTGAACAACCGTTAGTTTTTGGTGTTAAAGCAGCAGACGAAACAAACGAAGTGCAAAGAGTTGGATTCAAATACCGCACTGAAGGCGAATTGGTATGGCAAGAAGAGATTAAAGTATTGCCTGCCGGTACAAAAGACACAAACTTGGTATTCGAAATACCTGCGGGATTCAGCGGACTTAAGAGTATAGAATACAGTTTCTATGCTTACGATAATTTTGGCGTACGCAACGAAATCGGCTCCGATGTTCACCCGATTTATGTGGACTTCTTGATGCCTGCTCCTCTATTGATTTCACCTGCTAATAACGCCAAAGTAATGGATTATAAATTTGATTTAGTTTGGCAGGATTTGAGCCAACTATATTACGAATTAGCTAATAAATATCTATATCAAGTACAGATTGCTACCGATGTGAACTTTACTGAAATAATTGTCGATTCCTTGGTTGATTTGGCATACATAAATGACGTTCCATTAGAATATGGTCTTACCTACCATTGGCGGGTTTTAGCTAAGGTCGATGATTTCACAACCGGTTGGTCAACAGCATTCCAATTCACAACGGTACGTCCTATTCCTGATATAACTAAACTGGATTACCTAGAAAAAATCTGTGTTGGTGAAATGTTATATCTTGGTGTTGAAACCAACGCCGGAATTTGGAATTATGAATGGTATAAAGACGGCAAATTAATAGAAAATAGCAATAGTCCTGTATTTATCATAGATTCAGCACAACTTAAAGATAGCGGCGTTTACTATTGTATAGTAAGAAGCCTGTTAGATGTCGATTTTGTAAGAACAAAAGATATAAACGTCCGCGTTTATGACCAGCCATATATCGTTAAATCGCCGGTAACACAATATGTGAAACCATCATATAAAGCAACTTTCAAATTAAAAATTGACGCTTTAGGTTTTGCTCCTGACGGTGTTCCACGCATTGAATGGTACCGCGGCGGTCAATTACTTAACGATATGGATAGAGTGGTAATGGATTACGAAGATTCGACCGATACTTACAGAATGTTCATTTACGATGTTACAGAAATGGATTACTCTAAAGAATACTATGTGATAATTTATGGCCGCTGTGATGAATTCAAGAAAGTAATTTCTGAAAAATTTGCTCTACAACCATATTTCGACCCTACTACAGTTAAAATTGTAACTCAACCGAAAGCTCAAGAAATTTGCGCTGACGAAGAAGTGCGTTTGTTAGTAGAAAGTCAAATAGTCGGTCACGGAACAATAACATATAAATGGTACAGAAATGGAAATCCTATAAATGATGACGCTTTTTACTTCGGAACTAATACAAAAGAAATGATTATCAAGAATTTTGATAATGTCCGCGCAGGCGATTTCAAATGCAAGATTTCAATTATGCCTGACGAAACTTTCGTATTCTCCGATCAAGTAAATGTAAAAATCTACGAAAAACCATTTATTTTATCGCAATCGATAGGAACTGAAAATGCACAAATCGGTGAAACCGTTTCATTGTTCGTGAACGCATCGGGCGACCATTTGAAATTCTTCTGGTTCAAGGACAAAGATTCCGAATTCTATTGTACAACACAAACATTAGTAATTCCGAACTATACAGCTGATGATGCAGGAAACTATACATGTATGGTTTACAACCAATGCGATACAGTCTTATCTGTTCCGGTTACTCTTGAGACAGGTTCAGGTATTAATGATGAGCCAAATGCTTTCAATGCCAGAATTACTCCTAATCCGGTCAGCACGGTTTGTACGTTGAACTTCAATGTTTCGGAAACTGGATTAATAAACATAGTACTATACTCCAGCACAGGTCAAGTAGTTAGCACATTAGCTAACAGCACTTTTGTTGAAGGCACACACAATTTAACAATTGACACGGGTATACTGGATATTGCATCAGGAACATACTTCGTTCTGATTCAGACGGGTGATAAATTTATAACATTACCATTCGTGATATTGCAATAACCGGCTTGTGTTTTAGATCAATTAATTAACATAATCATAAATCAACCTAATGTTTAACGTTGGGTTGATTTTTTTTGTGGTAGATTGGGAAAAAATATGCGCATCACTTTTGGCTATTTCATCTGTTTTGTTTAATTTAGAATCGGATTAGTTTTGTATGTTGCAATTTTGCGGATGCTGAATGAAAAATGAAAGAAATAGTAACAATACCGGAATGCCATTAGATGTAATATCTGACAGCAGGCGAATTATTAATATCACTGAATTGATTAATGCAGGTGAAGGTTTTCATATTGAATTCAAAGAATCCTTTGATAAGTCTCTTATTGAGGAGGTATGCGCTTTTGCAAACTCCGGCGGAGGTAAAATTCTGCTTGGAGTAACTGATAATGGATTGATTAAAGGAGTCAAAAGTGATAACAAGTTGAGGTCAATGATTCAAGATTTTTTACGAAATCTACAGCCATTTCTTGAAATACCATTATTGTTTCAAGACAATGTTATTATTGTTGATGTACCGGAAGGTAATGAAAAGCCGTATGCCTGCTCAAAAGGTTTTTTCATTCGTAACGGTGCCAATACACAAAAATTAACCCGCAATGAAATCATAGAATTTTTTCAAAAAGAAGGCAAATTCCGGTTTGATGAATTGAAAAATGAAAAGGCAAATTTTCAAAATGATTTCGATGATAAAGCATTTGATGAGTTTTTACGATTATCAAAAATCAGCAATTCAATTGATAAAATGTCATTACTAAAAAATCTCGATTGTCTGACCGATGACAATAAACTAACCAACGCCGGAGCCTTGTTCTTTGCAAAGGATATAGATTTTCTTATCAATCAAGCGGTGGTGGTTTGTGTTTTGTATAAAGGAACAGAAAAGCTAAACATACTCGATAAAAAGAACTTCAGCGGCAATATAGTTGAAAATATCAATAATGCAATTGTCTTTGTTAAAAGGAATACAAATACAGAATATAAAATCGAAAATATTCAAAGAGAGGAAATTCCCGATATACCGGATGTAGCACTTCGAGAAAGTATAATTAACGCTGTTTGCCATAGAGATTATTTTGACAAACGAACCAATGTTATGATAGAAGTTTTCGATAATAAGGTGATTATAACAAATCCAGGCGGACTGCCAAGCGGATTGAAAGAATCAGATTTTGGCAAAAAAAGCATTGCTAGAAATCCGATAATTGCTTCTTTACTGCATCGCATAGACTATATTGAGAAAATCGGAACAGGTATAAATCGAATAAAAGAATCAGTCAAAGAGAACGGAAGATGTACCGTTGGGTTCTTATTTACCGACTTTTTTGAAGTTACTTTCTTGTGGAATTTAAGTAAACCAAGTGAGGGATTAAGTGAGGGATTAAATGAGGGATTAAATGAGGGATTAAATCTGCTATTGCAGGTAATCATACAAAATCCGGGAATTCAAACAAAAAACCTATCTGAAATACTTAAACGACCGGTTAAAACTCTTGAACGCCAAATCAAATATCTTGCTGATAATGCTTATATAGAAAGAATTGGAAGTAAAAAAACAGGAGGTTATTATGTCAAAAAATAAAGGAAATGATAAGATTACCATGATGCCATCAGATGTAATATCTGACGGCAGGGGAGGCTTTTTTAAATCAAAATGTATCAGAACATCACAAACAATAGGTGAAAATAATGAAAACCGTGATTAAAATAATAGCAATTTTCATATTTATTATTTCTTTTGAAGTAGTTAATTTGAATACCAAATCAGAATTGGAAACGAGACAAGTATTTTCAAATTTTGCATTAAATAAATACTTATCAGATAAACATAGGAATATTGAGTTATTTAAAAAAGGTTTCCCATTAATTCCAAAAATTTTTGAACCACAAATTTCTGAGAAATTGTTTAAAAATTTCGCAATATATTATTACGAAGGATCTTTGGCATTTACAAATAAAATTTGTGATACAAATAGGAATTATATAAATTCTCAAGTATCTCAATTACCGCAAATAATTGAATTTGTTGGAACAAGTTGTAATGATACATTGTATTATGCAGTTGGTACTGATGGTAAGTTATTCAATTTAAAATCTCTTGCTGATTTACAGCAATTATATAAGCTTTTATATAATGAAGAAAATAAAATTGATTTAGCTACAAAATTTACTAAATTATTGTTCTATAGTGAATTTAGGTACTTTTCATTTCTACCTGAAAAATTCGATTTTAATATTACAACCTCTATTAGAGGTTCGTACTATGGAATTCAGGTTTGTGATTCTTCAGCAAAATCAGAATTCCTCAGAGAATCAATTCTAAACGTATCCTTTTTTGAGGATTCAATAATGAGCATAAGGGCTTGTAAACCAGTAATATATTGGTGGAAATATAAATAGCAATTCCTATAATCGATCTAACTTATTTGATAAACATTTTTCCCTCTCCGCCACTACCACCAGTGGCGGGGCTTAGGAAAAAATGCAAACGTGCCATAGGCACGAAATATCGGTAGAAAAGGCAAAAGCTTGTTTTTGGAAGTCCCATCGGGACGGAATAGAATATTCGGAATTAGGATTAAAGGATTCAAGGATTACTGGATGTAATATTCGAAGCTTAGTTAAAAATGTGCGTAGCACTTTTGGCTATTCGTTACATTTTGTTTAATTTAAAATTGGATTAGTTTTGTATGTTGCAATTTTGCGAGTGCTGAATGAAAAACGAAGGAAAAAACGGTGCGGTCAGTGATATTATGCCGACACTCGAGCCAAACGAATTAGTTAATGACATTTGTCAAATAATTGATAATTCAAGAAATAAAGTTGCAGTAATAGCAAACTATGAAACGACTATGCTTTTTTGGCATATCGGAAATAGAATCAATACTGAAGTTCTTGATAGAAAGCGTGCCGAATATGGGAAACAAATCGTTATTAATCTTTCTAAGATTTTACAAGAACGCTATGGAAGCAAAGGATACGAAGTCCGTAGTCTGCGCAGAATGATGCAATTCGCTCAACTATTCTCTGATTTCCAAATTGTGTCGCAAGCGGCGACACAATTGAGTTGGTCTCATTTCATAGAACTTTTACCATTAAAGGATGAGCTACAGCGTGAGTTTTATATAACAATGGCTTGTTATGAGAGATGGGGACGCAACACATTAAGAGATAAAATTGACGGAATGCTATACGAGCGTACATTAATTAGCGGTAAACCGGATGAGTTTATTAAAACAGAGCTTTCTAAATTAAGGGACGAAAATGTACTAAGTCCGGATTTGGTATTCAAAAGTCCTTACTTTTTGAATTTTGCCGGATTGAAAGGTTATTATAATGAAAAATCCTTAGAAGACAATTTGATTTTTGGCTTAGAGCAGTTTATTTTGGAATTAGGTGTGGGATTTAGCTTTGTCGAGAGACAAAAACGAATGATAATTGACGGCGAAGATTTTTATTTAGATTTGCTTTTCTTTCATCGAAAACTAAAACGGTTAATTGCGATTGAATTAAAACTTGGCCGCTTCAAAGCCGCTTATAAAGGTGAAATGGAACTTTATCTCCGATGGTTGGAAAAGTACGAAACCGAGGATGGTGAAGAATCGCCTTTAGGATTAATACTTTGCGCTGAAGGTGGTCACGAAAAAATAGAACTCCTTCAATTAGATAAATCGGGAATAAAAGTTGCGCAATACCTAACAGAATTACCGGAAAAACGTCTTTTACAAGAGCAACTAAGAAAACAAATATTGATAGCGAAAGAAAAATTCGGCGAACAATTGGAATATGAAGGAGAGTAAATATGAAAATAGTGCCGTAGGCACGAAATATCGGTAGAAAAGGGAAATGTTTGTTTTGGAAAGTCCCATCGGGACGAAATAGAATATTTGGAATTAGGATTAAAGGATTCAAGGATTACTGGATGTAATATTCGAAGCTTAGTTAAAAATGTGCGTAGCACTTTTGGCTATTCGTTACATTTTGTTTAATTTAGAATTGGATTTCTGTTGTATCTTGCAATTTTGAAGGTGATGAAGGAAATAATTTATTTTCCACCCCGTCGCCACCACCTTTGCCTGTGCTTGGAAAAAAAATAATAGGATAGAATTAAAATTAATTATTTTACGTCTTAATATATATATGTTGTATGAAATGAAAAAATGAGGATTATATAAATGATGACAGAAACTAAAACACAGGTAATATTTTCGCGTGAAACTTGGGAAGAGTTAAGAAATGATGATTATTTTCGAGAACTGATTGAAGTAATCGAAGATAGAGAAGCTTTTATCAAGGCGAAAGAAGAAACAGTCGAAGTATTTGACTTTAAAGAATATGATAAAAAAAGAAGAGCCGAAATAAATGTATAACCTTGGTTTTTCCAATACAGCAATAAAAGACCTTGATAAACTGGAAGGTCAAACTTATTTAAGAATAAGTGATAAAATAAATGGACTTGAAAATAATCCAAGACCCACCGGTTCGATAAAACTTACCGATATTGATGCATATCGAATAAAACACAATTATGTTTAGATATGAAAATATTGAATACTTTTTCTTTCTTAAAATATTATGGTGATTGGAAAATAGAAACTTACTATAGAATGCTTTTTTTAAAAGATACGCAAAAAGAAATTGGTTTAGATTTGAAGTTTAAATATTATTTACCATATCAGTTATCTTTAAACACACAAGTTGGTTTTATTTGGTATGGATATGCAAATGAATGGAAAAACCTGTTTAATTGCGGTATTGGCATTACTTATATTTTAAAAGACAGTCATTAATTAAATCCCCGCCACACAAGCAGTAGCGGGGATTGAAAAAAAAAAGGTGAATAATATGAAAATAATAATTATAGTTTTATTGATGTTTACTATTCAATCAATTGTTTTGCAATGTGCCTTGACGACATCGTTAATAACGCATTTTGATCATATAGAAAACAATTTTTTGGTATCTATGCAAAATCATGAATTGAGAAAACCAAGGAATTACGGAATCAGCGATGGGTTTAATCTCTTTCAAATAATTACTGGTGTCAATCAAGATGCTAATAATATAACTTTCGCTTATGATATATCAGTTGTTTCATATAAATCATTTATTCGATTCTCTCTTAATTCTAACATTGAGGACCCCAACGAAATTGTTTTTATTGATGAACTAGAAGGCAATGATTTATTTAGAAAAGGTAATTTATTTTTATCCTTTTCGTATGCAGGACCTAAACTAAGTAATTTAGGTATTCATAGTAAAGAATATAATTGGTCCTCATTTGGAGTGGATTTATTATTTGCTGACTTAGATTGGAAATATTTATATAATAGATTTTCTTGCATTTTTTCACCAACAACTATTCAAAATAATATGGAATTTTACAAAGATATTAATGTATCAAATAAAACAAGATTTTGCTTATATATGAAATTAAACAATACTTTATCCTACTTAAATCATAGGTCTGAATGGAAATTGAACTCCTATTATAGGATGTCTTTTATCGGTTTAAATCAGAAAGAAATCGGTATAGATCTTAAGTATAATTATAATATTTTTTATCAATTATCATTAAATGCACAGGTTGGTTTCATTAGGTATGGATCTTCAAATGAATGGAAAAATCTGTTTAATTGCGGTATTGGAATTACTTATATTTTCAAAGACAGTCAATAAAGAAACCCATTTCCTCCCCGCCACAAAACAAGTGGCGGGGCTTGGGAAAAGCAAACTATGAAAACTAAATTAAATATTGATTTTCGGGCAACCACAAGGGTTGCCCCTACGAAAGACGGACAGGCCGCACCCTTTCCCTACGGTTAACCGATTTTCTACCAATATTGCATCCCTAAAGGGATGGGAAAATACGTACAGAAATGCCATCAGATGTAACATCTGACGGCAGGGCAAAATCCCCAACAATCCATTTGCGATTTCTTGTGATAACTTATAATTCATAACTTATAACTTGCTAAACCGGACACGGCACGCCGTGTCTCTACAGTATATTCCCGGCTCTTCTCCAAACCCTATCCCCCAAACCCCAGACCCTATTTTCGGAGTGTTTTCCTAGAAAATATCGCAAAATAGTAAAAATCAACCACCGAATGAGCTAATAAGCCTTAAAATTATCGGAAAAATGCTTAAATTTGTACTTTGTAATAATTAAACTTAGAAATAAATAGATGAAACAAAGCAGATATTTTATACCAACGCTGAAAGAAAACCCCGCAGATGCGCAAATTCCATCGCATCAATTGATGGTTCGCTCCGGAATGGTGCGCCAATTGGGAAGCGGAATTTTTTCTTTTCTACCGTTAGGTCAGATAGTACTAAAAAAAGTAATTGATATTTTGCGAGAAGAACAAGACGCTATCGGCGGACAGGAGTTTTTGCTTCCTGCTTTGAATCCTATAGAGATTTGGGAAAAAACCGGCCGTGTAGAGGCGATGGGCGATGTAATGTTCCATTTGAAAAACCGCGAAGGTGTGGTTTTGGCTCCGACGCACGAAGAAATTATCACTTACCACGCCGCTCAGCATATTTCTTCCTACAAAGATATGCCGCAAATGTGGTATCAGGTGCAAACGAAATTCCGCAACGAAGCGCGTCCGAAATCAGGCGTTTTGCGCGGCAGACAATTTATAATGAAGGATGCCTATTCGCTGGATAATTCTTGGGAAGGTTTGGACAAAAGCTACGAAAAACAATTCCACGCTTACAAAAAGATATTTGACCGTTGTGGAATAAAATTCTTTGTTGTTGGCGCATCGAGCGGTGCTATGGGCGGCAGACAATCGCAGGAATACATGGTTGAATCCGATTCCGGTGAAGATATTTGCGCAGTTTGCGATGTTTGCGGATATGCCGCAAATATTGAGATTGCTTCATCCAAAACTCCACCTGTCGGAAGAAAAGACGAAAACCCTGAAATCGAAAAATTCGCTACACCAACCGCCAAAACAATCGACGAATTGGTTGAACAATACAATCTAAATGTAAACCGTTGTGCTAAATCAGTTGTTTATACCGTTAAGGATGTCCCAATATTAATTCTTATGCGCGGCAACGACGAACTTAACGAAACAAAATTAGAAGCTATATTAGGTACCAACGAGTTCCGTCCTTCGACCGAAGATGAGCTACTTGAATTTACCGGCGCAAACGGTGGTTCAATAGGTCCGGTTGGCTTGAAAAAGAAAATCAGAATAATAGCCGATAACTTACTACAAGGTGCGAATGCGCTCGTGAGCGGTGCAAACGAAAACGGATACCATTTGAAAAATATAGATATGGACCGCGATACCGACGTAACTGAATTTTACGATTTACGCACAACCAAAGTAGGCGATCCTTGTCCGGTTTGCGGTGTTCCTTTGCGTGTTGTCAAAGCTATTGAAATTGGTCATATTTTCAAATTGGGTACCAAATATTCATCAGCGTTGGGAGCAAATTTCTTAGATAAAGACGGCAAACAACAACCTATTATTATGGGTAGTTATGGTATCGGTGTTGAAAGAATAGTTGCGTGCTATATTGAACAAAATCACGACGAGAAGGGAATTATTTGGAAGGGTCCTTTAGCTCCATACCAAATTCATATACTTGGAATAGGCAATACAAAGTCAGAACCTGTTGATAAATTATGTAATGGCTTTTATAAGGCGCTTAAAGATAGCGGTTATGAAGTTCTTTATGATGACCGCGACGAAACCGCCGGTGTTAAATTCAACGATGCTGATTTGATCGGTATTCCATTGCAAATCATTGTCGGCAAGAAGAATTTGGAAAACGGACAAGTAGAATTCAAATATAGACAGACTTTAGATAGAGAAATAGTAGGTATTGACGAAGTATTGGAAATCGTCAAAATATTTTTCAAATAAAAGAATAATAAAATGCTTTTAACGAGAGAAGAAATTATAGCCGTTTGTGATGATATGCGCCCGAAAAGCCGCATCGTTTTTACAAACGGCTGTTTTGATATAATACACGCAGGACACGTGCAGTACCTCAGCCAAGCGAAAGCTCTTGGGGATGTGTTGATAGTCGGATTGAACAGCGACGACTCTGTCCACCGCTTAAAGGGTCCAACCAGACCCATCAATTCGGAGGAAGACCGTGCTACTGTACTTGGAGCCTTGAAACCGGTTGATTATGTTGTTATATTCGACGAAGACACACCGTTCGAATTAATCAAAGCCATTCAACCGAATATTTTGGTCAAAGGCGGCGATTATAAAATTGAAGATATAGTCGGTGCTGACATAGTTGACAAAACTATCGTTCTGCCTTTCTTAGAGGGACGCTCGACAACAAATACAATCAGCAAAATGGGAAATTGCTGAGATAGGGTTTTGGGTTTAGGGTGTTGGGTGTTAAAAATGAATCATTATTTTGAATTGAAAGAATAGTACGCAGATGACACTGATTAAGCAGATTAGCGCAGAATATCTGTGAACAAGGCGTTGCTATGTTATCAACTGTGCTGAAAAGTGAAAAGAGAATGGCATCCTACTATCCAAATCGCCCATCTAAAATACCATCAACTGATAAATCTTCGTCGAGTTCTTCCCAATGTAGTCCGGTGCCATCGCAAATTAATTCTACGTTAGTTAGTTGCTGGTCAGTAGCATTAGCCAATTTCTTATTATTTGAGGCCGGAAAACGGAATTCCGTTCCGTCCATTAGTGTGAGACAAATAAATCTATTTTCTATAGTTACTTCTACAACTTGCGTATCATTTTCAATATCCGAATACTTCATACCACTTATCCTTTATTTGCTCGTAATGAAATTCAATAATATTTTCAGCTTTAATTAAATCAGAAGATTTGAGTCCTTTGGAAGAATCAAGTTCAATCGGGATTAACCAAAATTTTGCATGACCACCGGCTTTGCGAATATGGATATGCATCGGTTCGTTTCCTTCGTTGGCATAAAAGAAAAAAACAAAACCTTCTTCTCTAAACACTTCAGGCATAAATACAACCTATATTTTTATGAAATAACATTTTTCAAAAATCATACTATTTTATTGCATAACAAAATCTCGTTATACATTAAATTAGACGATTAATAATTTGTTTTTATTTGAATAACAAAAATTTATTTCCTGGTCAAAAAAACAAAGATTGCAAGAATAGTACGCAGATGACACTGATTAAGCAGATTAGCGCAGAATGTTTGGCTATTAAAATGAAATTTTGATGAGGCCACCAGTCGGGTCGTCTTTTTTGTGATTTCAGAAGGATGAAACCTTTATTGATTTTTCCCCATTTCTTTTCAAAAGCAAAGACGCAAAAAAATAATTTTCCTTGCGTCTTAATGGTATATTCGCCATCCAAAATACCCAATACTTTAAACCCTGTAACGTGAACTATTCTGTAATTGTACCTTCGGTATCTTCTTCTTCAACCTTTTGGTATTCATCCATCAGAATATTTGTATTCGGTAGAGAGCGGACCAATTGGAACATCTCGCCTGAGCTTAGATTGTTATTTCTCAAATCCAAAACTTTCAAAGATTTCAATGCGGCAAATTCTGCGACAGGAATTTTCTTAATCTTGTTATTATTCAAACTAAGATATTTCAAATTTCTCAGCTTGCTCAATCCCGGCGGAATTACCTTAATGCCGTTGTTGCTCAAGTTCAAGTATTTCAATCTTGTAAAGTCATAGAACGGATATAAATCCTTAACTTTGCTATCCGACATTGAAAGATTTTCGACATTTTTCGGTATTTGATAGAATACTTCGTCGAATTTGCTTCTGTCGTAATTCAATACATTTTTACCGGAAACATAGTTCGAAAAATCGTCGTTGTCCATACCCGAAAGATTATAATCGTCGGTGTCGTCCGAGTGATTATTTTTGAATTCTCCATCTTTATTCTCACGCATACGGTGTTTGATCTTTTTGATGTTTTCGAGAGTTTGTTCTAATTCAGCAACAGCAACGGGACTTCCGTCTTTTTGTGTAATAATTGTTTTGTAAGTTTTGATAGCTAGATCAAAATTTTTCTCAGCCTCATCGAAATTGCCTTCTTTTTGAGCTAAATAGCCTTTGTATTCACAACCTACTGCTGACCAATAGATGTTAGGATTTTGAGAGTTGCTGACCAACAAATAGCCTTCGTTGATGTACTTATCGGCTTGTTCCAAATTTTCAGCCTGTAGATATGTCATACCCAATTTCAGAAAACGTTTGCCTTTTTCTAGGTCTCCCTGCGAAAATAGCATAACCGGAATTAAAGTAAGCACAAGAATCATTAGTAATTTTTTCATACGAATCCTCGTTTTGATTTTACATATATGCAAATATAATATTTTTTTTATAAGATTTATTTATGACAATTGATTAAATTTGTAATTATTTACAACTACTTTTAAATAAATATGAAAAATATTCAAAAATTATCAATTTTGATAATTCTATTTATATTATTATCAAATACCTTGCCATCTAAAGATTTTTCTAAACCTTTTGATGTAAGATTATCATATTCTCGTCAATCTACCGGTAAATTTTATAATTATAACGGCAAAGCGAATTTAAAATTGGTCGATAGTCTCTATAGGCCAATTATAGATACGGTTTCATATAAGACCGATTCTACGGATTTGATTATTGATACTACAGGATGGATGGAGCGAGATTATAGTTTCGAATACTCAAGCCATACCATAAAAGTTGACTTTCTTTATCAACCGAATAATTTTATAAAATTGCAAGCTACCATTCCGCTCTCTTTTTATTCATTAGAGGAGAAATGGGGAACAATCGGTTACCAGAATGGGGAAAGAATAACTTATGCAAGCGGTGAAAGAAAAGTTAAATATAACTTGACCAGAATTGATTATTATGGATTGAACTGCGACGCGTTTGCATTAAATGATAAGTTTATTTTAGGTATCAAAGGTGATTTACATATCCCAAGCGGTGGAGACACTTCAATACAAACTACAATAGATGACCCCTTCTTATCCGATGGCTACTTGGATATACGTACAGGACCTATCGTAGGTTTTAGAATAAAAAATATGAGATTTACAACGGAAATACTTTACAATTACCGCGGTGAAGAACCGGTAGATAATTTGCTTATTAATTCTACATTTGCCTTCTCGACTGTAGAGAATACCGAAATGAGAGTTTTGCTAAGTTATGCAAAGAGTTTGGAGGCGTATAAAGACGAGTACAAATTTATAACTACAAGAGAAAATATTTGGCAAGAGTATTTAGACCTTGGGTTTGAAGTAAAAATGCGATTCACTGAAAACGTCAATGGATACGGAGGTTACAAAGTACGCTTTTATAATAAAAATGATTGGAATACCGGATTGTTCTGGTTAACCGGCTCATACATTTTTTAAAAAAGAAATTTTTTGCTAATTTTGAATACATTATAATACAAAAAAGAAATAATTAGGAATTTTTTATATGAAAACTACAGCTTTTACAGAAATCCATAAAGCGCTTGGCGCAAAAATGGTAGAATTTGCAGGCTATTATATGCCTATACAATACCCTCAGGGAATTATTCACGAACATCACGTAGTTAGAAACAATATAGGTGTTTTCGATGTATCTCACATGGGCGAATTTGAAGTACGCGGAGCAGATGCTCTGAAATTCGTACAAAAAATCACTGTGAACGATGCTTCGAAATTAACTCCGGGCAGAGTTCAATATTCAGCAATGTGTTATGACAATGCTACTATAGTTGACGATTTGTTGGTTTATAAAATGACCGATACGTTCTATATGCTTGTTGTAAACGGCGCATGTATGGATAAAGATTGGGATTGGTGCGTTAAAAATGCTTTGGGTATGGACGTTGATTTGAAAAATGTTACAGATGATTATAATTTGTTAGCTGTACAAGGACCAAAAACACGCTCTGCTATGGTAAAACTTACCGATGCAGATATAAGCGAAGAAACACTACCTTTCTACCACTACCAATACGCAAAAGTAGCCGGCGTTGATATGATTTTATCACGCACCGGTTATACAGGTGAATTGGGTTATGAACTTTACTTCAAAGGAGATGAAGCCACAGGTAAAAAAGTTTGGGATGCTGTTTTCGAAGCCGGTAAAGAATTTGGTATCGAAGCCGTTGGCCTTGGTTGCCGTGATACATTAAGACTTGAAAAAGGTTATATGCTTTATGGTAACGATATTGACGATACTACAAATCCTTTGGAAGCCGGATTGGGTTGGATAACCAAACTCGATAAAGGTACTTTCAATGGTTCGGCTGTATTGCAAAAAGTAAAAGAAGACAAACCAAAAAGAAAATTAGTTGCTTTAGTCATCGATGCACCAAGATTTATAGCTCGCCACGGATACCAAATATTCGTTGACGGCAAAGAAGGCGGATTTGTTACAAGCGGTAACTTATCACCTACTTTGGACAAACCAATCGCTATGGGCTATGTTCCTTGGGATTTTAGAAACCCTGGTACGAAAGTAGAAATCGAAGCGCGTGGAAGAAGATTTATTGCCGAAGTAGTTAAAGCGCCTTTCATCGCCTAACTGTCTTCGACAGCTGTCTTTGACAGATTTTTATTTTATTAAAAACTCATTCTATAGCTCATGCTTTGGAATGAGTTTTTTAATTTAAAATGGATTTTGGGCTAATGTCATGCTGAACGTAGTGAAGCATCCATCTTCAAATAATCATAAATTGCAATATTTTTCTACAAAAAAACTTTGCGTCTCCGCGTTGAAATTCTTTTCTTCTCATTAACAATTTACAATTAACCATTGACAATTATTTTAGTCATATTCATTCACCCCATTTAAAAATGGGGTCTATTCAAAATTTATTTGAATTTTCTATGGTTTTACCTCTATTGAATAGACTCCACCTTTAGGTGGAGGAGGGTTTGCCATGATTGCATCGGCTTTAGCCAAAATCTTTCTTGAATTCCATTAATCATTTATAATTCATCATTAATCATTGTATTCAATTATCTCATTATCGACCATAGCACTAATCAGCAATTCTCGGTTATCTTCGCTTAGCGGTGTTAATGGCAGACGGTAAACTTCTTCGCAATAGCCAAGCAAAGACATAATGGCTTTGATTGGAATTGGGTTGGTTTCTATAAAGCAAATTTGCATCAGTTCCATCAATTCGTAGTGAAGTTTGCGAGCTTCTGCCACATTGCCTTTCAATCCTTCAGTTACCATTTGTTTCAATTTAGCACCGTAGAAATTGGAAAGCACAGAAATCACGCCTTTAGCGCCCATAAAAATCATAGGCAAAGTCAAGGCATCGTCACCGGATAGAACCGAAAAACCCTCCGGCGCATAGTTTATTACTTGCATAATTTGTTCGAAATTGCCGGATGCTTCTTTAGTAGCTTTAATATTTTCGCAATCCTCAGCCAAGCGCACTTGTGTAGCGGCAGAAATATTTATGCCCGAACGGCCGGGAATATTATAAATTATATTTGGAATTGGTGAACAATCGGCAATTGCTTTATAATGTTCGTAAAGTCCTCTTTGAGTAGGTTTGTTATAATAAGGCGCAACCAAAAGCACTGCCTCTGCGCCGGCTTTTTCTGCGGCTAATGTCAATTCTACCGATTCCGCGGTGTAGTTTGTACCTGTTCCGGCTATGATTGGAATTCTGCCCGCTGCTGTGTCAACCGAACGGCCTATTAACTCAATTTTTTCGCTGTGGCTTAGCGCGTGGCCTTCACCTGTTGAGCCGGCTATTACCAAAGCGTCAACTTTATTTTCAATCTGATTTTCTATCAATCGGTTAAGTGCAGTGTAATCAATTGATAAATCTGACTTAAACGGTGTTATTAATGCGGTTATTACGCCTTCGAATTTCATATATTCCTCAATTTACATTTATATATATTTAAAATTACGGTTTTTTTGGAAAAAAGCAATAACTAGGGTATAGGGTTTTGGCGATAGGTATGAAGAAATTGAAAATTTCCCGTAGAGACGTAGCACGCTACGTCTCCCATATCGCCGTTGGCTTGTAGGGACAGGTCGTGACCTGTCCGTATTCTTCTCGAATAGCCTCCACCTTTAGGTGGAGGATTGCTGATTAAATCCTCGCAAACATAAAAAATATTTCGAATATTTTACAGCTAAATAGAACATAATTAATCATTATTTCATAATTTTGATATAAATTAAATAGCAGATACCATTCTTACTAATTTTTATAAGAGATTTAATATGAAACGAAATCTACGTTATTTTACAATTTTGACTTTATTATTAACCACTCTCAGTTTTTTTAAAGCTCAATCGCAACCCAAGATACCCGTAATCCAAGTTACAGATACACTTTGCAATTTATCATGCGGCAGAGTAGGCACAGCTACAGGAATTAAATTTCTTCCGGATGGTAATTCATTTATGGTAGCTTGGGAGGGTCGCCCCTTAATCATTGATACATATTCGGGCAAAATAATTAGACAATTGGATTCGCTTCCGAATTCCGACGTTTCCCACCCAATGATTTCAAAAGACGGTACAAAACTTTTTGCAACTCGTATGGGACCTATGCTTGAAGTTTGGGATATAGCATCCGGCAAAATTATCAAAATGTTTGACAATATAATTAGCCGCTTTTGCTTGTCACCCGATGGCACCAAGTTTTATTGTTCTAAATGGAATGATGAATCGAATCCCGGCGTAATTGAGGAATTCGATATTAACACTTTTGAATGTACAGCAACTTTTTGCAATAATGGCTTCCTTTCCGCCAGCGATATAGCTATTTCACCTGACGGGCAAACATTAGCGGTAGAAGTTTTTAAAAATCCAGAAAATGAAAGCGATCAAAAAACAACTCAAGTTATTCTAATTGAC
The DNA here is from genome assembly GCA_037127915.1 of bacterium. GTDB lineage: Bacteria > Bacteroidota > Ignavibacteria > Kapaibacteriales > UBA2268 > JBAXXL01. Next base: position 22,661 of record JBAXXL010000039.1, read on the forward strand.
CTTAATGATAAATCTAAACATACAGTCATCGAAACTTTGGAACCAAGTGTGTACACCATGGCGTTTTCACCAAACGGAAAAAATTTAGCATTTGCTTACGTAGCCGAAAGTCCAAATATTTACACCTGTGTTTATAATATTGAAAAGAAGGAAAATAAATTCATATTCAAAAGTGAGATGGAAAATCTCTTGGGTTCAGGATCAACTTTCGGAAATCCGATATTTTTAAATGACACCATACTTTTGTTATCCTCATCTCCATCTGATTTGACTTGGAGCTTAGATGATGGTAAGTTTAAAAAAATAATAGATTTTAACGCCATTTTTGCGGATGTAAATGGGAATAAATTAATTTTATGCGGCCATTTGGGCGATTTGGCTATACTGGATTTCGGATTCATTTCTGGTATAGACAATGAAAACTCCATGAAAAATTCTGTTAGTTATAATAATAACTCATTGGAATTCAACTCCGAAAAAAACTTCACTGGTGATTTGCAAGTTTTCAATTTAGAAGGGAAAATGGTATTAGATTTAAATTACCAATCCTTTACAAACGGAAAAAATATAATTGCGCTTGACCAATCTTTGCCGGCAGGAGTATATATAGTTGTGATAAATAATGGTAGTGAACAAATAAGTAGAAAATTTGTAAAGTTTTAAATATTAATCAAATCACCAAATCCTTGTCTTAAGCAATCCGCCCCAACCGCTCTCGAGCGTGAAATAGACCAGCTTGTTTACAAACTTTACGATTTAACTGAAGAAGAAATTGCCATTATTGATGGGAAGTAGGAAAGCCCCAAGGACGATGAGGATGCCGAGGATACGAAGGTGTTGTTAAACAAGGTTTTTCGTTTTTGTGAAATCGTCGGACAAATCCTGATAGTCCTTGCTGTTCTCAAAAAAGCCTAGGACGATGAGGATTCCACCCCAACAGCCAACACCAGCAATTTGGAATGGAAATTAGACAAAAAAGGCGCGATAAATCGCGCCTCTACATTTGTTCGGTTCTTTTCTTCCCATTAACCATTGACAATTATCAATTAACCATTACTTCTCATTTCTTTCAGCATTTTCTTGATGTATTGCTCCGACACATTCAGGTCGAGCGCTAATTTTTTCGGTGGGTCAGAACGATGTTCCTTCAAATATCTGCCGATGAACAAATCAATTCGTGTGATTTTGGGAATGTAAAACGACAGTCCGCCAAATTCACGGAGCAAAGATTGAATACACTCAATACCGCACACTTTTGAAAGCAATGCCAAATCCGGCGGTAGTTCGTCTGTTTTAATAGAACCATAAATATCCTGCATAATGCTCTCCATTATTAATTAAAAAAAATTATTTCTTCGTCTTCATCTTCTTCGTAAAAGTGCTCAAATAGCGGTACTTCGGCGTCGCGCCTGTTCGATAAATCGTCCATAAAACTTTCGATTATGTAGCGAATATCAACAACATCTTCTTTTTCCAATAACTCTGTATCCGAAATCCTATCAGTAAATTCTTTGAATAATAAATTTACTGTGGCTATCTTCTCTGTGATAATTGAATTTTTGTCTACTGACTGACCATTTTCTTTTTGCGGTAGTGCAATTGTTACTAAATTCATTTTTTTTCTCTCATTTTGTTTGTTTATTATCAATTATTTATTATTTTTGTATTTATAATTAATACACAAATTGTGTGTATTTTATACAGCGAAATTATGTAATTTTTACACAATTTCCAAATAAATTATATAAAAAAGATTTAAAAAATATATGAAAAAATCAATAAGTCTAAATCCCGGTATTGGCATCCGCCTACGCGAAGTCCGTGCATTATTCAATGAGGGCGGAAAAATAAGTGCCACTCAATTCGCCTATTTGCTCAATACAAACCGTGACAAAATATCTAATTATGAAACAGGACGGAGTTCTTTGCCGTTGGAAATCATTTACTTGCTCTACCAAAGAGGCATAAACCCGGTATATTTAATTTGCGGTGAAGGCTCTATGTTTGCCTCCAATGCAGAAGGGATAAAATTCGAGCTAAAGATAAACACACGCGCAAATTCCGAAGTTGAGCCTAAAAAACAAAATGCACGTGTAGTCGGCAGAATTTACGAGGGCATAAAATTGAAAGCCGCCGCAGGAATGATAGACGATACGGACGATGAGTGAGCCGGATATTAGACATTTATATGAAAGCTGTAAATGCTTTTGCGGAGGATATGATTGGAATTCGCACAAGCCGCTTATACATTGACGAACTGTTCGAAGAATTGGAAAGTGTCTCCCCTGAATTAGCCGAAGCCGCCCGGGGCGATGCCGAAAAGAAAGCCGCTTTGCTTGATATGGAATTGACTTATGGGAAACCGGCTTTTATATTGGACGATGCGCTAAGGAAACGCTTATTTGACATAGATGAAATCCCCGCGCCAAAAGGTTTGGAAGAAGTTTTGGGTATGCCGGCTGACAATTGTTTTTTGGTAGCCGTCGAGGGTGATTCGATGCAAAACGCTGGTATCTCCGACGGCGATACACTCGTTTGCTCTGCTATCTCCCGCCAAAGCCCCGGCGACATAGTTATAGCCGAGCTTAACAATCAAATTTTGGTTAAAAGATATATGGTAATTAAAAATCAGGTTTACCTCTTTCCGGAAAACCCTTTATATAAACCGAGAAAAATTACAACAAAGGATAAATTTACGATTTTAGGCAAAGTTATGAAGATAATCAAAACCGCCGATTAATTCTTTCTGAATAAAATATGATTTCCAATTTTTGCTCTAAGAATACTAAGTGTTATATTTGTATTCTATTTTTATAATAATTTAAATAAATGGATATTTAATGAAAAAATATTACTTATTATATTTGCTTTTAACAGCTATTATATTTATAATGCCTGCAATTAAAGCAATATCAGAAGATACGTTAACAGTACAAACATTTACTTTTGATGACATCTCGAAGCGCCGCGACGTATTCCAATTTCCTGCGGCTAACGAATCATTCAGAAAAGTACTGATGTATTATACATTAAAATGCGACCCTAAAACAACTTGGGATAAATACAATTGTGGTGAATGGGATTATATCACCGACACAAAGGTATATCGTCATACCGGAGTTATGGATTCCACACTAAATAAGCATCCTTTATATATGGTCAAAGGGCAAGCACCGCTTAAAATCGAATTGACTACAACACCCGGCACTGATATATACCAAATTAATCAATTTTCTCGTAAAGATCCTGTAGTTACCGATAGAAAAGATATTTTGGTAAATGGTGAAAAACCACAGACTGTGGATTTTGATGGTAAAATGTATCGAATGCAATTTATCGTCGATAAAGCTACAATAAAAGCCGGAGGATTTACAAAAGCCAATTTAGCAGGTATTACGCTCTATGCCACCGCAGGTGCTACAGGATATAAAAACTTCACGATTAGAGTAAGAACTTTCTCACCCAAAACCTCAACCGGCTTTATTAATGAACTTTTTAAAGAGGTTTATTTTAAGGACGTAGATATAAAGGAAGGTGCAAATGAGTTTTTCTTTATAAACGACTTCCTTTGGTCTCAAGTATCGAATTTATTGATTGATATAAGCTTCGAGCGCAACGAAACTCTTCCTGGTGCTATATTGGAAGGTTATGAAACAACCAACGGTTTTATAGCAAAATCTAAAGACCCGTATTTGTCTTTTTCCGGAAAAAATGATTATGTAGATTGCGGTTTGACTCCTGAATTTAAAAACACCCAAAAGCTTACTTATGAGGCTTGGGTTAAAGTAAATACGTGGCAGAATTGGTCAAATATAATCGATTTGCAAGGATTGGTGGAGCTTCAATTAGGCGACCAAGCCGGCCAGCTATATTGTATAGTTCGCAATCCCGACAATACTCACGGTAACGTAACCGGAGTATTACCTAATGGTTCGTGGGTGCATTTGGCTATGGTATATGATGGGGCTCAGCTTGAAAATTCCGAGAAACTTAAGCTTTATGTAAATGGGTATAACAAAGTTCTGTCGTTTGGAAGTAATATCCCATCCGCTCTACCTGATTCAGTATTAAAACTACTAATCGGAAGTAACAATTTTTCCGGCGGTATAAATGACGTCCGCATATTCAATACTGCACTTGATGAAGCAACGATTAATGAGTGGATGAATAAAACTAAAAATATTACAACTCAACACCCTAATGCTGCAAATCTTATTCGTTATTACAGTTTTGATGAAGGTACAGGAATTACTACAGCTGATTTATCGACCGGTAACCAAACCGGTAAATTATATGGCTGTCCACAATGGATAGAAAAAACTCCTGAAGAAATTAATAATTCATCGCTTGTGAGTAATTTACCAAAGATGAATTTGATATTTGGCGCTATATCAGGCGAACTTGAAGCCACAACCAAAGAATATTCAGTTCCTGAGCAATTTTGTTCAGTTCATAAATATAAAATTGAAAACCATGCGCCTATCGAAGAAAGTGTGTTCTACTCGTATTTATCAGGATGGCACTACAAGTATTCGCCAAATGGTGTTAAATTGGATTCAACATATAACAAACCAACAGAAACGTTATCGAATGATACAATAAAATATTATCAGAAACCTTTTGAAATTCTTGACGATTGGGAAATAGCACGATTTATTACTCCTTACGGAATAAATCTGGATCTTGGTCCTAGTGGGTTTACATGGGTTTATGATGTTACTGATTTTGCACACATGCTTCGCGGAGCGGTTGACTTTCAAGCCCACAATACTCAAGAACTTGTTGATGTGAAATTTGCGTTTATAAAAGGTACTCCACCACGCGATTTGCTTTCATTAACAAGGGTTTGGGGCAAAACTAATTCTTACTCATACAGAGATTTGTCGGATGATTTCAAATTAGCTAATACCACGTTGGATATTTTGCCACAAGCAAAAGAAGTTAAGTTAATTAGTAGAATTACCGGTCACGGCCATCAAAGTAACGATGGCAATCCGCCGCATTGCTGTGAGTGGAAAGACAATGTACATTATCTATATGCAAATGATAAATTAGCTTATCAATGGCATATCTGGCGCGACGATTGCGCCGAAAATCCTGTTTACCCTCAAGGTGGAACTTGGCCCGGTTCACGTGAAGGATGGTGCCCTGGTGATGTTGTTCGCGATTTTGAATTTGAGTTAGGTAAATACGTTACAAATGGTAAGATTGATTTGGATTATTCTTTAACTCCCGTACCCGATGATAATAAAGGAATGGGCAATGGTAATTACGTAATTTCAACATATTTGGCGCAATATGCCGCGGCAAATTTCACGAATGATATGGAAATTTATGATGTGATTTCTCCAAACAGCAGTCCTTTATTTTCAAGATGCAATCCTATTTGCTCAAATCCGAGTATTGTTATCCGTAATAACGGAGATGCCGAGATTAGCACTTTTACATTGGAATATGGTGTTTCCGGCGGTCAGAAGGAAACTTATGAATATATAGGCAAAAAGAAAATCCAACCGAATACGAAAGATACTATAGAATTACCGATAAGTTCAAATGTGTTTTGGATAGGGGATAACGCCCATAAATTCAATGTAAATGTAGTTTCGGTTAACGGCGCAGAAGATTTGCAGCCGGCGAATAATTCTTACACTACCAAAATCGATATGCCGGATTTATTTAGCGACGAGATATACTTCGAATTAACTACTAACTTACGCGGCTCAAGCTTCAGCTACAGCCTCACCGATTTAGAAGGTAAAGTATATTTCAATAGAACATATTTAGCCAACAGTAGGACTTACCGCGATACAGTAAAAATGAAAGACGGATGCTACACAATACGCCTAAATGATGCGGATAAATATGGCTTAAGTTATTGGGCATTCCCCGAACAAGGAGACGGTTCTTTCAGAATTTATAATTCTAAAGGTAGTTTGCTTAAAGAGTTCAACCCGGATTGCGGTGCAGGATATACATACTCTTTCAATTTGGGACCTGCCTCGTGGGTTAGCGAAGCTGGTTTTGATTCGTACTTTACATTAGCGCCTATGCCTGCCGATAACTACATAAACCTTGGATTCAAAAAATTGAACGGTGAAATTCAAATCACTATTTTTGATTTCGTCGGTAAAACTGTAGGCACTTTAAGTACATTCGCAAGCAATGAAAGCAATTACCGAATAGACCTAACAAATTATACACCCGGTATTTACTATATGCTTCTGAAAAGTCCGCAAGGTTCGTTTAAGCAGAAATTTATAGTAAAATAATTATCAATGATAAATGATAAATTTAGGGGTTCGGCGTGCCGAACCCCTTTTTTTTTCTTCTCATTTATAATTCGTGATTTACAATTGATAATTTCGAATGTAATTCTTGTTAAGTTTTGTCAAGACAATATTTATTGTTAATTTTACAGTTTAGTAATTGATTTTTACGAAAAATTAGTTTTGAGAATAATATGAACGATACATCCAAGTTTTTCGAAGAATTTGAAATTCCAACTTATGAAGATTGGAAATCAGCGGCTACCGCGGCACTTAAGGGCGCGGATTTCGATAAAAAAATGTTTACCCAAACCTACGAAGGTATAACATTGAAGCCTATATACAACAAAGAAGATGTAGAAAATCTAGAACATATAAACGGTTTGCCCGGTGTTGCTCCTTTTGGCCGCTCTACAAAACCGAATGGTTTTAAGCAAGAGGGATGGTATATTAATCAGCGTTTACCCTTTTTCTTACCTGCGGATTATAATTCTGCCGCAAAAGTTGAGATTGAAGGCGGACAGAACGCGCTTAATATCAAAGCAGATACTATATGGAATATAGATAGTAATAATCCGATGTTCAAACTTCATAAATTGAACATTATGACATTGGAGCAATTGGAAATAGCATTTAAAGATATTGATATTAGAAGCTTAGCTTTGTTTTTCGACGGCTCTGAAATATCTTATGTTTACGCCGCATTGATATATGCTTATTGCAACGCGAATAATATTCCGCTGAAAGATTTGAATTTGTTTTTGGGTATTGATCCAATTACAATCATGGCAAGAAAAGGCCGCGCTTACACTTCGCCTGCAAAATACTACGACCAAGCGGCCGAGCTGATTAATTGGAATACCGCAAATTCTATTCGATCAAGAGTGTTTTCGGTGAATTCCTCAGTTTTCCATAATAGCGGCGGTAGTGCAATTCACGAAATAGCCGGAGCTATTGCTACAGGAACAAAATATTTACGCGAAATGCTTAATCGTGGAATTGATGTTAATACAGTAGCAAATTCTATTTGGTTTAATTTCTCGATGGGAACTCAATTCTTTATGGGAATTGCGAAATTGCGCACAGCACGAATGTTATGGGCAAAAGTAGTGAAGGAATTTGGCGGCGATGAAGAAGCCCAAAAAATGTTTATCAACGCTTCGACTTCTTGGCGTGATAATACCAAATACGATCCTTATGTAAATTTACTCCGCAATTCAAGCGAGACATTCGCCGCTATCTTGGGTTCTTCCGATAGTATCGATGTTACACATTTTGATAATAAGCACGGTGTACCGGACGAATTCAGCCGTAGAGTTGCGCGTAACACTCAAAACGTTCTAAAATACGAAGCTCATTTAAACGATACAATTGATCCAACCGGCGGTTCATATTATGTTGAAACACTGACCGGCCAGTTAGCGGAAAAATCTTGGAACTACTTCAAAAATATCGAAAAAGAAGGCGGAATGTATGAATTCTTACAAAAAGATATTATGCAAAAGGATATTACTGAAATAGCCGAACTCCGCGACAAAAATCTTTCTACACGAAAAGACGTTATATTAGGTACTAATAAATATCCTAATATTGCAGAGAAGCCTGCTTCAACTGAGATATTCCACGAAGAAGTGATAGAAAAATATATTCGTTTGGCGAGAAGTAAATATTCGAAGAAAGTTGTTACCGCAAAAACTTTCCAAGAGATTGTAGATGAATTTGCGACCGGTACTTATGTGAATGATATAGTGAATGCCTTGTTCCAAGGTGATACTCCGGTAAAAATACCCGTCATCGGATCTCGCAGAAGTGCAAAATTGTTCGAAAATATGCGCGATGCAAGTAAGAAATACAAAGAAAAAAACCGCCGTATTCCGGTTGTTCATTTAGCATGCTATGGTACTTTAAATCAGTATAAAACAAGAGCCGATTTCGCGGCTGACTTCTTCCAAGTCGCCGGATTGAACACCGAGGTAGTTGATGGATTTTTAGCTACCGAAGAGTTAATCGAGGGTATTAAAAAAACCGATGCGAAAGTAATTGTATTCTGCTCAACCGACGATTTCTATGCAGAGTTTTTAACAAAAGCACTACCGGCAATTAAAAAAGAAAAACCGAGAGCTATGTACATTTTGGCCGGTTACCCTACAGACAAAGTAGAAGAGTACAAAGCCGCCGGAATAGATGATTTTATCTATTTCAAAGCCAATGTTTACGAAATAGTCAATAAAGTACAGAAATTTTTATTTAAATAATATTTTATTAGACCAATATGTCGCTTCTGAAATTAGTAGAGACGCAAAATCTGAACTGACCCCATTAAGTTGGACATAAAATAGTTTTTTCATAATTGGACTGAGTTCGGTATTTAACCGGGCTTAGTCCTTTTAGTTTCGTTTTAATACGATCATTATTGTAATAATATATGTAGTTCTCTAGTTCATTGTCAAAACACCAATTTATTTTCAATTGGCGGGACTTTATTTTTTGAATATATTTGCATATAGCGCATATTTTATTAATTTTGCTAAAGGATTTTATGTGTTTTGAAAAAGTTCTGAGATTTTATGACAATACAACAATACATCGAAAACATCAATCAGCGATTTAGACAAGGAAATGCTACAGAGCATACTTATCGTGCTGATTTGCAAAACCTAATCGAAACTCTAGCTCCCGAGATTAGAGCGACTAACGAAGCTAAAAGGCAATTTTGCGGCGCACCAGATTATATCCTTCAAAAAGGGGAAATACCCATCGGCTATATAGAAACCAAAGATATAGGCGACAAAGATTTGGAAGGTGCAAGAAAACAAGGTAATAAAGAACAATTTGACCGCTATAAAGGTTCGCTCAGCAATTTGATTTTTACCGATTATCTAAATTTTTATTTATACCGCGATGGTGTATTGTCATTCAAAATTGCTATCGGCGAAGTGCAAACAGGTGCCAAATCAGGAGCTAAGATTGTTCCGCTAACCGAGAATTTCGATAGCTTTACTAATTTCATAAAAGAATTTTGTTCCTATGTTGGTCAAACAATAAAGAGTTCAAAGAAACTTGCCGAGATGATGGCGGGCAAAGCGCGCTTGCTTTCAGAAGTCATTGAAAAAGCACTGACCAGCGACGAAAATAATAACGAAGACAGCTCGCTTAAAGAGCAGATGGATGCTTTCAAACAAATCCTTATACACGATATTACACCGAAAGGTTTTGCCGATATTTACGCTCAAACTATTGCTTACGGTATGTTTGCTGCGCGATTGCACGATACATCATTGGCAAATTTCAGCCGTCAGGAAGCCGCGGAACTAATCCCCAAATCCAATCCATTCTTGCGTAAACTCTTCGGCTACATTGCCGGTCCAGACTTGGACGACCGAATCAAATGGATTGTTGAAGGTTTGGTTGAAATCTTTTTAGCCTGTAATGTGGGCGAAATTTTAAAGAATTTCGGAAAGCAGACAAAAATGGAAGATCCAATCATCCATTTTTATGAAACTTTCCTCTCGGAATATGACCCCAAATTGCGCAAAGCACGGGGCGTTTGGTACACACCGCAACCGGTTGTGAATTTCATAGTCCGTGCTGTTGACGATATTTTGAAAACGGAGTTTGATTTACCTCAAGGTTTGGCTGATAACAGCAAAACCAAAATAACCTCCCCTAACCCCTCCAAAGGAAGGGAATTGGAGCAGGAAGTTCATCGTGTGCAAATTCTTGACCCGGCAACGGGAACCGGAACATTTTTAGCCGAAGCGGTTAAGCTGATTCATAAGAAGTTCGAAGGGCAACAGGGAATTTGGAGCAATTATGTCGAAAACCATCTTATTCCGCGATTGAACGGTTTTGAATTGCTGATGGCTTCCTACGCAATGGCTCATCTTAAATTGGATTTGCTATTAACCGAAACAGGTTACGCTCCCTCCACTTTGGGGAGGGCTGGGGTGGGGTCTCAAAGGTTGCGTGTTTTCCTCACCAATAGTTTGGAAGAATGCCACCCCGACACGGGAACACTTTTAGCAAGCTGGCTGAGCACCGAAGCTAACGAAGCAAATTACATCAAGCGCGACACACCGGTTATGGTTGTGATGGGAAATCCACCATATTCAGTGAGCAGTAGCAACAAGAGCGAATGGATTGAAAAGCTCACTGCCGATTACAAAAAAGATTTGAACGAGCGAAATATACAACCGCTTTCGGATGATTATATCAAGTTCATTCGTTTTGGCCAACACTTCATCGAAAAAAACGGCGAAGGAATTTTAGCGTATATATCGAACAATAGCTTTATTGACGGTATCATTCACCGGAAAATGCGCGAAGAGTTGATGAAAACTTTCGACAAAATTTATATTTTGGATTTGCACGGTAATTCAAAGAAAAAAGAAGCCTGCCCCGACGGCGGAAAAGATGAGAATGTATTTGATATTATGCAGGGCGTTTCGATTAATATTTTTGTGAAGAAGAGGAAAATATGAGCGATATAATCCAAAATCAAGAATATAAACAATGGTTCAAAGAACTTAAAGATAATATCAGACAAAGACAGATAAAAGCATCCATTTCTGTTAATACTGAACTGATTCTGATGTATTGGGATTTGGGCAGACAAATATTTGAAAAGCAAGAGTACGCTAAATGGGGAAGCGGATTTATTGACCAATTGAGTAAGGATTTAAAAATCGAATTTCCCGATATGAGCGGATTTTCCCGAGATAATTTATATTATATGAAACGCTTTTATCTTTCATATAATCAAGATGATATATTTGTGGAACAAGTTGTTCCACAAATTGGATTCGAAATTGTGGAACAAGCTGTTCCACAATTAAAAAAACAAAGTTTAATAGAATTCATAAGCCAAATACCTTGGGGACACAACGTTGTAATATTGAAAAAAGTAAAAAATCTTGAAGAAGCAAAATTTTATATTTTCAAAACGATTGAAAATAGTTGGAGCCGTTCGGTTTTGGAATACCAAATAGAAACAGGTTTGTTCAAACGGCAAGGCAAGGCAATTACAAATTTTGATCTTACTCTTCCAAAACCAGGCAGCGATTTGGCGATTGCACTATTGAAAGACCCTTATAATTTTGATTTTATAACACTTGCCGAAAACGCTAAAGAAAAAGAGCTTGAGGATAAGTTGGTGCATAATATTACACGTCTATTACTCGAACTCGGTAAGGGTTTCGCTTATATGGGCAGGCAGTTTGAATTGAAAGTAGGAAAAAAAGAATATCGGACAGATCTACTTTTTTACCATACAAAGTTGAAATGCTATATTGTTATCGAGTTAAAATTAAAGGATTTTGAACCGGAATTTTTAGGAAAGCTGAATTTTTATCTCACCGCAGTGAATGAATTTGTAAAGGAGCCGGAGGATAAGCCAACAATCGGAATTTTGCTATGCAAGTCCAAAGATAATTATGATGTGGAATTTGCCTTAAAAGACATCAATAAACCTATTGGTGTCAGCGAGTTTAAGTATATGGAACTGCCTGAGGAAATTCGCAACGCACTACCTTCTAGCGAGGAATTAAAGAACGAACTAAACAGGATTGAAGATGAGCAATAAAAATAATCTCGCAAAAGTTTACCACTTTGACCTATATGGAAAAAGAGAAGATAAATATGAGTTTCTAAATGAAAATTCATTAGATACTATTGAGTGGAATGAACTCGCCGCCGAAGAACCCAATTTCTTCTTTGTGAAAAAGAATTTTGAAGGTGCGGGTGAATATGAAAAAGGATTTAAGATAGATGAGCTGTTTATTGTTTATAATAATGGTATTGAAACCGGTAAAGATAGCTTCTTTTATTCTTTGACTAGTCAAGAGCTTATTAATAAACTTCAAAAGGCATTTTCGAATAAACCAGAAGCTGTTGTTAAATTTGAAATCACAAATACTGATAGTTTTAAATTTTTAGATAAATTAAATGCTTCAAAATTTGATAAAGTTAATATTCGATTAATAAGCTATCGTCCTTTCGATATAGTTTATGGTTATTATGATAGAACATTACAACGACGTCCTGCTTTTGAAACAATGAAGATTCTATTTAAAACTAATTTAGGTCTGCTTGTTCCAAGACAAGTTTCAGATAATTTCAAACATGTATTTATTTCGAAATACCCTACTGATTGCAACTTAACAAGTACTGCTAAAAAATTTGGTAGTGCTCCAATTTTTCCACTCTACCTCTACCCTGAAATCAGTGGTCAGCAAAGCACAGAGCAAACGACCTCCCCTGCCCCTCCAAAGGAAGGGTATAGCCTGCGCAAGCCAAATTTGAATCCTGCGATCGTGCAGGAAATAGCGAAGAGGCTGGGGCTGGAATTTGTAGAAGAAAAGACCCCACCTAACCTCCCAAAAGGGGAGGAATTAAGACCCTCCTTTGGAGGGGTTGGGGAGGTAAAAAAGGAGGGGCTTTCCCAGCCGGGGTATGTTACCGCTAATCCGAAAACCTATAAACTCATCAAAGAGATGCGGGATAGTTTAAAAGATAATCCTACGGAAGCCGAAAAAGTAATGTGGGAATACTTAAGAAATAAAAAAACAGGATATAAAATTAGAAGGCAACATATTATTGATAATTTCATAACAGATTTTGTTTGTTTAAGTAAAAAAGTAGTTATTGAAATTGACGGAAAAATTCATTTGAAACAAAAAGAGTATGACGAACTAAGAACAGCTAAGCTTACTGAGTTAGATTATGAAGTAATTCGTTTTACAAACGAAGATGTATTTACAAACCCTGAATTAGTTGCTTCAAAAATTAAGCAGAAACTCGATACAAAAATTGATTTTCTAACTGATGATATTCTTAACTCCACTCCTTTGGCGGGCTTGGGTGAGGTTTTCAACCCTCCTTTGGAGGGGCCGGGGGAGGTCTTCACC
>JBAXXL010000040.1:0-35351 GCA_037127915.1 bacterium
GTAACAAGCAATGCTAAAGTCGAATCCAAGCCGCCTGAAACCCCTATAATGGCTTTTTGACAATGGATAGCACGCAAGCGTCCGCTCAAACCTGTCATCTGAATATTAATAATATCTTCTAAGTATTTATGTTTTTCTGCCGGGCAGAATGGCAGGTACGGATTGGCAGGAATAGTTCTGTATAAAATGTCTATCGTCTTTTCCAGCATATCGAATGAGATAACACGGGCAAATCCTGTGGGTACTGTCGCTGTAAATGTACTATTACGGCGGCGTTCGTTTTGGAGCAATTCTATATCATAATCGCAGTAGCATATATTGGTACCAAATTCAAACCTTGCCGTTTCGGTCATTATATTTCCGTTTTCCGCAAGGAGAGAATGCCCCGAAAAAACCGTATCCGATGTACTTTCAGCAGGACCAGCGGCTGAATAAGCATAAGCGCAAATTAATCTACGGCTTTGCGAGGCAACTACTTCTTTGCGAATCTGCATTTTGCCGATATATTCATTGCTTGCCGATAAATTACAAATTACAGTCGCTCCATTAAGTACCAAATCATTGCTAACCGGTTTCACGCCCCATAGATCTTCGCAAATTTCCACCCCGATTTTCAAATCGGGAAAACTCTTACATTCAAAAATCAAATCCGATCCAAACGGAATATCTTTGAAAATATGAAATGAAACCGTATCGCTATTGCGTTGGAAATCACTCGCGAACCAGCGCCCTTCATAATATTCACCGGAATTACATAAATAACTCTTTGGAATTACGCCTAAAACACGATTTTTGTAAATTACCACAGCGGTGTTATAAATTTTTCCTTCGCTGGCTATTGGCGCACCAACAATAATTATCCCCGGAAAATTCTCGTTTGCAAGCCTTTCAATAGCCGCATAAGTCTGATTTATCAACTTGCTGGAATAAAACATATCGGCGCAACTATAACTTGTTATTGATAGTTCCGGAAACAAAACGAGTTCAGCTCCGTGCTCTATGGCTGATTTGACAGCTTGCACATGCATATTGCAATTATAGTCTATATCGCCTATCCGTAAATCTGGTGTTACACCGGCTACTCTGAAATAATTATACTTTATCATTGACTTTTTTCGAATTGTTGCAAAGAATATTATCCAAATTAAAAAAAAATATTTAGAAAACTTGGAAAAAAAAACAAATAAGTATAATTTTAAAATTGTAATTTTGTGCAAATGAAAAATGTTATTTTAAATATAGGAAATTTTATGAAAAATTACTTCAAAATTATACTGTCTGCAATTATATTGGCAGTAGTATTTTCGGCTTGCGGTGAAAAATATGAAACCCCAACAATTGATGGATTAGTAGTTTACACCGATTCGTTATCAATGATGTCTGTAAAATTGCCAAAAAATTGGCAACAAATCCCTGCCCCTGGCAAACGCGTGATTTCAATTCCTAACAAAGGATTATTACAATCTTATACAGATTACAATACAGAATCTGTTCCAGGTGCTGTGATTCGGGTTCACCTTTATAAATTGGATTCAGCTAAAACTGTTGCATCAATCGTTGACAAACACAGACAAAGTTTGATGAATGTAAAAACACAAAAAGAAAAGAAAATCATTATTGATGGAGTGGAAGGTACAGAGTTTACTTATAATTTCCCTTTAACAAAAGGTGAAGTTAACGGAATTAGAATAATTGCCGCTAAAGATTCCGGTACTGCAACCGAAATAAGCATTGATTGCTTCGGTGGTGCTTATGAAACTTATAAAGCTCAAATTGCTGAAGTTATCAAATCATTAAAATTGGGTATGACCATTGCCCCAAAACCTGCCGACACAACAAAAGTTGCGGCAGAACCTCCTACAATGAAATTAGTTACAAAAAGCGGCAACGGATTTACAATCGGTATTCCTGATAATTTCTATCCGGAAAATGCTAACGCAATCAAAAATGCAATTGGTACTTATAACTATGCAGGTGATAGACGCGGCGATTGCAATATCCGCATAGATGTCTTGGATGGCGCTAAAGTGGTAAATCTTAAAAACACAGTTGATAAAAATAAAGCCGCTTATCAAGGTAAAGAACCATCAAAAACAACTTTAGGTGGAAAAGACGCATATAGATTTGATTATTCTCCTGCTAAAGGTATCAATTCAAGAGTATGGTATGTACTAAGCAATAAAAAAGTATTTATCGTTACAATGAACTACTTCGTTGGCGAAAAAGATATGTTCTTACCACCTTTCGAAAAATCTATCAATTCGATTAAATTCAATTAAGATTTTTTGAATTCAGATTATTTCCCAAAGAGTCGAGAGTTGTTCTTGGCTCTTTTTTTTATGTCTCGTTACTAAGCTCCCGCTTGGTAACGCCATTCTTCAACCCTGAATGGGTAGTATCTAATATTCAGAATTAGGATTAAAAGATTTCAGGATGAGAGGATGGAAGAAAGAAGAGTGCACCGCAAAGACGCGGAGACGCAAAGAATTATATAGTTCAACCACGGAGTGGCGAAATATCAATAACCGTGGGTGTCAGCCCACGGAAAAGAATACCCCAACCAATCGGAGCCCTGAAAGGACGAAATATATTATTTTTCAAATTTTTCAACAATTATATACATTTATATGACTAAAATTACTTAATTTTGTACGAATTGATTATTTGAATTTTATATGGATTATTTATAGCTGATGCACGTACCAAGATTATATATTGATACTTCTGTTATTGGAGGCTGTTTCGACAAGGAATTTGCCGAGTGGTCTAATTTGCTTTTTGATGAAATTATTGCCGGGAAAAAAATCGCAGTAATATCAGGTATAACTACAGCTGAACTTAATGATGCACCTGATTTTATTAAAAATAGAATTGACGATATACCTAAAGAATATATTGAGCTGGTAGAACGAACAGAAGAAATTAATTATCTATCATCGAAGTATATAGAATTCAATGCAATTAGTCCAAAGTGTTTAGAAGATTCACTTCATATAGCTACAGCTACTATAAATAAAGTAGAAATTCTTGTTAGTTGGAATTTTAAACATATTGTAAATTATAGAAGAATTCAGCTGTATAATTCTGTTAATTTAATGTTCGGATATCCCGAAATAGATATTCGTTCACCTAGGGAGGTAATAGATGAAGTTTGTTAAAGAATTTGATTGCGTTGAATTTCAACGCAAAACTAGAGCAAAGTTTGCCGAAGAAGCAAATATGAACTTAGATGAATTGATAAAATTATTGGATGAAAAAATTAGTAAAAGTGATGTACATTTGAAACTAATAAAGAGATTAGAAAAAGAAAAGCAGTTAACTACTGCTTAGCATAGAATTTTTGAAATATTTGTAAGCGTTGTCTTACTTACGTTCTTCACTTAAAATCGACCAAATTTTAGTATTCTGAACGCAGTAAAGGCACGCCCTAGAGATGGGGCGTTTTCCTTTATGCGTAGAATACGGGTTCTTGGTCGATACCTTAGTGAAGCGCATATTGTGGAGGCGTCCTTTTTTTATATATAAATAGGTATCGAAATGGTCGAAAAAGATGTTGTTATTCAAAATCATATTACTAAAATTGAGAATTGGGTTAAGTGTGGCGGACCTGAAGAATGCGAATGGGATGATTTCAATCAATGGATTGATGCCCTCTTCGATGATAAAGAAAAATTTGAATTTACTGACAAAGAAATCAAGGCAATACAAAATGCTTTCGGAGACTCTATAAATGTTGATACTCTTCAAGGGCATACAATAAACAAACCTTATGGTTACGCAGGTGATTTCCAACTTATTGATAATTTTTATACCTACAATACTTTAAATAAAGATAAATTTATAAAATTTGATCATTTTGGTTTAAATATGAGAGGTGCAGATGCTCTTAGAAACCGCAAGTCTTATTTTATAAATCTAATATTATCAAAAATCAATTCAAACCCAAACGGAATGCTGATATTAGATGTTGCGAGCGGTCCTTGCAGAAATCTAAAAGAGTTTTTCGAACTTAAGCCGGATTATAAAATTCAATGTGACTGTATTGAACAAGATGCTAAAGCAATTGATTATGCAAAAAGTATTCTTGATGGTGAATGCAAAAAAGTCAATTTTATTCAAAAAAACGCAATAAAATTTACAACAGACAAAAAATATGATTTGATTTGGTCGGGTGGTCTTTTCGATTATTTCACGGATGGCATTTTCGTTAGATTATTGAAACGCTATTATAACTTTTTAAATGATAATGGCGAAATGGTGATAGGTAATTTTTCGCCAAATAATCCATCCAAAAATTATATGGCTCTGATGGAATGGCATTTAAACTACAGAGACGAAGAAAAATTAATGGAACTCGCTAGAGAATGCGACTTTGATATGAATTTTGTGTCTATTGGAAAAGAGCCTGAAAATGTAAACTTATTTCTTCATGTGAAGAAAAATAATTTTGGGATTGCAAAGAACTTATGAACCAGCTAATACTCGGTGATAATCTCGAAATAATGCAAAAAATGGAATCCGAATCCATTGATTTAATCTATTTAGACCCTCCCTTTTTCTCGAATAGGAACTATGAAGTTATTTGGGGTGATAAAGGTGAAATCCGCTCGTTCGAAGATCGTTGGAGCGGTGGAATAGACCACTATATAGCTTGGCTGAAAGAACGCGTTGCCGAGATGCACCGATTATTAAAACCTACAGGTTCAATTTATCTGCACTGTGATTGGCACGCAAATTCATATATTAGGGTTATGATTTTGGATAAGATTTTCGGCGAACTTAATTTCCGTGGTGAAATTATTTGGCAAAGGCATAATGCACATAATGACGCAAAAAAGAAATTAGCTGTATTAACTGACACTATTTGGTATTATTCTAAATCTGATAATTTCTCATATAAACCAGTTTATGGGGCTTATGGCGAAAAGTATTTGAAAGATTTCTATAAATACAAAGATGCTAATGGTATTTTTAGACTTGGCGATTTAACTAATACAAAACCTGGTCCATATAATTATGAATATAAAGGTTATAAACCGAATCAAAATGGTTGGAGATGCCCAATTGAAACGATGCAAAAATGGGATGAAGAAGGATTAATTTATTATCCATCAAAGCTTACTGGAAGACTATCAATAAAGAGATATCTAAATGAAGAAGGAACTATTCTTGGTAATATTTGGACAGACATAAATAATGTTCAAGGTATATCAAGAATCGGCTACCCAACACAAAAACCAGAAAAACTTTTAGAGCGAATTATATTAGCAAGCTCCAACGAAGGCGATGTCGTTTTTGATCCGTTCGTCGGCGGTGGAACAACTATCGTTGTAGCGGAAAAATTGAACAGGCAATGGATAGGCATTGACCAATCCGTTCAAGCTGTGAAAGTTTCTGAAATGCGTTTGAATAAAATGGAAAATATGTTCTCCGCGCCATTTATGGTTCAACTTCATAAATACGATTATGATACTTTGCGCTATAAAGACGCATTCGAATTTGAAAAATGGATAGTTGAGCAATTCCAAGGCATTTCCAATTCGAAGCAAAGAGGCGATTTCGGTATGGACGGCAAAATGCGCAATGGAACTCCGATTCAAGTGAAACGTTCCGACGGCATTGGCAGAAACTTAATTGACAATCTCAAATCCGCTTGCGAACGTTACGATAAAAATTTGTATGAGAAAAATAAATCCACCGGCGAGCCGGTTGGTTATATTATCGCATTTTCTTTCGGCAAAGGAGCAATTCAGGAAGTTGCACGATTGAAAAACGAAGAAAATGTCATAATCAAATTGGTAACGGTTGAAGAGATTGTCCCGATAGCAAAGAAACCGAGATTAAGCGTTACTATTGATGATAAAGGAGCCGACCCAAAAGGTGTAAGAGAAATTGAATTCAACGCAACCGGCGAAAGCCCTGCCGGTATTGAATTCTATGCATTCGATTTTGATTATAATCCTGAAACAAAGATTTTCGCCGCTGAGTTAATGTTGAATAAAGAAGGCTTGGCATCGTGGAAATTCAAACCCGGTCAGCACACAATAGCTGTTAAAGCAGTTGACAATGAAGGTTTGGAAGCAATAGAAGTTTTGAAACTTAAAATAAACGGTGCTGTTGTTCGTGAATAAATATACAATTAAAAACAATAATTTTTTCATGGATTTTTCCTGATAAAATTTAGCTCGGTTGTCACCACAGCCGAGCTTTTTTATGCCTTTAGTTAGAATTAGGAGATTTTTACCAGCTATAGTCTTTTCCTTCTCAGTGTCTCTCTGTGAATTAACTCTGTGGTTCTCTGTGTAATAAAAAAAAAGGAAGTTACACAGAGTTGCACTGAGGAAGACACAGAGTTACACAGAGGAGATTAAAAATTAATCTTCGTGTTCATTTTGGTTAAATCTTCTTCTTCTTCCCATTTTTAACTATCAACTGTCCATTAATCGAAGATGGATTCTTCACTTCGTTCAGAATGACATCTCGGCTATACACCAATATTTACAGGTTGATAGGGTGTCTCTCTTCTCGTTTGAAATTTCTTCAAACCCCAAACCCATCCCCCAAAAAGGCGGACAAGTCGCGACTTGTCCCTACAAATTTCGTTTAATAAAATATAAAATCCACCCTTACGTTTTATTCACAATATTTTAACTAACGGAATTCACAGATGACCAAAATAATAAATTTGCTATTTATTTTGTGTATTACAGCTTACGCAGTAAATGCACAAGAAGATAACCCTGTATTCAAAGCCGCGGAACAAGAGTTAACGCGAAGCTTCAAAGAACTTTCAACCCAAGAAATGCCCCCTTATTTTATTTCATATACTATAACGGATAAAAAAGCCACAAACATCAGTGCCGGTAACGGGCTAATTGATGTTTGCCGAGTCCAGGATAGCAGGATTTTCGATTTAGATTTAAGAACCGGAAATTATCTGTTCGATAACTCTCATATTATTCGTGGAAACGATGGTTCAATGGCATATATGCAATATGCCGAGTTGCCAATGACAAACGACATAGCCGCATTGCGCAACCATATTTGGATCCAAACCGACCGCGCCTACAAAGCCGCAATTGAACGCTACGAAAAAGCGCGCTCAAACAAAGCTGTAAAAGTTGCGGAAGAGGACAGCTCGGCGGATTTTTCAAAAGAAAAGGCTTCCACTTATTTCGGCGAAGTTAAACAACTTTCGATTGATACAGCCGCATGGGCAAAACGTCTTAGAAAATTATCCGCAAGATTCAATGCATATCCCGATATTTATAATTCTTCGTTGTCATTGAACGGCAATTTGGAACACAGGATATATATCAATACCGAAGGCTCTAAAATTAGTACTTATGCTACTGGCGTTCGTATAATGATTTCCGCAAATGCTAAAGCCGAAGACGGTATGACACTACCCCTTTTCAAAGATTGGTTTGCTTACGATGTAAGTGGATTGCCGCAGGATGCGGAAATAGAAAAAGCCATTGATGATATGGTAAAATTGCTTGAAGCGCTTAAAGCCGCTCCATTGGCAACAACTTATTCCGGTCCGTGTATTTTAACGGGCGAAGCCGCTGGCGTATTCTTTCACGAAATTTTCGGTCACCGTGTGGAAGGTCACCGTCAGAAAGATCCAAACTCAGCGCAAACTTTCAAGCAATCTATAGGACAAAAAATCCTACCCGATTTTTTAAATGTATATTTTGACCCGACCAAAAAGAGTTTGGCAGGTCACGACCTGCACGGTTATTACCAATATGATGAAGAAGGGATATTGGGACAAAAAGTTACTACCGTAGAAAACGGTAAATTTATCGGCTTTTTGATGAACCGTTGTCCAATCGACGGCTTCCCTGTATCGAACGGCCATGGACGCAAAGCTCCGGGTTATGGAGTTGTAACACGTCAATCTAATTTAATCGTAGAAGCAACAAAGACAATTCCGGTAGCTAAATTGCGTGATTCTTTACGCAATGAAGCCCGCCGTCAAGGCAAAGAATACGGATTGATTTTCGAACAAGTTTCTGGCGGTTTCACATTCACCGGCAGACAGGTTCCGAATTCATTCAACGTAACACCACTTGTGGTTTATAAAGTTTATGTCGATGGCAGACCGGACGAATTGGTACGCGGTGTGGATTTGATTGGTACACCACTTTCCACATTTGCTAACGTTATTGCCGCGGGTGACGACTACGGAGTGTTCAACGGTGTATGCGGCGCGGAATCAGGTCCCGTACCTGTTTCGGCAAGCTCACCAAGTTTATTAGTATCGAAAATCGAAGTTCAAAAGAAAATGAAATCTCAAGCGAAACTACCATTGTTGCCGCCACCATCCGTAGGTAAGAATCCATGATGAGGCCTAACGAAATGACATATTTCGAAGAACAGCAACCCATCCGAAAATGGGTAAAGTACATAGTATATTCGGCGTTATCGCTCGAAATGCTTGCGATGCTGTTTTTCTATTATGCAGGCACTCAGAAAATACCTATTGGCGGTGAAGTACCCGAAACAGAAGGTCTGACGGCGGCGGTTTTAATAACCGCAGGAGTATTGGCATTGATGGTTTGGATGTTCAATAAGTTTAGTTTAACGACATTCATTACCCAAAAGGGGATTTATGCTCAGTTTGTGCCATTCAAAGTACACTTTATACCGAAAGAACAAATTACCGATGTGCATATTGGAGCATTCCCTGTTTTTGAACGCGGTAGTTATGGTGTCGGATATTCGATAAGAAATGGAAAAGTTTTCTCGATGGGAACAAAAGAAGGCATATTCGTACATTTACAAAACGGCAAAAAGTATATTATCAGTACTGCCGACTCGCAAAATGCACAAAAAGCTATTGATAAAATCAAGATATATTAATTAAATCAGAATAAATTATGAAAAAAATATTGTTAATAATATTATCGAGTTTCTTTTTATTTTCGTGGGCAAGCGCCAACGACGATGATATTACAAAAGCAATGAGCGACGAATTAAGCCGCTCAATGAAAGAATTGAAAATGGATAAATTGGGAAGTCCGTATTTTATCCAATATGAGTTGACCATAAGTAAACCATTCGTAATCAGCACATCTTTGGGTGGAACTTATTCCAAAAACTCGGGCAAATCCGCGGTTTTGGATGTAACCTGCAAAGTTGGTGATTATAAATTCGATAACACTAACTTTATCAGCGGAGGATTTATTTTCTTCGGCGGTGGAGGCCGTGACGATGAAGAAAGATATCAAGACCGCAGTATTTCCTACGAAATAGATTATCCGCAATTACGCCGCGAACTTTGGTTAGCAACAGATGCCGCATATAAAAAAGCGGCTGAGGAATTCTCCCAAAAAGAAGCGGTTGCCAAAAGCCGTTTGCGAAAAGATACTACTTGGGATTATATTAAAATTGAACCAAAGCAATCGCGCGATGTAGTACCGTTTGAACAAATTGACGAAAAGAAAATAGAAGCGATTCTCGATAAGATATCCGCCATTTTCAAAGAATATAAAGATGTATTTACTTCAAAGGTTAGTTTTGAATATCTACCTGAAACAAAATACTTTGTTAATAGTGAGAAAATGGAATATATCAAATCGTCCGCTAAATTCGGTTTCGAAATTACCGGTACTTCGCAATCAACAGATGGTATGAGTGTATATGATTTTTATACTTGTTACGGCAATTCGCTTAGCCAATTACCATCGGAGGATTCACTCATCAAAGCCGCTTATCAAATCGCAAAAAATATAACAGCTTTAAAAAATGCTCCTGTCTTGGACGAAGATTATTCAGGTCCGGTTATATTCGAAGGTCAAGCCGCAGGGGAACTTTTTGCGCAAATTTTTGCACCGAACTTAGTAACCCGCAGAGAAAAAATCTCTTCCGCAGGATTCCCATTTAACGACAACTTCAAAGCATTCCAAACAAAAATCGGTGGACGTGTTTTACCTGAATTTTTGTCCCTCTCCGATGCACCTAAGCAAAAAGAATATAACGGCATTCCTTTATTCGGCGTATATAACTTGGATGACGAAGGCGTTGATGCACAAGATGTTTTATTGGTTGATAAAGGCTATTTGAAGACATTGCTTTCGAGTAGAGTGCCAACGAAACGTGTTAAAGTAACCAACGGGCATTTCCGCAATGGCTCAACAATAGTTGCAAATATGTTTGTTACAGCCAATCCAAAATTTGTTATGACTAACGACAAATTGGTCGCCAAAATGATGAAACTTTGCAAAGATCGCGATTTGGAATACGGAATCGTTGTAAAAAAAGTTACCGACAACAATATATTCACTACAAGCTTGTTTGAACAGCTTTTTTCGGGCGATTACTCGTTCCTACCGGGCGGAAATGCTATCACACTGTGCGAAGCATACAAAGTTTACCGCGACGGTCACCAAGAGCTTATACGCGGTTCAGTGGCAAGTGGAATTACAACGCAATCGTTCAAAGATATTATCAATGTCGGAAAAACGCAAAATGTGTTAAATCTTTGGCTTTCTGGTTCGGGTTCCGGAAATTGGACTAATGCTTCTATCATTGCACCGGATTTACTTTTCGAAGACGCTGAAATCAAAACCATAGACAAAGATTTCAAAAAGCCTCCAATATTAGATAATCCTTTAAGCAGTAAATAAATTATTTCAAACGGTGCTGGATTTTGGTACCGTTTTTGTTGATTATTATTTTTGAATTATAAAAAAATTGAAATTTGTAAATGACACAGAATAAATCTATAATTATGCGAATATTGCATTTTGCAAAGCCTTTTACATGGCTGTTTTTATTCAGCATACTCTTAAATTCATTGTTTTCAGCGTTTTCGGCTTTGTCTATTTCGATGGTCAATCCAATAGTACAGATATTATTTTCCGAAAGCAAAGCTCCGGCTGTTGCTAAAACTGTTGCCGTCAACCACAACCCATTGACAAACGTCTATCAGGAATTCTACGGCTGGATATTAAAAATCCTATCTTCACCAGAGGGATTGGTTGGTACGCTCGTTAATCTTAGCATATTTCTTATAATAATCTTTGTGATTAAGAATATATTCAAGTATTATGCTTCGCTTGTAGGGTGCCAATTGCAGGAAGGTTTGATAAAATCAATTCGCGATAAAGCATTCCAAAAGCTTTCTACATTGTCCATCGACTTTTTCAAACGCAATAAAGAAGGCGGAATAATTTCTATTTTGACAAACGACACACAAGCGTTTAACCAAAATACGATTATGATTATCACATTGGTTATTCGCGATTTTCTCTCGGTCTTAATATTTCTATTCCTTTTGTTATCAATTTCCCCAAAACTACTATTAATTTCTTTAACAGCAAGTTTGGGTAGTCTGCTTATTCTTCGTTTTTCAACGAAATATCTTCGCCGATATGCTTCGCGTATGCAGACAGCAATGGCGGATTATACATCGACAATGCAGGAATCAATTGCCGGCATCCGAATAGTTAAAGCTTACAATGCGGAAGAATTTATCAATACAAAATTCGAATCCGACTCGAAACGCTTTTATGATTCTTCATTGAAAAATCGTGTTATCACTGCACTAATACCGGGCATAACCGAAAGCATGGCGATTTTTGCTTTGGCTCTCGTTATTTTAGTAGGTGGAACCGATGTTGTCAATGGAACTATGAGAGTTTCAGATTTGATGACTTTCCTATTTGCATTTTTTGCTGTTATGTCGCCAATTTCGGAGCTTATAGGAAATATGACCAGATTCCAGCACGGTTTTGTAGCCGCAGGAAGAGTATTTACAATAATGGATGAAGAACCAACAGTTATTGAAGGAAAAGAATCAATAAGTACATTTTCTAAATCAATAGATATTGAAAATGTATCATTTAAATATCAAGAAAACAATTATGCGCTGAAAGATGTCAGTTTCTCGCTTCCAAGAAATAAAAAAATTGCTTTGGTCGGTGCGTCCGGTAGCGGCAAATCCACAATGCTCGATTTGATTATCCGATTTTACGATCCGACAGGCGGCCGAATTTCGATTGATGGACGCGATTTGCGGAATTTGGATTCCAAATCTTTCCGTAAGTTTTTCGGTGTCGTTTCGCAGGAAACAATTTTATTTAACGATACAGTAGCTAATAATATCCGCTATGGAATGGACGAAATTTCACAAGAGGATGTAATTAGTGCCGCACAGCAAGCCAATGCCTATAATTTTATTATGAATATGCCGAACGGATTTGAAACGATTATTGGTAACCGAGGTTCCACGCTTTCGGGCGGTGAACGTCAGAGAATCGCTATTGCGCGCGCATTGGTTCGCAATCCCGAAATATTGATTTTCGATGAAGCTACTTCTGCATTGGATGCCGAAAGCGAGAAAGTAGTACAAGAAGCAATTGATTCTTCACTTTTGAAGAAAACTGCTGTTATTGTAGCGCATAGACTTTCGACTATAACATCGTGCGATGTGATTTATGTCTTCGACCAAGGTTCGATCGTGGAAAGCGGCACACACAGAGAACTAATCGAAAAAGACGGATATTATCGAAAACTTTACGATATACAATTTAGAACTTAATTATCTTTTTAAGGCTTGAACTCGACGCTCGATATCTTCCAGCAATTTAATACGCTGTGGATTCGGGCGTTGTTTTATTATAAACACTTGTTCAATGGTTGAAAGATTTACAAAGGGTTTGACTTTGATTATATAAAAAAGCGAGCTTTTATCTTCTTTTACTTCAGTAATCTGACCCACAGGAATATCGGCAGGATACTTTTGGCTGATATTAGCGGTAAGTACAATATCACCGATTTGAACGTCGAGCAATTTTGAGATCTTTTCGATATTCAGTGTACCGCCGCCATCGTAACTCATTATTCCGCCTTCGCCTGTGCGCTCGATTTTCACCGCGGCTTTGGAATGCTTATTCATAATTACTTCACATAACGAATAATTACTT
The DNA here is from genome assembly GCA_037127915.1 of bacterium. Taxonomy (GTDB): domain Bacteria; phylum Bacteroidota; class Ignavibacteria; order Kapaibacteriales; family UBA2268; genus JBAXXL01. The sequence goes on from JBAXXL010000040.1 coordinate 12,936, forward strand.
GCAACTCCAACAATATTACCCACTAAACCGGCATCGGTTCGAACAGCCATACCGCGTTTCACACCTTCGGAGCTTCCTCTGTCCAAGGTTAAGTATTGGCGCATTTCTACGTTCGATTTACCAACAACATTGGAGCTGAACATAACCAAATTGGATTTATCCTTGAAATCAGCCAAACGGCGCATATTATCGTATTCCGAAGTCGCTTGTTTCATCTTTACAACATTGGAATATAGTTTTAAATTCAGTTCGCGCAAAGATTGATTTTCGTATTTGATAGAGTTGGGGTTAAGTGTAATCGGCAGTACCCGCTGTATTTGCGACATCGAAAATATAACAAAAGTGCGGAATCCACCCAGTTGGTTTGTTTGGTTCATACCAATCATCCAAAGGCTGAAAACTACTATAAATGTATAAGTAAAATATACTTTGTATCTATTTAGGAAGTTTATTAATTCGCGCATAAAGTTATAATTTCTAAAATATTAGTATTCAAAAATATAAAGATTTTGCTTATTAAACAAAAAATAGGGTTATTATGTGAAGAGTAGCTATAAACCATAAGCTTTAGCATGAGGTCTCTATTCATATTTTAGCATATTAATTAATTGCATTATGTAAACTTAATTATAAAAGCGCACATAAATTTGTACACTTTGTACAGTATTTCAATAAGTATTCCAATTTATTTCCAAAAAAACTGAAAATAAGTGATATTCTTAATACTTTCTTTAGAATTATTGTTTGGTTATTGTTAATTTTGTATTACTAATAATTTATTTGAAATGGCAAAATACTTTAGATGTTTTTTGAATTATATTTGGAGAATTTATTATGAGAAGATTTCTTTCTTTACTCGCTGAGATAATGGTTTTACTGCCGTTGTTTTTCTTTAATGTTAATGCTACGCCTCCAGAGGAATGTTTATTAAATACAACATTTTATAGTAGGGCCGAATTTTATAATAACGATTACCCGGATTCTATTTATACTAAGAAATATATAGATACTTGTGGAATAAGACTTCTGTGGAAGGATTATGATCATCACTATTCTAATGAAGATTATCATAACAATTTTGATACTGCATATTATTATTTTAATAAGGGTGGCATTCAAACACAAATGGGTGATGATTGGACACGAGCAGATTTCTTTTATAAAAGGATAACCGAAATGAAAAGGATTTATACCAATAGTATGTTTTCATTGAGGTTTAAATATGATCCCTTTAGTACGGCAGGAAAAAACTTAAGCCAAATGGATTACTTCACAACTGCTGATGTTTCAAGTAATTATTCGGAATTAATAACGGAACTAACTCAAATCGAAGAAAAATATGGGAATATGAGATTTTACTTAACTAACGACCTTGCCAATAGCAAATTAATAAATTGGTATGAAGTTTATAAGAATAGCTCAGATAATTATAATTTAACAAGAGTAGAAGTATTATTCGATAATTTCATTAATGCATATCAATTTGTTCAAGATATAGGATATTATAGTGAATTAATATCTGCTGATTTCTCATCAGAATTTGTTCATCCTCATGGAGGTGATGTAAGTCATACTCAAGTGAATATGGCAATATACCCTAATCCTGTTCTAAATGAAGTTACAGTAGAGCAGGAAGACATTATCAATTCAATAACAATTTTTGATTACCTAGGCAATATTGTTTATGCTAAAAATAATAATGTAACAAATAAGATTACAATTGATTGTAAATCCTTCAATAATGGTGCTTATTTCATAAAGATTAACAATAGTCAATCAAAATATTTTATCATCAGGAGATAAAATTATGAGAAAAGCTATATGAAGAATACTATAAATAAAAATGAAAATGAATTGGATGAAGATTTGCTTCCAGAATACGATCTTGATTTTTCAAAATCAAAGCCTAATCGTTTTGCTAAAATGCTGAAACAGCAGGCAAATATCATTGAATTAGAGCCGGATATTCAGAAAGTATTTAGGAATTCCGAAGAAGTCAATGTAGCTTTGAGAGCTTTAATTAGTGCTATGCCTAGACACAAAAAAAGGAAAACCCAAAAAGTTTAAGGGTGAAAGAATGCAGGTGGATTAATCTCCGCCTTTTTTTTTGTCGTTTTCAACAAAATTCAAAATTCTGCGTCGTATAATCTTTTTAATAATAATAGAAAGCAATGGAGCTTGAAACACTTTTAGACGGCAATAGTTCTCGAAATATGGTTGATGCGGCAGTAGATATTGTTTTGGCACAACCGGCAAAACGAAAAGAACTTATCGAACTTGCGCTTACGGATAATCAACCGATGGCGTGGCATGCGTGTTGGGTGATGAACCACGCCGCCGACAAGGACAAAAGCGTTTTCCAATCGGCAATTCCACAGTTAATAGAATTCTTACCGAAGGTTACTTCCGAAAGCCAAAAACGCGAAATATTAAGAACAATTTCAAAACATATAATTCCGGAAGATTACGAAGTACAGATTTACGATTATTGCTTGGAAATGATGAAATCAAAGAAGGAAGCTATTGGAATAAAAGGGCATTGCCTTGTAATATTAAAGAAGATGGTTAAGAAATATCCCGATTTGAATGACGAGGTAAAGCTCACATTAACCGAGATATTACCCTATATCGAATCAACCGGATTAAGATTTCAGATAAAACGCGATTTCAAAATAGCGAAATAATTCCAAAAATTTATTATATTTGTAAAAATAAATTTTTGAGGTTACGAAGATGTTAAAGATTCAATATTTGAGCCACTCTGCATTTATTATAAGAGACGGCATTTATAGTGTTATTATCGACCCGTTCCTAACGGGAAATCCAACAGCTCCCATTAAAGCTGAGTCCGTAAAAGCTGATTATATAATACTTTCCCACGGCCACGGCGACCATTTCGGCGATACTCCGCAAATAGCCAAAAACAATGATGCTACCGTAATTGCGGTAAATGAATTGGCGATTTATTGCCAATCCCGCGGATGCAAATCGCACCCTATGCACATAGGCGGTAAATATAAGTTCCCATTCGGTTCTGTAAAGTTCACAATAGCTCATCACGGTTCTTCGAATAATGATGGACGCTATATGGGTGAACCGGCAGGTATGGTCATCAATATCGGCGGAAAAAACATATACCATTGCGGCGACACAGGGCTTTTCTCCGATATGAAGTTAATTGGCGAATTGGATAAAATAGACGTGATGATGGTACCAATTGGCGGCAATTTTACTATGGATATAGCCGATGCGGTGAAAGCAGTCGAATTAGTAAATCCTGACTTGGTTGTACCAATGCACTATAATACTTTTCCTGTAATCACAGCCGATCCGAAATTATTTGTAAACGCAGTGGCGGCTATAGGTAAAAAAGCGCTTTGTCCGGAATATGGGGAAATTATCGAAATTTAAATAAATGGATAATTGTCAATTGTCAATGGTTAATGGTAAGAAGAAAAATTCACCGCAAAGACGCAAAGATTTTTTTGTAGAGACGACCCACCGGGTCGTCTTTGTTTGTAGTGACACGGCGTGCCGTGTCCTATTTTAGTAGGGGCAACCTGTGTGTTGCATTCTTGAATTGCCGCGAACTCCCATAAAAATGCGATTTATCGCTTCTTAGAAGAAAACACATTAACCAACTATCCCAACAGGCGTTAGGTGTGTGTGTCTTTTTTCTTCTCATTTCCAACTTTCAATTTCTTCCCAAACCCCATACCCTATACCCAAATCCTATTCAGGGCAATAGCGTTTCCTGATTTTTTTGAATCGCAATAAATTCAGAATGGTGAATACTATTATTAAAATAATGCTGTTGATTATTTGCGGAACGATGTAGGTTAAATCTGCGCCCATCTGCGCCATTGAAAAAGCCGAACTTAAAATAGGTATATGAGGAATAGCGTAGCCGATATATTTGACTAACAAAGGCAGTTGCATTGAAGGCCAAGCATAACCCGACATCATAAATATGGGATATGTTGTGAATCCCAATATCACAAAAGGCATAATCTTATATTTTAAAAAAGTGCCAACCCAGCTTCCGGCTAAAGAAATTGAAATTATTGATAATAGATAAATTATTAAAAACTGACTGTCTTTTGCTAAAAATGGAATATCGAACACGCTGAACATAATGAAGCGCGCGAAAATCCAATACGCGGTGAACAGCAGTACATAAGGGAATACTCTGCCAAACAAAAGCAAAGTGTTGCTTTTGCTCATTTTCAGCAAACTGCCCCAATTCTTTGCCTCACATTCTTTTGCCGTAGCCGCGGCTACTCCGATGAAAATTATCTGAATAAAAATCATTATCACCAAACCCGGCAACACCATATCGCCATAAGTCATAAATGGATTGTACGGCGATTGGAACGAAACCCCTATCGGTTGAATAAGTTCTTTGTTTTTTACAGCGGGGATGTCGTTATTTTGCAAAAATTTGCCGGTAACTTTTGCTCCCATCACCGCCACATTTTGCGAAACCGGAATAGCGATATCGCTCAAAACCAAAAGCCTGCCGCTGTTTAAAGTCATATAAATTTCCGTTTGCTTGCCTTTGATTAACGATTTCGAAAAGTCCTTCGGTATCTCAATCATTGAATGGATTTCTCCGCTCACAAGCATATCTTCAATTTCTTTTTTATCGAATTTCTGTTTGATGATTTTTATTGATTGGATTGCATCGAAGAGCTTAATTATGGCTCGGGAATATTCTGAATTATCATTATCGACCACAACCACCGGAACATCCTTCTCCACTTTTAAGTAATAGATTCCACCATAAAGGAAAGGGTAGAGGAGCGGTGCTATAATTAAAACTAAAAGCAGGTTAACATCGCCCGTTATTTTTTGCAATTCCCGAACAGAAATATCATATATTTTGCTTAATGTTTTCATTTTTAATGGATATAATTGTGTCTAAATTTGACTAATGTTGGCGATGTGAATACGAATACACCCAGCCATAAAACGATGTTGATAATCACTAATGGTACTAATCCGTTTGTCGTTAACCGGCCATACATAAATATGGAGAAATAACTTTCCAGCAAATGAGTTAATGGAAAAGCCTCAGCAATCCAATTGAATACATCCGGCATCGCCCAGCGAGGGAATGTATAACCCGAAAATATAAATGAAGGCGAAGCGACAACTAATATAATTTGAGAACCCATAGTAACATTTTTCATCGATATCGAAAGAAACGCTCCAAACCCCATACAAGCCGTGATAAATAATATTAATACCGGCACAAAAGTAAACAAAGCTTTTCCAAGCCACAATCCCGACATCGGTAAAATAACTAAAAAAAGTACCAATGTAGCCGCCAAATTCACAGTAAAAATCGGCAGCATCTTAGCTAACAGATATTCGAATCTATCACCTTTCTTTGGTATAAATAGTCCTTTCGGATCCTGCACCTTTTTATGAAATGTCCACAAGGTTGAGAAGAAAACCGACATTTGGAGCATTGCCAAAGCTATTGCCGGAATTAAATAGATACCGTAATCGAAAAATGGATTTCCTACAACTCTATAAATTGAGCGTATTGGATAAGCACGCTGGTAGGCTTCGTCTTTGTCCATACCGGCGGCGATAAGTTTGCTCGTATTGATTTGTATATTCTCGGCTGTGATAACCTGCGCAATTGTCTTGTAGCCAACCTTGCCGTATAGTAAAGCACCACCGTTGCTTATTACTTTGACATTAGCTTTTTCACCAGTGATAACTTTTTTATCCAAATCTTTTTCGATATTGATAATGAAGAATGTTTCCTGACGCTTCATCGATTCCACAGCAGATTCTTTATTCTTAGATACGCCTATAACTTTCATAGCTTCCGATTCATCCAGCGCATTTATTATGCTTCTCGAAAGTTTCGATTCGGAGTAATCTAAAACTGTAATAGGAATTTCCCTAACCACCCCATTGGAAAAAATGTATGCCAATAAAAGCCATACCACAACCGGGCAAACAAATGCAACCACTACCGGTAGTGGGTGCCAAGCAAGTTCGTGAAATTCCCTTTTCAAATTATGAATTAGTTTCATTGCTTATTTGCTGGTTTTTAATTTAAAACTAACTGTCATTCCGGGTCTCAGATCCTTTATTTTTTCGCAAGGAATCATCTTTAGTGTAAATGAGCGAATTTCGAAAGTACCTTGTTCATTTTTCGCACGCCAGTTTGCATAATCCGGCAGAACGCTATAATTTTGCGCTTTGAAGCGAATGTTTTTATCCATCGAATGAACAAATCCCAGCGGTTTGTCGCCAATTTTGAAGTACTTCATTTCTGATTCAGGTAAATTCAGCTCTACCCACGCATCTTTTGTATCAACAATTGAAAATGCAGGAAAGCCTTTCGAAACTAATTCCCCTTTGTCAAAATACCGCTTCAAAACGATACCGCTGACAGGTGCTTTGATTGTCGATTCCCCGCAATAAGTTTCAACTTCGCGCAACGCCGATAGAGCCGCTTCATATTGTCCTAAAGCCATACGCTTTTGTTCGGAGCGGGCACCGGCTTTTGCCATATCATATTGCGATTTTGCGGCTTGCATCCCTTCGCGCGCGGATTGGTATTTTTGGGTAATTCCATCGAAATCCTGTGCCGAAATCAAGCTGTCCTTATATACTTTTTCCATTCTCTGATAGGTTTTTTCTGCTAACTCGAATGTGCTTTTGGCGGCTAAATATCCATTCAATGCCATATCAATTTTTTCGGGTCTTTCACCATCGTAAGCCATATCCATTTGACCGCGGGCGGCATCAACCATTCCCTGAGCTTGATCTTTCTTTGCATCTATTTCATCGGTTGTTAGTTTAACCAGTATATCACCTTCGTGAACATAATCACCCTCGTCGAAGTATATGCTGTCAATTCGACCAGGGATTTTGGAAGCGGCACCATATTCGCGCATTTCCACAGTGCCTGTGCGAAATTCGTCTTTATCTCCATCCACGGTTTCGATTATCACAAATGCTATTAATCCGCAGAAAACTATCAGCGTCGATGCAATTAAAATTATTTTGCCAATGTTTTTTTTCATATTTTATCCTATTTTATTGTTGACCATTCTTTCACAAACAATTCGTTATCGCCTGCTATCACACAAAGCTCCGCAAAACTTTGGTAATATTCCTGTAACGATTTCATCCTTTTCAATTCCAAACCTTCCAATTGCGTTTCGGCATCAATCACATCGAGTGGAACACCCAAACCTGACTCAAATCGTGACCGGTTCAAGTGCAAATTTTCGTCCGCGAGAGTAATTTCCGAAGCCAACTTGCCGTACATTGCATCCGCTAATTGCATATTCAAAACCTTGCTTTTAATAAGTAGTTTGATTTTTCTATCAACTTCTTTCAATTGCATTTCATTTGCCTGCGCTTCTTCGCTCGCCGCTTTGTAATTATTTGTTTTTCTCATTCCGTCGAATATCTCCCAATGCGCTCCTACACCGACACCCCATTTTGGTTCCACTCCCGGCGCCATATAATGGTCGAAAACATTATAGAATCCGAATCCAAACACAGTAGGGAAGAAATCGGCTAATGCGGCTTTCTTTTTATAATCGAGAGCTATTTTTCCGTGACCTAAGGATTGAAGAATTGGATTATTGTTTACCGACAGATCATAAAAATAATTTTCGTCGTAATTGATTTTCTTATATTTCAATTTTTCAACGGCTGTAATTTGCTCATTAGGATTATTAACTACTGATAGAAGAGCTTCTTTAGCGAGGTTTTTAGTTCTTTCGGCTTCGAATAAATTGCGCTCAGCTTCGGCCAAGGCAAGATTTGCCTTAAGTTTGTCATATTTTGTTATCAAACCAGCCGCCATCAATTTATCAGCTTTTTCCACGTGCTTATTGATATTGTCGCGAACTTCGGTTCTAACATTTTGGTTTTCTTCTGCCAAGATGAAGTTCAAATAAGCATTATAGAGTTCGAGTGCGGTTTCGTTTGTGGTTTTCTTTTGATTCTGCTCTTCAATCAGCTCTTTTTGCTTTGCCGCGGCTATACCTGCATATATTTTCCCGCCTGTAAATATCGGCTGTTTTAGCGAAACAATCGCTTGGGGGAAATTTTGCTCTTTTACCACTTCTGTGAAACTTGGTATTCCGGTTTCGAGTTTTTGTTTGGAAGCCGCTTTAACTGCCGCCAACTGCTGGTCGGAATATCCCTTGCCGCCTTTCAGTACATCTTGCATACTTGCCATAGAAGCCATATTTGAGGATTGCAAATCGATCATTGCTCCACGGATTGGATTCAGGTCTAATACCAAATCGTCGTTTAGATGTGTGTAAGCAATATCGAACGAAATTTGCGGCATAAGCAATCCGTAAGCGGAACTTGCCTCCGATTTCTTTACTTCTACTGAGTGAGCGGCGGATTTTATCCCGTAGGAATTTCCGAGCGACATTCTATATAATTCCTCGAGTGTCTGCCCATGCGAGCAAATCGGGAATGTCACTGCTAATAGAAGCATTATTCCAATTTTTTTATTCATTTTTACTCTATGATATTTTAATAAATGAATTGTGAGTCATTATTCATTACGGATTAAAAAAAAGTTTGTTTCAATTATTTTAACATACCCTGTAGAACTAATTTTTCTAATGCCCGCTTAACAGTGTATTCGTTTATAGTTTCTAGATTGTTGCTATAATATGCCAAGTAGTGCCATACTCCACCGATAAAAAAAGATGTAACAGCTCCCGGGTCTATGTCGGAGCGGAATTCGTTTTCCATCCCTTCGCTTATTATCCTACGCAATAGTGTTTGGATGCTTGTTATCAGCGGTTTTAACCTGGGGTTATCATTATCGGACCAATACTTAAATTCGTGAAGTATAATTTGCGCCATTAACCTGTTTTGTTTGGCTTGGTTGACAATTATCGAGATAAGTTCCTTTATCTTTTCGGTGCCTTTCAGGTCAGTGTCGTTTATAACCAATTTCAGCGCTTCTTCGACAATCGACCACGAACGCATTAGAATAGCTTCCAATATATCTTCTTTCTTTTTAAAATATAGATATATCGTTCCAACTGCTATTCCGGCTCGGTCTGCAATATGCGAGATTTTTGCTTTGTGGAAGCCCACTTCGGCAAATACTTCCATTGCGGATTTTATTATTTCTTCTTCGCGTTTGTCCAAGACAATTCCTAAAATGAATGATGATTCATTTTCAAAATTAAACTAATAATTTCAAATAAAAAAATCCTAATAATGAATTTACAAAAAAAATATTATTATAATAAGCATTCTTCGAGAACGTCATTGCAGTAAAATATATTTTTTGCTTAGACTAATTAATGAGATAGATTGTGCAAAAGTATAATAAATTATATAAAATCTTATGTGTAATACTAATGATATTTTCAATTAGCGGAGTACTTATGGCAGAGAAAAAGGAATGGAAAAAATTAACACCTGAAGAAAAGCAGGTAATCATAGATAAAGGTACCGAAAAACCATTTATGGGTAAATATACATATTTTAAAGGAACAGGGACATATAACTGTAAGCAATGCGGCGAGGCACTTTATCGCTCGAGCGATAAGTTCGAATCACATTGCGGTTGGCCCAGCTTCGATGATGAAATCAAGGGCAAAGTTTTACGCGTGAAAGATAAAGACGGTCAAAGAACTGAGATTATATGTACTAACTGCAAAGCACATTTGGGACACGTCTTCTTAGGCGAAGGTTTGACCGACAAAGATACTCGGCATTGCGTAAATTCCATTTCGCTCGAGTTCGTACCTGCCGAAGAGCATAAAGATGAATATGCAATATTCGCCGGTGGATGCTTTTGGGGTGTGGAGTATTATATGGAGAAAATCGATGGTGTCGAGGAAGTTGTATCGGGTTACTCAGGTGGAAAAACTGAAAATCCTACTTACGAAGATGTTCTAACTGAAACAACCGGACACTATGAGGCTGTGCGAGTAAAATACGACCCGAAAAAAGTATCTTACGAAAAATTAGCGAAAACCTTTCTAGAAATCCACGACCCGACACAAAGCACAGGTCAGGGTCCCGACATAGGACCGCAATACAAATCGGCAATTTTTTATAAAAACGATGAGCAAAAAGCGGTTGCTGAAAAATTACTGGATATTCTCCGCGACAAAGGTTATAAAATAGCAACGAAGTTGCTTCCGGCAAAACCATTTTACAAAGCTGAAAACTATCACCAGAACTATTACAAGAACAAAGGCACACGCCCTTATTGCCACGGATATACGAAAAGGTTTTAGTTCGTAAAGTTTGTAAAGTTCGTTAAGATAAGAAGTTAAAGAGTGTTATAAATCAGCCCTGCATTTATGTGGGGCTTTAATTTTTTCAATTTCCTCTCGCAAATTTCTAACGAACAAATAAAGTATAATTACTCAATTCACTAAGAAGCTTTTTGCTTCGCTTTTTCTTGTTTTTCTATAATTTGCTTGAATAAAGGACTGATTTTATTGTTCTCTTTAATCAACTGAATTAAATCCTTCAAATTATAATTCGCTTCTTTTAATAAAGTGTCTCTTAAATTTCTTTGCATTTCGACACAATCAAATGTTTTCTGATTCATCACCAATCCCTCCAATTACTGATGTGTCAATATATATTCTTTGTTTATGCATAAACAAAATTAACTATTTTCTTCGTATTAACCAAATTTATTGTACCAATTATCCATCTTTCGAATTTCTTGAATCCAATTAAACAAATTTAAGAAATTTTCGTATTATACTAGATGTTTAATAATAAGGATAAATTATGTTAAAGAACCGAATTATAAAGATATTTCTTATTTCACTTGTTTTAATGGGATATAGCACGCTATATGCCCAAAATGAAAGCGGAATTCGAGGTTTAGCCTTGGTATATTCAAATTCACAGAATGATGATAATAAATTAGATAGAGCAAACGACGAAATTACTTCTCAGCGCTCTAGCATATTCACAAGAACTGTCGGGCAATGCTCTCCGGCTATAGTGGGTATAAACGTAACTGAAGTGATGCAGGTTGAGCACCAGTACTCAAATTACAATGACCCTTTGTTCGAATATTTTTTCGGAAGGCGAAACAGACAAACCGAAGAATATCAAGTTGAAAATCTGGGTAGCGGGTTTATAATTTCTTCAGATGGGTACATACTAACTAACCACCACGTAGCAGGGAACGCCTCAAAAGTAGTTGTTACGATGACTGACGGTAAGAAATACAATGCCAAAATAGTCGGAGCCGATATGGTTGCTGATGTATGCCTTTTAAAAATAGATGCACAAAACCTACCTTACATGAGATTAGGTAACTCCGATAATATTTTAGTTGGTGAGTGGGTGTTGGCATTCGGAAACCCTTTTGGACTTTTCGCGCGGAATACAAAACCAACCGTTACGGTTGGCATAGTTTCCAACAATTGCGTTAGCTTTATTCAACCCGATAAACCATACAACCGCATATACAAAAATATGATACAAACAGACGCCGCTATCTCGAGCGGAAACTCCGGCGGACCTTTGGTTAATTCTTTGGGTGAAGTAATTGGGATGAATACAATTATCTGGTCCACAGCACAATCCAACGAAGGAGCCGGAAGTATAGGTATAGGTTTTGCAATTCCAATCAATCGTGTAAAAAATATCGTTGACCGATTAATCAAAGACGGAAGTATAGACAGGACATTCGAATTGGGTATGGAAGTCCGCGATATTGACCGCAATTTACAACGCTATATTGGTACCAACTTAACAGAAGCTGTGGTTGTATATTCCTTCACTAACTATTCTCCTGCAGAGCAAGCCGGTTTTGCATTAGGCGATATTATTACCGAAATTGACGGCACAAAAATCACTAAGACCGAGGATTATTACCTCATTATGAACGATGCCGCTAATGGCGATATATTAAATTTCAAAGTCATTCGCGATGGCAAAGAAGTCAACGTGAAATTGGAATTGAAAAAAGCAATTAGAAGATACAGAAATTAGGAATGTTTAAAAAAACTCAGCCGATGACTTTGGAGTCATCGGCTGAGTAAAATTTATTCTGGCGTCAGGAATTATTTTCTTGACGCTTTTCTTATTTCTTAACCTTGTATTTCATTTGCAAAATAAGCACGAATTCCACCGCCGGTTCGATTACATAAGGGTTGATTATCTTATCAAATCCTGATGTGTTAATCTTATCGTAATAAAAAGTAGGGCTTTTTCTAAGGTCTTTCTTTTTTCTGCTACCGTCGTAATCGTAATAATCGCTCGATTCATTAATGGTATAACTTTTATAAAGTTGAGTTGGATAAAAACTGTTGAATTGTTCACCATAAACTTGTGTGCCTTTTATATCCACATCGCTCACCCCTGATGCTGAATAAAGCGCTTTTTTCTTATCGATAATAAAGGTGGCGGTTTTAAAAAGCTCTTGATAAACAGCTTCTATATCGTTCACTATATAATCTACTTTTACCAAATCGTAAATTTTATAGTCAGCGGCGATTATGACAATTTTATCCAAATCGCTGATTTTCGTGAATTTGAAAATGACATTCTTTTTTAATTCGAATCCCTTCAAATATTGCTCTGCAACACCTTGAGAAATATTATAATCATAAATTTTGTTCTGTGTGGTCATATCAACGAACACATCATTTTTCTGAATCCCGAATTTGATCAAATCATCAATGAAATTATTTATCCGGTCGGTAATTCGCTTATTACAATCCTTCAACGAAGTACCTTCTTCGGCGAGGCCAAAAGTAGCGGTATAACCATCGGCAATTACGTTTTTCATCACGCTTCCTTCGATTATAAATGTAGAATCGTTTAAATAGAGTTTGCTGTCGAAATCAGGTTTGCCTATAGCATCATATCTGCCATTAGAATATGCGGAGTTTCCGCTTTGTTGCGCGGCGGCGCCGGTCACCATAAGTGCCGTTAATAAAATAATAAATAAGCTTTTCATATCATTATATCCCAAATTGATAATAGTATAATTACAAATATATAGTTTTTATTTGAATATTGGCAGGTTAATTATATTTTAGAAACGAAAGTTCGTTGGATTGTGTTGTTATATAAACAAGCAAATTTAAATGTAAAGTAACCTTTGAATTTGAAATTGAATTATCTAATAAATACAACGATTTATGTTATGTTTGATTTTACAATATAACTTACTATTTTGCGTTGAATATTTAGTAAATAAATTTTTTATGAATAGCAATGTTACAAACATTTAAAACACAATACAAGAAGGGAAAAATCCTATTTATCAAAGATGTTAGTATCCCTGAAGATGCTGTAATTTTTGTAAGCTTCAAAGATAATCAGAAAGAAGAAATTTTCTTAAATGCTTCAGAGTCTTCCCTTGATAAAGTTTGGAACAATAACGAGGATGATATTTATGAGCAATTACTCAAAAAGCCAGCAATTGCATCAAATAGATAGTAAAGAATTAGATAATTCCATGAAAATCTGGTTAGGAATTAGAACTGAAAATACATTATGAGCAAACAAAAAAAACCGATATGGCAGTACCCGTGGTCATACAGAGAAAGCTTCCTTTTAGTTGCGGGAATAGGTGTAGCAACTCTTGCCGCTGATTTGATAAATTCAACAAAGATAGGATTTCCTGTTTTTCCGCTGAATATTATTCTTTTAGCGATTGTGATTTTGATGATCTTCAGCGTTCATCAATTGAAAAAGAAATTCAAACTGTTGAAATTCTTTTCATCAATACCCGCCGCGATAGGCGCGATATCGCTTTTTATGCTGATGACAATCATAATGGCACTGACTCCGGAAGAAGTTCTGATGAAAATCGGTTTGCCTTCTATACGGAACTCATTCACCTATTATTTTTCATTTTTCTATTTATTGCTTACATTAGGTGCAACAACTCTGAAACGCTTCCGCTTTAAGACGCTGAACGATTGGGGCTTTTTGCTAAACCATCTTGGATTGTGGCTTTTCTTAGCGGCGAGCGGATTCGGTGCCGGTGATACAAAAACCGGATTTATGACACTCACACCAAACACTCCTGAATGGCGGGCTCAATTGGAATCAGGGCAGATAGAAGATTTGGATTTCGCTGTTAAACTGGTGAATTTCAAGATTGACTACCACGAACCGAAGTTTATGCTATTCGATACAAAAACCGAAAAAATATATAAAGATAAAGGCAAAAGCGTAATTATAGATTTAGAACACGGCAGGAAATATCGTTGGAATAACAACGAGATAGCTAAGGTTAAAATAAATAACAGCCAACTTTTTACATCCGAACGATATTTGGTAAATCAAGTTGTTTCATTCATCAAAGTGAAAACACCCAAAGGGGAAATTGTGTCGGGTCCGGTTACATCGGGCAATGATATAATGCCGCCCCTGTTCCTGAAAATAAATGATAAACTTTCGATTGGTACACCAAAGCCCGAACCGAGCAAATTTGCGTCGAAGGTCAGGATTTATACAAAAAGTGGGCGTATTGGTGATAAAACAATCGAGGTAAATAAACCTTGCACTATAAACGGTTGGCGGGTTTACCAAAACAACTGGCGATACGATTATATGAATATGCAGTATATCAGCATATTGCAGGTAGTGCGCGACCCGTGGATGCCGTATGTTTACATGGCTTGCGTTTTGCTTACCGCAGGTTCGCTGATAATGATATTTACCAATAAACTATTCAGGAATAGGTAATTATGTGGCAATATTATGAACTCTTCGCATTCCTCGGAATATTCTTCTTCCTTTTAACAATAGTTTTCGCATTGCTAAAAAATACAAAGGTCAACAAATTCGCAAGCATTTCGGCTTGGACAGGCTTACTTTTTGTGAGCATTTTTATCGTTATTCTTTGGGTGAGTTTGGAAAGACCGCCATTGCGCACTTTAGGTGAAACACGCTTGTGGTACAGTTTTTTCATTATGCTGATGGGTTGCGCGATTCACGCCCGATTCCGCTACGATTGGCTGTTGGCTTACTGTGCATTCCTAGCGTCGCTATTTTTACTGCTGAATTATGTTCATCCAGAAGTTCAGAGCAAAGCCCTGATGCCTGCTTTGCAGAGTATTTGGTTTGTTCCACACGTTATAGTATATATGATATCTTATGCTTTGCTCGCTCAATCGGCTCTTAGCGGTGTGCGGGGAATGTACCAGATGCAGAAGGGCAATTCTTCGGAGAATACAATCCAAATTGCTGACCGAGTGGTGGCGATTGGTTTCGGATTTTTAACAATGGGTTTGATTTTCGGCGCTTTATGGGCAAAGGAAGCGTGGGGACATTACTGGACTTGGGACCCGAAAGAAACCTGGGCACTGATGACTTGGCTTGTGTATTTGATTTATATACACATCCGCAAGCGCAATCCCGATAAATTGAACCTGCATTATGCACTACTTTTCTTCGGCTTCCTGATTTTGATTATCTGCTGGTTTGGAATAAAATACCTGCCGAATGCGGCAACGAGTGTGCACATATATTCATAGGGTATGGGGTATAGGGTTTTGGGTATGGGAAGAAATTGAAAATTGAAAATGCGAAGAAAGCCGAAGAATGGAACGCTGATGACACTGATTTGGCAAATTAACGCAAATTATTTTTTGGCTCAATATTAAAAGCAGATATCACGCTGATATATATAATGCTTGTCCAGTCTTCGAACAATTTTGAATTTTAAATGTGCAGAGAAGAAATATCTCATTCAATTAATAACAATCGTGTTATTATTATATATTTTGTTATATTTGAATGATAATTAATTTGTTTTGTTAAAATTAGAGTTACTAACCATCTCGAAATGGGGAAATGGTACTAAGCTGATAAACAATATGATTTTAAGAAGAATAAGTAGAATAAGTAGAACAATCAATCAATCAAGATATTATTCAGCAAATAATGGATAATGATATGAAAAAAGAAGATTCAATAAAAATTTTTGGGAATAAGAAAATTCGTACTGTTTGGGATGAAACGGAAGAAGAATGGTATTTCTCATTGGTGGATATAATCGAAGTATTAACTGATAGTACCAACCCTACGGACTATCTAAAGAAATTAAGAAAACGTGATGACTTGCTTGGAGGCTACATAGGGACAAATTGTCCCCAGGTAGCAATGCCAACCACTTCTGGGAACCTGCGAAATACTTTGGCCGCCAATACAACACAGCTTTTCCGTATCATTCAGTCAATTCCTTCAAAAAAGGCAGAACCATTTAAATTATGGTTAGCCGAAATAGCCAAACAGCGGCTCGATCAGTTAGAAGACCCCGAATTGTCTATCGAGCAAGCTATGATGGATTACAAGCGTTTGGGATATTCCGACAACTGGATAAACCAGCGCTTGAAAAGTATCGAAATCCGCAAAGATTTAACCGACGAATGGAGAAAACACGGTTTGCAGGAAGGCATTGAGTTTGCAACATTAACCGATGTTATTTACAAAACCTGGGCGGGGAGAACAGCTAAAGAATATAAAAAGTTAAAAGGTTTGAAGAAAGAAAATCTTCGTGACAATATGACCAATAAAGAATTGGTTATTAATATGCTTGCCGAATTGTCAACCAAGGAAATATCAGCGGTTTCAAATCCGAATTCTTTTCCGGAACACGAAGATATTGCGCGCCGTGGTGGGAACATAGCAAAAGAAGCTCGTATAAAGTTGGAAGCTGAAACCGGCAAAAAAGTTGTTAGTTCGCTAAATGCAAGAACCATCCGGTCAATTGAAAATACAACACACAATAGTAAAAACGAAGAATCACAATCTGTAGTAAAAATTGCAACAGCTCAAAAATCAAGCGAACAAGAATAAGAAGAAAATATGGAGTATTCTAATCTTTTTCCTTTCAATTGATTTGTTATTCCGGCTTCCGAGCAGAGATCTACCAGATTTAGTAGAAACATATCATCATATGTTTGAATAATAAATTTTTTTTACATTTTTTTTCAAAATTTGTAACTTTTTCCCGTTTCAATTGTTTTACTACTATCGCAAAGTTGTAATTGAAAATTAATGTATTTTAGATATATAGTTCGTAAATCATATTAGTCTAATTAGGGATTGAGGGTGTTATGAGAAAAGTATTTTCATTATTATTTATCGCATCATTATTAATGATGCCGCTTGTTGTAAAAGCACAGCCAAAGCTGGAAGAGTGTAACAATGGTTTGTTTGGAGGATGTGTTTCTTCTTTGCTCGTGAGCAAAGATACTATATTTGCCGGAACAACTCAGAATGGCTTATTCAAGTCAATAGACAAAGGTGTGACTTGGGATTCCTTAAAGAATGAACTTTCGGAAATTCAAATTAATTGTCTGACCACTAACGGTAAATCAATGTATGCTGGAACTTCTGCAGGTTGTTATATTTCTGGAAATAATGGTGCCACTTGGAAAATCAGGAAAAGTGGAATTTTCGATAATTATAATGTCAATTGTATTCTTATAGATAGTTCAAAAAATGTTTTTATGGGCAAATCGGATGGAATATTTTACTTGGGTGATAAGAGTCCAAGTTGGGTAAAAGTCAATAACGGTTTATTTAATACTTCCATAAAATGCTTGGTGAAATATAAAGATATGATATTAGCCGGTAGCGAAGGAAGCGGTGTGTTTATATCCACCGATTATGGAGCCAATTGGACTGCGAGCTTCTATCATTTAACAGTTTGCGATATACGTTGCCTTGCTGTATCTGGAAATAATATTTTCGCCGGTTCAAAGGGTGGGGGTGTTTTCATTTCAACTGACGATGGTGGAATATGGCAAGAAGTTAATACTGGATTAACCAATCTGAATATACAAACGCTCAAATTTATAGGAACTGATTTATTCGCCGGAACGGAAGATGGTCTATTTATATCAACAAATAATGGTACTTCTTGGAATCCCTATCGAAATGGCTTGGAAGGTATCAGTGTATTGGGAATAACCGAAAATCAGAATAAGTTATTCGTAAACACTCAATATAGCGGAATATTTTCATTAAACGCTAATGAAGAAACGTGGAATCAATGCATTAATGGATTCCCACTTGTTAAAGTTAATTGTTTGGCTTCAAACACTAAATTCATCTATGCAGGGACTTTAGGAAATGGTGTTTATGTCACTTCTAATAATGGAACAACTTGGAGACCATATAATTTTGGTATCACGCATAATTATATTAACTGTTTAGCTGTAAGCGGAGATAGTATTTTTGCAGGAACTCCTATTTCATTGCTGTTTTCAACAGAAAATAATAATACTTGGAAAACGGTTTATAAATGTCCTTCATATAATTGGGTAAGAAAAATTTTTATACTGGGGAATGATTTATATTGTTGTTTAGAAATTGAAGTGTTAAACACTAAAAGGGATGAACTTATTTGGAAACAAGTAATGTATAAAGAAGTTATATCGATGGCTAAAATCGATCAAAAAACTTTTGCCGGTATGCAAATTCAATACGGACCAAAAGGAATCATAACAGGAGGGGGATTGTTTGTAAAAAACAATAATGATACATTGTGGGAAGAGTCAGGGTATAAAGCGAAAAGTGTCGGCAATTTGCTTGTGAATAAATCTAATTTATTAATCCAAAGCGGAAACGATTTTTTAACAACAACAGATTTAGGGTTCTCTTGGGAACCAATTAAGTATATTGCCCCAAAATCTTATACTACCTTACTTGTGAGTAATGGCAAAGACCTTTATTTAGGCACTTCGGGTTTGGACGAAACACCAGGGATGCTTTTATCATCGAGCGACAATGGCCTAAGCTGGAAAGTTATTGACACAATTCCAAATAAAAAATTCTTAAAAAATATGGATCTCTGTGGTAATTATCTCTATTTGAATTTTTCTAAAGATGGTATGTACCGAATCGACATTTCCGATTATGTCAGCGTCCAAGATAAACCGAGCGCGGAAGAATTCTCCGTTTATCCGAACCCGGCGGCCGATTTTATTACGGTAACTTTGAAACCTTCGGAAGGTTCAGCAATCAACATCTACAATACTCTCGGTGAAATGGTATTATCTGTAGGGACAGGTCGCGACCTGTTCGTTCGAATCAACATTTCAGATTTGCCAAAAGGTATTTATTTTGTTAAGGTGGGTGTGCGAACGGCGAAGTTTGTGAAAATATAATTCAGTTTATAAAGTTGTAAGTTATGAATTATGAATGGTAGGGACACGGCGCGCCGTGTCCTTTTCTTCGCAAGTCCACTTTATCAAGAGGGGATTCAGGGTGTGTTCTTCAAACGGACGTCGAGCGTAGTCGAGACGGTAGTTTCGCTGTCATTCCGGCCTCCGAGCCGGAATCCATCTTCGTAATTCGTAATTGATTATTTTTTTATTTTCCGTTTGTATGTGTCAGTGTGTGGCATAAAATATGTTAAGTTTGAAATATATAAATTTTAAATTGTGTCAACACTGTTGACACAATTGGAAAAATATGTAAATTTGTACTTAATTGAAAACGAAATTTTAATCACTGATAGATAATAGAATAATATGTTTGAACAGACTTTTAAAAATATTGATGACATTCTGCACAAAGATGCCGGATGCGGTAGCGAATTGGATTATGTTGAGCAAACTTCCTGGATTTTATTTCTCAAATATCTCGATGATTTGGAGAAGGATAAAGCCACAGCCGCCGATTTGGCCGGCCAAACTTATTCCGCTATTATCGCACCCGAATATCAGTGGAGCGTTTGGGCTATGCCTAAGAACG
The DNA here is from genome assembly GCA_037127915.1 of bacterium. Lineage (GTDB taxonomy): Bacteria > Bacteroidota > Ignavibacteria > Kapaibacteriales > UBA2268 > JBAXXL01. Next base: position 32,661 of record JBAXXL010000040.1, read on the forward strand.
GTGGCGATAAACTGGATTACCAAAATGCGATGACCGGTGACGATCTGAAAGATTTTGTTGATTTGAAGCTATTCCCTTATCTGAAAAAATTCAAAGCCGATGCCATAAGTCCCGACAATATTGAATACAAAATCGGTGAGATATTTTCGGAACTGAAAAACAGAATACAAAGCGGGTACAATTTGCGTGAAGTGATAAACCGGATTGACGAACTGCGCTTCAGAACACACGCCGAAAAGCACGAAATGAGCCATTTGTATGAATCGAAAATCCAGAATATGGGAAACGCCGGACGAAATGGCGGTGAATACTATACTCCGCGAGCTTTGATTAGAACAATTGTAAAGGTGGTTGCTCCGAAAATTGGCGATAAAATTTACGATGGCGCGTTGGGCAGTGCTGGTTTTTTGTGCGAATCGTTTGAATATCTGAAACATAGCAAACAACTAACTACAAGCGATTCGGTTACGCTTCAGAAAAATACTTTTTACGGCAAAGAGAAAAAGTCGCTAGCGTATATAATCGGTACAATGAATATGATTCTGCACGGTGTGGAAGCACCGAATATTGTGCATACCAACACGCTCGCCGAAAACCTTGCCGATATACAGGAAAAAGACCGATACACAGTTGTTTTGGCTAATCCGCCGTTTGGTGGAAAGGAACGCGCCGAGGTTCAACAAAACTTCCCTATCCGCACAGGCGAAACGGCATTTTTGTTTTTACAGCATTTTATCAAAATTCTCAAAGCCGGCGGTAAAGCGGGTGTGGTAATTAAAAACACGTTTTTGAGCAATACCGACAATGCTTCGGTTAGTTTGCGCAAGCATCTGCTCGAATCCTGCAACCTGCATACTGTTTTGGATTTGCCGGGCGGTGTGTTTTCGGGTGCGGGAGTGAAAACCGTAGTGCTGTTTTTCGAAAAAGGCGCGCCGACACGAAAAGTATGGTATTATCAATTGAATTTAGGGCGGAACTTGGGAAAAACCAACCCGTTGAATGAAGCCGATTTAGCAGAGTTTGTGGAACTGCAGAAAACTTTTGCCGATAGCGAAAACTCCTGGAGCGTAGATGTGGCTTCGACAAGCTCAGTCACCGGAATAGACATAACAACAAACGACCTAAGCGCAAAAAACCCAAACAAAAAGGAAGTGGTTCGACTTCGCTCACCAAACGAGATTTTGGAAGAAATGAAAGCACTGGATGAAGAAGCGCAAGAAGTCAGAACCTTGATTGAAAGGATTATTGGATTACCTGATTAATTATGAAGAGATGAAAGAACAAGAACTAACACATAGGATAATTGGAGCGGCAATGGAAGTGCACAATCACTTGGGCAATGGCTTTCAAGAAATCGTTTATCAAAGGGCATTAGCAATTGAGATGCAATTACAGAATATCAGTTTTGTGAGAGAAAAAGAGATGCCTTTACAGTATAAAGGCTATGATGTAGGAACACGAAGAGTCGATTTCTTTGTGGAAGACAGAATAATGGTTGAAATAAAAGCAATTATCAATTTAGAAGATGTGCATTTAGCTCAAGCAATGAACTATGTCGAAGCATATAATTTAGAAATAGGATTACTCATAAACTTTGGGGCTAAAAGCCTTCAATTTAAAAGAGTGCATAACAATAAAAGGTCTTGAACTATGATTAGAAAAGATTATAAAATTACCACGATTACAAATCAAAATTATCAAGCAATCAAGTCAATCTTGAAAATCAAGGTTCAGACAATAAGCGCGGAAATTCTTGAATCAATCTTGGAATTGATATGAAAAATGAAATTATATTATATAGTCCCGATGAGCTGGCTGAACATATTGAGGTAAGAATTGACGAAGAAACTGTTTGGCTATCTCAACAACAAATGGCTACTTTATTTAATCAAAGCAAGCAAAATATCAGCTTACATATAAATAATTGTTTCAAAGAAGGTGAATTAGAAAAGCTGGCAACCGTCAAGGAATCCTTGACAGTTCAAAAAGAAGGGAATAGGAAAGTAAAAAGAAATATAGAATATTTCAATCTTGATGTTATAATTTCTGTTGGCTATAGGGTTAAATCAAAACAGGGCACACAGTTTCGTATATGGGCAAATAGAGTGCTAAAAGATTATTTACTGAAAGGTTATGCCATAAACAACCGAATTAACCGTTTGGAAGATAATATGGAAGCCATTAAAAGCAAAGTAAACGAAATAGACCTGCAAATACATTCACATCTAATCCCCACACAGGGTATTTTCTTCGATGGAAAAGTATTTGATGCCTATAATTTTGTTGCTGATTTAGTAAGAAAAGCCGAAAAAAGCATTTTGGTGATTGACAATTACATTGATGATTCTGTACTTATGCTTCTTAGTAAGAAAAAAGAGAATGTGGTTTGTACACTACTCACTAAAAATATTTCAGACCAAATGAAATTAGATGCCGAAAAGTTTAATAAACAATATCCGGTTTTGTATCTGAAACAATTCGATAAATCCCACGACCGATTTTTGATTATTGATGATACGGAGGTTTACCATCTGGGTGCTTCACTTAAAGACTTGGGTAAAAAATGGTTCGCCTTTTCAAAATTAGATAAGGATTCCCTGACTATTATTAATTATCTAAAGGAAATGATATGATCCTTCGACAAGCTCAGGAACCACCCGTTCGACAAGCTCAGGAACCACCCGTTCGACA
>JBAXXL010000041.1:0-35075 GCA_037127915.1 bacterium
TAATTCGTAATTCGTAATTCGTAATTCGTAATTCGTAATTCGTAATTCGTAATTGATTCCCCCCTTCTGTGATATTTTCTCTAAATATGAATTTATTTTCATGATTTAATAAAAATATTTTTTTATTTAAAAACAAAATACTATTTTAGCACTTAAGAACAAATAAAAATGTAATTGATTTTTTTAAATTGTATTTATTTTCGGAGTTAATATGTTTAGGAAAATGTCTCTCGTTGGGTTAATGTTAATCCTTTCGGCAAATGCCGCTCTATGTTCATTCATAGCACCCGATTCTGTTCTGGGTGGTTTTTCAAAATGCACCATTCATTATACAACTGCCAAAAGCGAACTTTCACCTTACGAATTAGCATACTTGAATGGTAAGGTTGATAAAACTAAAACCATATTCTGCGAAGCAATTTATGATAGAAATAATAAAATCACAGAGGAAGTTGCTAAATATTCCGACGGGTCACCAAAACAAAAGATTTTATATAAATATGATAAAGATTACTACCCGCTGGATATCTCATTATACAACTCTCGTGGCGATTTGTTCCTTAACCAGCATTTCACTAAGTCGAATGATACACTCAAAGTTAAAGTTCATATAAATTCTAATTCAAGTGATTCTTTATCTGAACAATCGCTTGTATATGATAACAGCCAAAAAAAGATTCCGCATTCTACAATGCTAAATAACGGTCAAGACGAATATTACCAATCAATGTATAGTTTTATTCGCGGAAGCGATACTCATATTTCGATTTATTTATATCCGATTAAGAATTTTAGGCAAATTCCACTGCCTGGAACACCGCAATCTAAATATGAATACAAATATGATAACAATGGAAAAATAACTGAAACTTTACGAACTGATCCCGATGGCGAAAAAACTACAACATTCAATAAATACGATGGTCAAGGAAGACTTATAGAAACATCTGTATTGAAATCCGACGGAACTAAAGAAGAAGAAAAATATTATAAATATGAAGATAATGGTAGCAAAACAGAATTCGAGAATAATATCTATGGCATAATTTATCTGAGGTTTATTACTCGTTATGATGAAAAGGGACGTGTATATGAAATAGTAGAATCCCATCCGAATGGTGAGCAAAGATCAATAATTACTCGAAAGTTCGATGATGAAAATAGAATAATTGAAGTAACACAAAATAATCCGAATGATTTGGAAGTCGGGAAGCGCACATTCGAATATGATGAATATGGGAATATGACGAAGAATATAGTATATTCGCCAAGTAATGAGCCTATTAAAACTATAGAATATGTTTATTCGAAATAATTTTATTTTATTTTGGAGTGTATATGTTTAGAAAAATGTTGCTTGTTGCGTTTATTATAATCCTTTCGGCAAGTGCCGCGCTATGTTCTCGTTGGGGAGCCGATACAGTTTGGGGTGGTTATACAAAATGTATGATTTATGAAAACACTAACCCCAAAACAAAAATCAATCCAAAGGCTTATGAGTCTATAACTAAATATAACAGTAATGGTCTTCCTATCTGTGATGTATCCTATACTTCGGATGGCAGATTAATGGATTCTGTAGTCTATCAATATTCGGATAACGGTAAGAAGAAGGAAGGAATCAACTATGATTTAAACGGTAATATCAAATCTAAAACTTCCTTAATAAGAAATGGAAATGTTATTTCAGAGCAAATTATTAAATATTCCGGAGTGAAGGAATCAATTCTTAATCACACCGCCATTTTGGACAAGTGCGGTAATAAAATAGAGTCATCTTCTTATAATGGTAATGATGAACAACTATATTTATATTGGCCTGAGCATGAGATACTTAAATATGACGAGAAGAATAATATTATTTCAAGAATCCATTATATAAACTTCACACCAACGGATTCTAACAAATCTGAAACCATCTTCAAACCGGTTTATGATACCTTAGGAAGATTAATAGAGTATTCTTGGTTTGGGTCAGACGGTAAACTAGAAAAGATAAATGCTTATGAATATAGCACTGATGGTTCGAAAATTGATACTGAAAAAAATTTTAGATTAGGCGATTATATTAATTTGATCACGAAATATAACAAACAAGGAAAGGTTACCGAAATAATTAGTTTGACACCTTCTGGTTTACGCAAAAAAATATTAACAATGGAATACGATGAATTCGGCAACCTGATTAAACGAAACATTTATTCGAACGATAAGGATGAAGTTGAAAGAACTATAGAATATGTTTATTCGAAATAGTGGTTGTGTTGAGCTGTTTCACTAATCAAGATTTAACCAAATCGCTCAGACAAGAATATCCTAACTTCGCGAAACGTTTGGGCTAAAGCCCATTATATCTAGCGGATATCTGCACCACGACTTAAAAGTCGTGGCTATTCAAGAAGATGGACAAATAAATTACTAATTTAAAAGTACGAATTACGTTTTTTCCTTTTCTTCCAATTAACAATTTACAATTAACCATTGACAATTAATTCTGCATCATCTGTGTGCCATTTCTTAGCGATATCTTGGGCTAAAGCCCAATGTATCAAGCGCATATCTGCACCACGACTTAAAAGTCGTGGCTATTCATAAAGATGGACAAATAAATTACTAATTTAAAAGTACGAATTACGTTTTTTTCTTTTCTTCCAATTAACAATTTACAATTAACCATTGACAATTAATTCTGCGTCATCTGCGTGCCATTTTTCGCATTCATAATCCAAAATTCAAAATTCAAAATTACTTGAAGATGGATTCCCAATCAACAGATTGTGTAAAAACTATTCGAAATATTATTAAAAATGTAGATAAATTGTTAAAATACGAGCGTCTAAGATTTGTGTATGTCGTTGTATATGCTTATATTTGCGTATCGTTTAAGTAACAAATAGCAATCACAATGACAATCCTTGAACAAGATAAGAACCAAAATGAGCTGTTTTTCTCGCTCGACGATTTGATATCACAAGATAATATCGTTAGGTTAATTGATGTAGTAGTTAAGCACATAATAAGCCTTAATCCTGAAGTTTACAAAATTCGTGGTCTCAATAAAACCGGAAGACCAGCATTTTCGCCGGAAACATTATTAAAATTTATTATTACGGCTGTATGAACCGGATAACAACCAGCCGTCGTTTAGAAAAAGAAACACATAGGAATCTTGAGCTGATGTGGTTAATTGGTAATTTAAAGCCCGATCATAAAACAATTGCTGACTTTAGGAAAAACCATAAACCACTTATTAAACGTTTCAATTTGGATGTTAGAAAAATGTTAAAGGACATTCTTTTACCGGAGTCAATAACTGTAGCGACAGATGGCACAAAATTGAAAGCAAACGCTTCGAAAGACATGTTAAGTAAATCAAAACAAATAGAATTGCTTAAACGTTTTGAGAAGGAATTTGAAGAATATACAAGAACGCTTGATATTAAAGATCTTGAAGAAGAAACGGCGGACAAACAAGCCAAGGAAATAAATAGTGATTATGCCAAAAATATACTTGATATGAAAACCAAGATAGACGAACTCAAATCAGTAATATCCTTAATGAATGGTATGAATCGTAATTATTTGAGTATGACTGATCCTGATTGCAAAATGATGAAAAGCAGATATGGCAAGATACCGGGCTATAATGCAATTTTAACTGCAGATACTGAGCACCACTTAATTCTAAGCGACTATGTTTGCGATGCTTCCAATGATTTGAATCAATTATTACCCTCACAAAAAGCATTGGCAGAAGAACTTGATATAGTTCCAGCAGTACATATCGCAGACGCAGGGTTTTGTAATTTAGATGATATAAACTCAATTGAAAACAGTGATGAAACAGAATGTTACACTCCTGTGCAACGCGGAGCAGGTAAAGATTCTGAGATAACCTTTGAATACGACAAAGTAAACGATTGCTATATCTGTAGCCAAGGTAAAATTTTAAAGTTAAAATGGAAGAACAAGAAGGCAAAAAAAAGTACTGTAAACGTCTATATTGGTGTTAGTTGCAAAGAATGCGATCTGATGAGTATATGCACTAAGTCAAGAACTGGCAGACACGTATCAAGATTTTGGAATCAAGATTTTAGAGATGAATATAAAGAAAAATCACTTACCGAAGAAGCGAAGGAAATGAGCAAGCTACGAAAGTGTACTATTGAACACATCTTTGGAACAATGAAATTATGGTTAGGAAAAATACCATTGTTAACGATAGGACTTGAATCGGTCGATACCGAAATCAAGATTTTCTCTGTCGCTTACAACTTGAAGCGACTCTCTAATATTATAACATTAGAGGAATTAATAATTAAATTAGAGGAAAGAAAGACGAAAATCATCCATATTTTTGATATTTTCTTCATTTTTGTTCGAAACAAAGTCTTTCAAAATATTTTTGCTGTAATAGCGACTAAGTAATATAATGAAATTGAATGAGATTTTAGCTTTTAAAAGTTAGAATAATACCCACGAAAGATTGTTTTTACACAATCTGTCAAGTTGGGAATGACACCCTATACCCAAAACCCTATACCCCATACCCTGCTCTAAAAGTCAAAATAGTTGAATATCTGTATTTTGGTAGCATCACTACCGGGCGAATAAAGCTTCTGTACTTTTGGTTTGCTCGGCTCTTCGATTGTTGGACCATTTCTGATGGACATAATGAGGTTTTTGCCGTTAGTGGCTTGAGTACTGTTATCAAATACTGAACCAAGAGAATCGCAATTGGAAACAAAAATTGCGCTGAATGTATTTTGAATACTCCAGCTATCGAATTTTATTCCACTGAAAGCAACTTCCAAATCCATAGAAGTGAAGTTATTCGATTGAGCGTTAATTAAATGTAGTCCAAAAGAATTGTTATAGATTTTATTCGATCCATCAATAATCGTATTGCTGAACGCTCCATTTATAGTGCAAAATGTAGCGGTTTCTAAAATCGCACCTGCTCCCGTGGCACTTACAGCAACTAAATGAAGTTTCGACTCAAGGGGCCAGCAAATCTTTATCGCGGCTGAAGGCGACATTTTAAGTTTATAATCAGGGAAAATGTAACCGTTATTTGCGGTAATATCAAATTCACAACCGTTTAAAGGGAATTCATAGCTATTCCCCCATTGAACCAACGGATTATCAACCACCCCATAAAACTGTAATCCCGTGAATTTCCAGTAAAAAGCGTGCGCATTTTTCCAATTGAACTGAAGACCGGGTAAACCATTTAATAAAGGAGCGCCGCCGTTCACATAAATTGAAGCACCGTGACCCTGGAATTCTATTCCATATCCCGAAAAAGCGACCCGCCAATAAGGATCCGAAAGATTTGGCAGTTCTTTTTCGAAGTCAATAACCTGATTACCTGTTGTTGCGTAATAACCCGATTTGAAAAACATAACCCTGCGGGTCGGTGTTAATTGTTTGAGCGCGGCTTTGATGCCCGCAGATCCATCGGTCGAGCGCCAAGGATTTGTAAAAGTACCATCGCCGGTTGTGCAGAATTTTTGAACAAAAACATAACCCAAATCATCTTCGTAAGTTTTCGCAATAGTGTTATTAGTAATTCCGTATTGCAATTTCCGCCATTGACCGTTTGTCCTAATAACTATTGACGATGAATCTGTATTAAAAAGGATCATCCCATTTGGCGGATTTTTCATTGCATTCATTTCAAGAGTATTCAATCTCGTTAAAAGCAATCCTTTGTTGTTGCTTTCCAGTTCCAATATTGCGCTCGAATCAATAACAGTAGGATTATTTCCCAATTTCAAATATTTTGTATTTACTTCTTTGCCAATTACACTGTCAACTGTTGATTCAACCCAAGCTGTACCATCCCATACTAGGATTGTTCCCATAGGTCCGGTTGCATTTTGTAATTTAGGGTAAGTAATTGTTCCGTTTAAAACGTTAAATGTTTCAACTGCGTTTTCAGCTAATTTAGGGTCAGGATATTGACCTGTCAATGCTCCGCCTGCAGGACCTGCCGGTGGTAAAGAAACGCTTTCTGAAATATGATAATTTGTGATTTGACCTTTGCCAATTTTGGAAACAACAACGCTGTCTTTAATGTATAATTCAGGATATGTACCTTTAACATCACCGGTTACAACGCGTGTTTCGTCAGCTAATTTATCTAAAGTTATAGATTTATCAAATACATTCTTAGCCCATTCTGATGTATCGGCGCGGAATGAACGCATTGATTGAAATGTATAAGGAGTTGTTGTGAATGGCACTCTTGCATAAGAATTGCCATTTACAGATAATTCTACCCAATATTGAGTTTTAAAATCTAAGGTTAATGGTGATTCTGTACCTAAATTGATAGAGAAATAACCATATTCTACTTGAACGTTTCTTTGGTCTTCTGTCCAAAGAGCAGTTCCACCGGTTTGCAAATTGTATATTTTGACTTTCAGGTCAACAGCTTTGTTGATAGGTTTGCCATCGTAATCAAATAGATTACCGGTGTAATTAATAGTTCTTGGTACGTTGTTTTCTGCAACAGCGTTAGCAAAAGGAACTATTAAGAGTGCTATAAGCAATACAACAAGAAGAAATGATTTCATCATTCAAATACTCATAAAAAGACTAGTAATTATATATTTCATTCTTCAAAAATACTTAATTTATTTTTTGTTCCAAAACTTTTTTTTAAATATGTAACAAAAAATAAATATATTTGTTATTCGTGGATATTGTATTATCGACGAATTGATTGATTTTTTTCGGAGTTATTATGAGAACTTTATTTACTTTTTCCCTTCTATTTTCCTTTATAATTATTTCACTAAGTGCCCAAGATATTAAAAATCCGAATGGGCTTGAGGAAATCCAAAAAACGACAGATCTTGTTGATTATGTTTTGGTTTACAGAGAAAATGGAGGTGTTTATAGATATAAATACACTTACGATGCTATCGGCAAGGTTCCTTCGTATGTTTGTGAGATTTCACAAAATGGAAATTGGGTCAAAGTCCAATCGCTTTCTAATAAATATGATAAAAAGGGTAATCCTCTTTCCGGATTAACTCAGTATTGGAAGAATGATACTTTGGTAAGAGCATCAAAATGGACAAGAACTTATAACTCTCATAATAAATTGCTTATTTTGTGGTCGGAGAAATGGGATTCCGGAAAGTGGTTAACCGACAGTAAATTAAGCTATGCTTATGATTCAAAAGATAGTATATTAACAATTATTTCTGAAACATACGAAAATGGTGAGCAAACAGATGGTTGGAAAGTTAATTATTTGTATGATGAAAACGGCGATAAAGTCTATGAATTACACCAATATTGGAATTGGATGTGGTTTAATAGCCAAAAGGTGACATACACTTATAATGATAAACACCAATTGTTAGTAACCCTAAAAGAAATTAGGGGTGATGCCGCATGGGTAAATAGCCAAAGGTTCACATATAAATATGACAGCTATGGCAATACAATCTATGAGTTTAGGGAAGATTATTACGATTTAAAATGGAACAAGAGTAATCTTTGTAAGCGAACTTATGATTCAATGGGTCATATACTTGAATATTCGTACGATATGTGGGTCTCTAACGACGAATTATATACTACTTCTTATTCCAAAAGAACCTATGATGCGAGGGGGAATTGCCTTACGGGATTTAGACTATCTTGGATGCAAGGGTCTGATACGACTATAACAAATACCGTGATGACCTATGACGATTTTGACAATAAACTTACTTCTTTGGAAGAAGTGTTCAAGAATGGCAAATTCGATTGTTCTAACCGTTATACATACACATACAATTCAAAGAATAATCTGCTATCCAGTAAATTGGAAGAACTAATAGATAATGAATGGGTTGAAAGCATTCGAGAGAAATACGAATACAACCAAAACGAAAATGAAATCAGCTATTTGGAAGAAGAATTTTTAAATAGCCAATGGGTAACCGGGGAATCAAGGTCATCCAGTTATGACCAAGGCAATAATCGTATTGACCATCTCATAGTCCAAAATTATAGTGGGCAATTTCATCACTCCTACCATTATCAAAATACTTACGATTCGTTAGGAAATAATCTTAGCCAAATGTATGAATATCAGGATAGTTTAAGAAATAAATCTGGGGCAAAAACCGATTATACCTATAATTCTAAAGGAGATTTATGGAAGATTTACCAGCAGTATATGGAATCCGATAATTGGTATTGCACTGATGAGTACATTGGTTTTAAAGATATTAGAGAAAATGATTTAACATTTTACGGATATTTGGTTGTAATTAATTATAAAGAATCTTCACCTGTACAAGAAAATTTTTTAGGACCTGATTTATTCGTTAGCTGTTCACCCAACCCCACCTCCGGTCCGATGAATATAAATTACACTTTGACTGAACCGGCCAATACATCAATAATCTTAAGCAATACACTTGGAATTGAAATAGCCAAGATCAGCGAAAATCCAATGCAATTGGCTGGAAGTTATTCCACTAATTTCGATATTAGCCGATTTCCACAGGGAGTATATTTCATTACTATAAAATCGGGTAATATGAGCAAGACTAGAAAAATTATAATCAATTATTAATTATAAATTGAGTAATGATTAATTTTGAGACGACTTGATGAGTCGTCTTTTTTTTACAAGAAAATTTATTTCAAAAAAGTAACATTTTTTTATTATTTGCGTTATTATTATAAATTGTTTTTTCCTAAATTAAATTAACTTACTTTCGGGGTACGATGAAATTTTTATTTACGCTCATGCTTATATTCTTCTTTACAATTATAACACTTGATTCAAAAGAGAATTTATACCAAATACAATCCAGCCGCGACGCAGTTGACCAAGTATATATTTATATGACTGATAGCACAAAATTTCGAAATACATATTTATATGATGCGAAAGGTGTTCGTCCTTCTTACCTGAAAGAAAAATGGGAAAACGGTAAGTGGACAAACAATGAAAAAGTTACCTATACTTATGATTCTAGCGGAAAGGAAATTTTATATGTTTTTGAGTTGTGGCAGAACGAAAAATGGATAAATGTTGCCAGAACGGCGCAAACATACAATTCAAAAGGAACTATCCTTAATTATATAAATGAACAATGGGATAATGAAATCTTAGTAAAAGCCTTAAAATACGATAATACCCTAGATAATAATGAAAATATATTAGAAACTTTATACAAAGAGTGGCAGGGTGGACAATGGGTTAATTCGAAAAGAGAATTACGTAGTTATGATACATTAGGAGATGTCCTAACTGATAACCTTGAATATTGGTGGAACAATGTTTGGATACTAGCCGACCGCTTCACTCGTACTTATGATCTTTCAAAAAATATGCTGACTGAATTACAGGAAAAAGATTTAAACGGCCAACTCCTGAACTATAGACGTGATGCTTTTTCGTATGATACTTCCGGAAATTCTCTTTCCGAAACAAGAGAGTATTGGGAAAACGAACAATGGACAAATTCATATAGATTTACTAGAACTTATGATTTGAAAAAGAATATGCTTACAGAATTATCTGAAAAATGGAAAAATAGTGAATGGACGTATTTTAACAATGTAACAAACACCTACGATTCAAACGGTAAACAGCTTTCTGCTTTATACGAATATTGGGAAAATGAGCAATGGATTACTTCACTCCGGAGAGTTTTCACTTATGATGATAGCGGGAATATGCTTACCTATTTGAATGACTTTTGGGAAAATGGCAAATGGGTAAATTCTGACAGAAAAACATATACTTACGACCATAATGGAATTAAACTTAAATTTTTATATGAATTTTGGGATGAAGGACAAATGTTGCAATCTTACCGATACACATATATAAATGATGAAAATGGTAATGTTCTTTCAGGAATTTATCAAGAATTTCTGGATGGGAAATGGACTAATGTTGACATCTATTTTGGCTTTACCGACTCTCGAGACAACGCACTTATTTATTATGGCTTTAGATTTGAGGCATCATATAAAGGTTCATCGCCTGTAAAAGAAGACATCTTTGATACATCATTATTTTTAAATTGTTATCCGAACCCCGCTACGGGACCGCTTAACGTTCATTATACTTTAACCGAACCGGCAAATACATCCATCAGCATCAGCAATATGTTGGGAATTGAAATGGCACAGATTAGTGAGCATCTTATGCAATTGCCTGGAAGCTACTCTGCCAATTACGATATAAGCCGGTTTCCTCAGGGAGTATATTTAATTACCATAAAAGCGGGTAATATGACAGAAACGAAGAAAATCATAATCAATTGACAATTGAAAGTTGAAAGTTGATAATGGGAGGAAGAATAATTCACCGCAGAGACGCAGAGAATTTTTCGGTCATTCCGTGCTTGACACGGAATCTCCCTGATATATCGACATTTGTCATTACCGCGAAAGCGGTAATCTATCTTCAAGTATTTGCTACAAAAATTCCATCCTTTCGGGATTTATAGAAATATTTATTTCACAAAAATGTAACATTTTTTTAATATCCGTGTTATTATTATAAATTGCTTTTACAAAACAAAAATATTTGTAGTAAGCTATTTTATTAAGTTCTTTTTAAATAATTTTTCTAAAATTCTAAAAAATAAATCAATCACCGATTAAAATATAGGAAAATTAAAAACGTTATCTATTATAACTAAAATATTAGTTGTGTACTTAAATATTTAGTTGTATAATAGCTATATAATAAATAATATAAATTGTATATTAAAATAATAATGATGAGCAATATGAGAGAACTAACAAAAGCAGAAGAGCAGTTAATGCAGATTGTTTGGCGCCTAAAAAAAGGGTTCGTAAACGATATAATTAGAGAATTACCGGAACCGAAACCGGCATATAATACAGTTTCGACTATTATTCGAATTCTCGAAAAGAAAGGTTTTGTCAGCCACAAAGCTTATGGGAAAACTTATGAGTATTTCCCTATTGTTTCGAAAAGAACTTATACAAAGTCGTTTATGAAAGGCTTAGTAAACAATTACTTCGGAAGCTCTTTCCACCAGCTTGTATCGTTTTTAACAAAAGAAAATAAAATATCTCTCGAGGAATTAGAAGAGATTAAAAGTTTAATGGAATATGAAATTACTAAAAAGAGGGAATGAAAATGGAAAACTTTGTACATTATATTTTAGAATCGAGTCTCGCGATGGGCCTATTTTATTTGGCTTATTATTTCTTTCTCAGAAATGAAACATTTTTTAAGATTAACCGAGCGTATCTGCTAATCACTCTGTTATCATCGTTTGTATTGCCATTGATTCGACTACCACAAATTAAGTTTTTATCCTCAAGCAAACCTATCGAAATTTATCTTAGTAATTTGGTTGTTACTACTACGAATTCTTCGGCAGTTTCTACCAAATTTGGTATTTCCGATTGGCTCGTTATAGTTTATCTTTGCTTCGTAGGAATTTTGATACTAAGGTTGATATTATCGTTTTATTATATCAGAAAACTCAAATTGAATAGTAATATATACATTGACAAAGATTGCACTATTGCCTATACCAATACCGAAATTTCTCCATTTTCATTTTTAAATACTATATTTATTGGGAATAAAAACCTGGATAAAGATGATTTTGAAAGAATAATTATACACGAGATGGTCCATATATCCCAATTACATACGTTTGACGTACTTCTTTCCGAAATTCTTATTGCAATATTTTGGTTCAATCCAATTGTATGGCTATATAAAAAATCAATTCTTGAAGTTCATGAATATCTTGCCGATAAAGAGGTTTACAGTAATGATAGTGATGCTCGAGCTTATCAATCACTACTTTTAAGCGAGTCATTTGGCGGATTTAAAATAAACATTTCAAACAATTTCTTTAATTCATTACTAAAAAGGAGAATTAAAATGATGACAACATCAAACTCTCGCAAGTCGGCATATTATAAGTATATCGTTACATTGCCGGCTGTTTTATTATTTTTCTGCATTTCCGGTGTGGTTCAATTTACAGACGCAAAAGCTTCAGGATACTCGGATGCGATGATTGAAACCAACCAGGATAAAAAAATAGTAAAGGTATCTGAGACCGGACCAACACTTGATATTGCAAAATTAGCAAAAGCCATAGTATATCCGGAAAAAGCAAAAAAAGCTGGCAAAAGCGGGCAAGTGACATTAAACGTAAAGGTGTCGAAAGGCGGTAAACCATTATCAATAAGCGTTGTAAAAAGCTCAGATAAGATTTTCGAAAAGCCTGCAATTACTGCAATGGGAAAAATGACATTTACACCAGGACGAAAAGACAACAAAATTTGCGAATCCAATGTTACAATACCTATCAATTTTAAATTGAAGTAAAACATAAGGTTAAAATTATCAACCAAATCATTTTTTTTTTTAGTAATCATTATATTTATTTGATAACAAATTATAATAGTTTCTATTTTTGAATTTAATAATTTGTTTTAAAGGAGGTTATATGAAATCGTTGATATTTATGTTAATGTTCCTATTTTTAATTACTCTAAAAACTGAAGCAGAAATCGTTTGGGAGCCCCTGAAAGGTCCATTCGGTGGAAATATCGCTTCGGTTTTCGAAGATCAAAATGGTGATCTATATGCCCAAACCACGAAGAGTTTGTATTCATCAAGTAATTATGGAGAACTTTGGGAAAAGGTAAATACTGACAATTTAGTACCACAACATATAATATTTGGTAATAACCAAGAAATGTACCTAACAACTTATCCCCATAATAATACTAATAACAAATTATATAAAAGAGTTAATAGTAATGATAATTGGTTTGAAGTTGTTGTTGACCAAAAAATAGGAAACATTAATAGTATAATGTTCCTGAATAATTCCAGGCTAATAGTTTGTTCTGATAGTGGAGCTTACGAGAGCAACGATGATGGCGAGACTTGGGATTTAAAATATAAAATCAATGTTAAAAACGCTTTCATTCAGCAATTATGCTTCATAAATGACAACACTATTTATGCTATGTGTTATAGAGGCTTATTTAAAACCACAAACAACGGAGAACAATGGTCATTAGTCGAAAATGGAATAGATAAGCAATTTACCGTCGTAAGAGATATTGTGGTCTACGATGATTTAGGATTATATTTTGTTTTCACCCAAAGTGGAGTTTATAGAAGCAATGACGCAGGCAAGAAATGGAAAAAACTTGGAAATGGATGTCCCCAAACTCAAGGGTTATCTCTTCTCCGAACAAAAAACCAAGGATTAGTGATATCCAGTAGTGGAGGAATATTCCAGAGTTTTGATAATGGCGACAATTGGGATACCATTTCTACTAGTGGAGGGAGTAATATATTCGGTACCAAAGATGAGAGCTTTTATTGTTCTACTTCACGCGGTGTACAATTTAGTACTAATTTAAAAGATTGGACCCCAAAAAACAATGGTATTTGTGATACTTACATTAATCAAATATTAGTTTATAAAACAAATAACGCACCAAATTATTGGGACAATAATATATTAGCATCTTTTTATAATTACTTATATCTCAGTACCGATTATGGCTCAACGTGGACGAAATGCTTAGAAATACCTAATGGCTCGGTAAAGAATATAATTATTAATAAAGAAGGTTTAATATTTGTTTCAACTTCCGGCAACGGCGTTTATGTTAGTACTGATTATGGAGATACTTGGAGCCAATCAAACACCGGCTTAGGGGAGTTGGACTGTCGCGCTTTAATATCGGATAATAACAACATCTTATACTTGGCAACCGCATCATATATTTATAAAAGTTTAAACAATGGACAGAATTGGTCGATTTGCGCTCAACAAGCTCAACCGATTCAAGCCAATTCATTAGCAATTACTTCTGATAATACAATTTTTGCTGGAACTTGGAGTTATGGAGCGATGAAATCAACCGACGGCGGTACAATCTGGAAGCAAATTAAAAATCCAAAAAATACAGTGCCTCAATATTTAGCCATCAATTCCAAGGACGAGATTTTTGTAATCGATACAGATAAAGATTTATATTCCAGTTCAAACAAAGGAGATACCTGGAGTTTGGCTTCAAGCAAAACTGAAGCTACTAACTTATTCTTTTATAAAAATTGCATTTTAGCAGGTTCTACAAACAGCTTAACTAATTCAGGTTTAATAAAAAGCGAAGACGGTGGGAAAACCTGGCATTCTGAAATGAATGGGATTGATGGACTAATGGTTACTGATATTGAAAAATCCAGTCAAGGATACATCGTTCTTGCTACTGACAAAGGTATCTACATATCTCAAGACATTATAGTTGATGTAAATGAAAATTTAAAAACTGGGCCTGAATTAATTATTGCACCAAACCCGGCTCAAAGTTTTATCAATATCAAATCCCAATCTTTAATTGGCGAGAATGTTGAAGTTGTAATTATGAATTCTTTAGGGCAGGTCATCATGAAAACGGAAGTGCCTAATCTATCTTATGAATTCAAATTAGATATTAGCAGTTTGAACCAGGGCGCTTATCTATGTACTGTAAAGAGTGTATTAATCAGTGAAACTCAAAAATTTATTGTGTCCAAATGACATATAATATATAAATTGTTTTTTCATCTCGAGTCAAGAATTATTCTTGGCTCTTTTTTTTGTCTGAACCGTAGGGACAGGTCGCGACCTGTCCGTCTTCTTCCATCTTCCCATTTATAATTTATCATTAATAATTGATTCTCTTTCTTCTCATTCAAAATTCATAATCCAAAATTCAAAATTACTTGAAGATGGATTCTTCATTTCGCTAAGAATGACAAGCATTATATATATCTGCGAGATATCTGCTTCCAATATCGAGCATAAAAATATCTGTTTTAATCTGCTAAATCAGCGTCATCTGTGTGCCTTCTTCCAATACCCTAAACCCTACACCCCATACCCTGTTTAGTCTCCCGTGGGCTGAATTTCAGCAGTTTCAACCATTAGCATTACAACTTTTTTTGGAGCGCGAGGACGGTGTAAAACGCCTTTAGTTATGGTGATTCCTTGGTTTGCGTTCAATTCAACAACCTTATCTTCTAAATCAATAAATAGTGTGCCTTCTAGAACGAAAAAGAATTCATCATCGTTGTCGTGCTTATGCCAATGGTACTCTCCTTCGACAATTCCCAACCGAACAACACTATCGTTTACTTGGGTCAACGTTTGGTTGAACCACTTATATTTGCACTCATCAACCATTTTTGGTATGTCTATCACTTCGAAATGATTAAATTTTATATCAAGTTTTGTATTATAATCGAATTTTACGTCTTCCATAATTCCTCAATCTTATTATATTAAAATGCCGATACTGCTTTTTCGCAATGTCGGCAAATAAATATATCGACGACAAAATAAAACATTTTGTTGCTGATATCAACTAACTAAATATGAAAATAAGTTGTAGCCAGAGCTATTTCACTATGATTTCATTTTTCTTATTTTGTTTATCATGTTTTTCTAAGCGTTTTTCTTTCAAAGTCTTTGTCGGCTTTTTCTTGATTTCTTTCTTAGCTTCTTTCTCTTTACTCATAGCAATACCCTATTAAATAAATATAAAAAAATTGACGCTGAAAAATATTGGTAAAACCATCTGTTTCATCAGCAATAATACTGACGTTTCAAATACGGAAAAAATGCAAATCAATCAAAATAAATAATAATTCTTATCGTGTTTAATAGTTATAAATATTATTTACAAAATTTCGGAGATTATATGAAAAAAGTCTTGATTCTATTGGCTTTGTTTTTACTAATAACTTCATGCAGTAAAAAGGATGAAGAAATCTATACTCGGGAGGGCGAAGTGGCGATAATTGACAAAAAAGTTGCCGAAAAGGTGATTTCGGAAATGGTAAAAAAATACGGACCTGACGAAAAGCAACGAATTACACGCGGTGTTAACCAAACAGCGGCGCTATGGTTCGAAGCTGACGGTTCGAAAGAAGAATTTATCGAATTTTGTAAAGCTAATTACATAACCGATACCACAAAACTCTTCAAATATGCTAAATCCCTCGAAACTCATTCCGAAACCATATACGGTTATTTCAATAAAATGATGCTTGACTTAAAAGTTCCTATGCAACTCGAAGTTGGCGAAATGACCGACATTGACCGTATGTACGGTGCGCTCAATCCTGCGGCACATATTGCGGATGATTTATATGATGCAAAAATCGCATTTATCGTAACATTGAACTACCCATTCTACACATTAGAAGAAAAAATGGAATTGGGCAAACGCTGGACTCGTGAGCAATGGGCTTATGCACGTATCGGCGATATGTTCACTTCCCGCGTTCCTGCTAAACTATTGTCTAAAGAAGCGGAAATCGAAACAAATTCCGACCAATATATTGCCGAATACAACATTATGATGGGCAATTTGGTGGATTCAAAAAAGCAGACATTCTTCCCAAAAGATATGGCGCTTATAACTCATTGGAATCTTCGTGATGAAATCAAAGCTCAGTATGCAAATAAAACTGATGGCCTTTTCAAACAAAAGATGATATTGAAAGTTATGGAGCGTATAATTGACCAATCAATTCCGCAAGATGTTATTTCTAATAATAAATATCAATGGGATCCATACACAAACAAAGTTTTCCAAGGCGCAAAAGAAATCAAATCAGCACCCGAACCAAACACTCGTTACGAATGGTTATTGAAAAACTATAAAGTTCAAACCCAAATTGATAAATTTAGCCCTAACCATCCGTCTTACATTCAACGTAAATTTGATAGCGAGATGGAAATTCCTGTTGAGCGTATCGAGCAAATGTTTACCGAATTGGTCAGCAGTCCTGTTGCAAAAAAAGTTGCCGCTCAAATTTCCAAAAATCTTGGACGTAAATTGGAGCCATTCGATATATGGTATAATGGTTTCAAAGGCGAAATCGACGGTGCTCGTTTCGACAAAATTACAAAAGCGAAATGGAAAACAGCTGCCGATTTTGAAGGCTATTTACCAACCGTCTTAGCTCAATTGAATTGGCAAAAAGAACGCGCAAAATACATTACCGAAAAAATTGCTGTTGATCCTGCCCGCGGTGCCGGTCACGCATCGGGTTCAATGATGAAAGGCGACAAAGCGCACTTGCGCACACGTATTGCCGCCGATGGAATGGATTACAAAGGCTTTAATATAGCAGTTCACGAGTTCGGACACAACGTGGAGCAGACCATTACATTATATGATATGGATTATTGGTTTTTAATTGGAATACCTAACACAGCTTTCACTGAAGCCGCCGCGTTTTTATTCCAAAGCCGCGATCTGAAATTAATCGGCGTGAAAGACGAAATTCCTAATGCTAAAGATATGTACGCGCTTGACGTATTTTGGTCATGCTACGAAATTATGGGCGTATCGTTAGTTGATATTAAGGTTTGGCAATGGATGTACGAAAATCCGACAGCCGATGCTTTGCAGTTGAAAGAAGCAGTTATGCAGATATCAAAAGACGTTTGGAATAAATATTATGCACCTGTATTTGGCCAAAAAGACCAAACTATTTTGGCGATTTATTCACACATGATAGCTTATCCGCTATATTTATCAGCATATCCGCTTGGACATTTGATTGAATTCCAATTAGAACAACAAATGACAGGCAAAAAATTCAGTGATGAATTTGACCGTATTTACAAACAAGGCCGCCTAACACCAGATATATGGATGGTTGGAGCCGTCGGCTCACCTGTTTCAGTTAAACCGGTTATCAAAGCCGCAGACGAGGCTATCAGCAAAAGACAATAGGCATGAGGCAAGAGATGGGGCGAACGTTTGTTCGCCCTTTTTTTGTGTCTGTACATATACTTTTGAGATTATTAGCATTAAAGGATTTCGTCATTCTGAACGAAGTGAAGAATCCATCTTCGAACTGGGTATAGGGTTTAGGGTATGGGGTATGAAGAAATTGAAAGTTGAAAATGAAAAATGGCAAGAACAAACTCCGTAATTCGTAATTGTTTTTCTTCAATCCTGAAAGGATGGAATTATTGTAGAAAATGGAAATACCCGCTGGCACGAACCCTGAAAGGGTGGTATAATAAAAATGACCATCTATCTATATATCAGGGAGATTCCGTGTCAAGCACGGAATGACTTCTAATAATCTACATTGCGTCTTTGCGGTGCAATCTTTTCTTCTCATTAACAATTTACAATTAACCATTGACCATTATTTCTTCATCCCCTATACCCTGTTTTTAACGTTTTCCAAAACTATTTTATACGAATTACTAATATTTTAGTAGCTCTACTAAAAAAGTAGTTGCTTTGTATTATTTTTTTATTATATTGCATTCAGATGTTGTACAAAAATAAAAAAACTGAAATATGAAAGAACTTACAAAAGCAGAAGAACAAGTGATGCAGATACTCTGGAGCTTGGAATCCGCAATCGTCCGCGATATAATGACACATTTTCCCGACCCCAAACCGGCATACACAACTGTTTCCACCATAGTCCGAATTTTAGAAAAAAAGGGTTTTGTGGAGCACGAAAATTATGGTAATATCCACAAATATTCGCCATTGGTCAGTAAGGATGAATATGCCTCCGAATTTATGAATTACTTTGTGAAAGATTATTTCGGAAATTCATTCAGCAAACTGGTTTCCTTTTTCGGACAAAAAGAGAAAATTTCGCCAAATGATTTGGAAGAAATCAGGAAACTCTTGATAGCAAATAAAGAAAAGGGAGCGGGCAATGATTGAACTAATTAAATATCAGCTGATTGTAACAATCTGCATAATAGTTTTTTATGGATTTTATAAGATATTCCTAAAAAACGAAACGTTTTTTAATTTCAACAGGTTTTTGATACTATTCCTAATCAGCATATCATTTGCTATTCCGCTTGTGAAAATCGGAACATCTCTTCCGATTGTTCCGCAAAAACCTGAAATTATCACGATAGGTAAATCATCGGAAATTGTTTCTCAACCAATTACTGAAACTACGCCGAGTATTCCAATTAAAACAGCAAATCAATCAACACCAATAAATTGGAACCTACTTGCTTTATACGCAATCGGAATTCTTAATCTCGCTGGGATTCTGTGGGGATTAATCCGGTTAACTAAGTCCCTGCTTTTCTTCCGCTATCTGCGTAGAAAATCAGAAATCGCTACTGATAACGGGACAAAATTCTATATTGTGCCGGAAACCATCGGTTCATTTTCATTTTTTAATTCCATATTTATTTCCAAAGAAACGATTAACAAAGGTGAAGTTGATTCTATTTTGGCTCACGAGCTAACCCACATTAATGAACATCATAGTATCGATTCCATATTTCTTGCTGTGGTGAAATCATTCCTTTGGTTTAACCCGATTATTTACCTATTTGAAAAGGAATTGAAAACAGTTCACGAATATATTGCAGATTCCAGTGTTATTAAACAAGAGCAAGATAAAAACAATTATATAGACATTCTGTTAAACCAAACTATCGGGCCCAAAATGTTTGATTTGACGAATAATTTTAATTCTACAACAATTTTTAAGAGACTAAAAATGATAACGAAAACGAAATCAACAAAACGAAGACTTTGGAAATACCTTGTATTATTTATACCCATTGCTCTTAGTTTGTTAGTATTCTCCTGCAAAGAAGAGAAGAATGATGACTTTTATAAAAACCCAAGAGAGGCTTGGCAAATCGGATGGGATAAACCTGCTCAGGTTGATATGAAATGGAATGATTATGAAAGATTGTTAAATTCGCTCCAAATAATGCCAAAAGAAGCTGAAAAGCATAACATCACCAGCCAAGTCTGGATTGACTATAACATAAATCCCGATGGAAGCACATCCAATTTCAAGTTTCGAAAAGGTAAAGTTTGTGGGAAGCCATGGACTACAACCAAAATTGGATATGGAATTACAGATGAGGCTATTCGAATTTTGAAAGTGTTATCTAAGAAAGTCAAATGGCATCCGGCTACACTGAAAGGAAAACCCGTCAAATCTACAATGTCTCAATCATTTATTTTTGGGGATAGAGAAATTTGGAAAATGTATAGTGTTATAAAGCACTTTGCTTATATGGACAATGGATCTGTAATTGTGCTGAACAATCCTTGCAAAAGCGATGTCAACAAGCATCCATCCTGGTTTACCGGTGAGAACTTCAAACAAATTTCGAAGGACTTTCATTTTCCTAAGAAAGCTACAAAAGGAGAAAAGTTCGGATTTGTCACGATTTCATTCGGAATAACTCCGAAAGGAGATATATACAAACCTAAGATTGCTCAAAGTGCGGGAAATATTTTAGATGAGGCGGCAATGAAAGCATTTAAAAATCTTAAAGGTTTAAAAGTTGACGGTTTTAAACACCATGGCAAAAGATACAAGATGGAAATATGGTTTATGCCCGAATCATCTTTTAATACTGCTAGTGGGTCAATAGAAATGGTTAAATGATAAAATAAGGAAAAGTCCAATGATTGAACTAATTAAATATCAGCTGATTGTAACAATCTGCATAATTGTTTTTTATGGATTTTATAAGATATTCTTAAAAAACGAAACCTTCTTCAATTTCAACAGGTTTCTGATTCTATTCCTAATCAGCATATCGTTTGCCATTCCGCTTGTGAAAATCGGGACATCGCTTCCAATTGTTCCCCAAAAACCGGAAATTATCACGATAGGCCAATCTCCGGAAATTGTTACTCAGCCAATTGCCGAAACTACGCCGAGTATTCCAATTAAAATCGCAAATCAATCAACACCAATAAACTGGAATCAGATTGCATTATACGCAATAGGAATTATTAATCTTGCAGGAATTCTCTGGGGTTTAATCCGTTTGATTAAGTCCCTCCTTTTCTTCCGCTATCTGCGTAGAAAATCAGAAATCGCTACTTATAACGGTACAAAATTCTATATTGTGCCGGAAACCATCGGTTCATTTTCATTTTTCAATTCCATATTTATTTCCAAAGAAACGATTAACAAATGTGAAGTTGATTCTATTTTGGCTCACGAGCTAACCCACATTAATGGACATCATAGTATCGATTCCATATTTCTTGCTGTGGTGAAATCATTCCTTTGGTTTAACCCGATTATTTACCTATTTGAAAAAGAACTCAAAACCGTTCACGAATATATAGCCGATTCAAGTGTTATTAAAAAAGAAGAAGATAAAAACAATTATATAGACATTCTGTTGAATCAGACTATCGGCGCCAAAATGTATGATTTAACGAATAACTTTAATTCTACAACAATTTTTAGGAGACTAAAAATGATTACGAAAACAAAATCAACAAAAAAAACACTTTGGAAATATTTATTACTTGTAATACCAATAGCATTCAGTTTGATCGCTTTTTCTTGTATGGAAAAGAAAAATGAAGTCAATCATTCTGACATGAAAAGCCCAATTACAACTGCGTATAAAGAATGGGATAAATTTCCTCAACCGGAAATGGGCAGGGATAAATATGATAGTTTAAAAAAAGCGATACAGAGAACACCTTGGGAAGCTAAAAAGCACAACATTAGTTGTCAAGTGTGGATAGGGTTTGACGTTAATTCGGATGGGAAAATGTCAAATTTCAGTTTCCAAAATGGTAAAATCGCCGGCAAATTATGGTCAAAAAATAAAATCGGATATGGTATTGAAAAGGAATGTTTTCGAACAATGAAGGAATTAGCTCGGCGGGTAACCTGGAATCCAGCTCAATATAAAGGTAAACCTATCGCGATGAGGATTTCCGAAACCTTTATGTTTGGCGACAGGGAAAAATGGAAAATGTACAGCGTTTGTCCCGAAGTTGTTTACTCACGTGATGGAATATCTCAATTTGAAATGAAGAGCCCTTGTAAAAGACTTTTACCAACGCAGCAATCCTGGTTTACAAGTGACAATTATAGCCAAATTTACCACAAAATATATTACCCTGAAAAAGCGTTGAAGCTTAAGAAAGGGGGAAATGTAATAATAGCTTTCGGAATAACACAAAATGGTGATGTATCTAATCCGAAGGTAATAAAAAAGGCAGGGTATGGTTTGGATGAAGCGGCACTCACGGGATTTAAAAATGTCAAGGGGCTTAAGGTTAGAGGATTTAAACATAATGGTAAAAGGTATAAGATGGAAATTAATTTTATTCCTAAACCGATATTTTCCGATTATCCATAAGGATAATTTATATTCAGCTACAATTTTTGAAAACTAAAAAAAATAAAAATATATCAAGGATATTCCGATGATTGAACTAATTAAATATCAGCTGATTGTAACAATCTGTATAATAGTTTTTTATGGATTTTATAAGATTTTCTTAAAAAACGAAACGTTTTTCAATTTCAACAGGTTTTTAATTCTATTCCTAATTAGCATTTCGTTTGCTATTCCGCTTGTGAAAATCGGGACATCGCTCCCGATTGTTCCGCAAAAGCCTGAAATTATCACGATAGGGGAATCATCGGAAATTATTTCTCAACCAATTGCTGAAACTACGCCAAGTATTCAAATTAAAACAGCAAATCAGCCAACACCAATAAATTGGAATCAAATTGCATTATACGCGATAGGTATACTTAATCTCGCGGGAATTCTTTGGGGATTAATCCGGTTAACTAAATCCCTCTTATTCTTTCGCTACCTTCGGAGAAAATCAGAAACCGCTACCCATAACGGGACAAAATTCTATATTGTACCCGAGACAATCGGTTCATTTTCATTTTTCAATTCCATATTCATATCCAAAGAAACAATTAGCAAGGGTGAAGTCGGTTCCATATTAGCTCACGAGCTAACCCACATCAACGAACATCACAGCTTAGATTCCATATTCCTTGCCGTGGTAAAATCATTCCTTTGGTTCAATCCGGTTATCTATTTATTCGAAAAAGAATTGAAAACAGTTCACGAATACATTGCCGATTCCAGTGTTATTAAAATCGAAAAAAACAAAGACTATTATATAGACATTCTGTTGAACCAGACTATCGGGCCCAAAATGTTTGATTTGACGAATAATTTTAATTCTACAACCATTTTTAGGAGAATAAAAATGATAACGAAAGCAAAATCAACAAAACGAACACTCTGGAAGTACCTTGTACTTATTATACCAGTAACATTTACATTATACGCTTTCTCGTTCAGTGAGCAAAAGCTGACAAAAGCAATCGCAAATACCGAAATCAAAAACGCGGTTGAGGATTATATTACACTCAGTATGGTCGCTCCGGCCTTAACTAGCGATGATATTACTACAGGTGATACAGTGAATTTAGCAAATCTTACTGATGAAGACTTGAGACTATGTGATTGGGGCGCCGAAGGAGGAAAATGGGATAAAATGCCAAGACCTAATATGGATACAAAGGAGTTCGTAAAGCAAGTAATTTCACTTACAAGGATGCCGGAAGAGGCGAAAAAGCATAATATAACTGCTACATTAGATTTATACTTCGATGTAAACTTAGACAGTACAATTTCAAATATAAGATTTCATGATGGCCAAATTTGCGGAGATTCAATGACATATAAACCACTTGGATATGGCTTAACAAAAGAAGCATTGAGGGTGATGAAGGAATTATCAAAAAGAGTTAAATGGCAACCAGCAAGTTTTAAAGGTAAACCGATCGTTTCAACAGGATTACAAGCTTTTTTCTTCGGTGATAAAGACGTTTGGAAAATGTATAAGGTTTCACCTAATATTGGAGCAGGTGTTTGGAATGCAGAGCTCAGCATAACTAATCCATGTATAAGAAATTATTATACTGAACCTTCATGGTTCATACACAATAACTATACTCAAATATTGCATGGTATGGGTCAAAAATCTGAAGTATATCAAGATAAAGCAGGCGGAAAAGTCGAAATTTCTTTCGGCATAACACCCGAAGGTAAGCCGGACAGACCAGAGGTAGTTAAATCGAATAATAAGGCATTTGCGGATCTAGCTTTGAAAGGAGTAAACAGTTTGGAAGGATTGAAAGTCAATGGCTTTAATCATAAAGGCAAAAGATATATTATTGAAATAGGGTACGTATGGACCGAACAAACGGACGTACATAGCTACGGCATTACAACCGTACCAGCGGAGAAAAAATAATTCAATTTTATGGGCGGGTTTTTATTCGCCCATTTTTTTAAATAATCATCAGAATCAGGATAGCCAGGATTAGAGGATGAACAGGATAAGAAATCAATTATTAATGATAAATTATAAATGATAAATGCTAAGAAAAGATTCCAAGGCAATTGCTAAATATCCTGAAAATCCTTAAATCCCGGGTATCAAGATTCTGACAATTATTTCTGGATTCCTTGACCTCGTTTAGAATAACCGAATCCTGTAATCCATAAAATCCCATAAATCCCAGTTCAGAAATTGATTTATCGAGGAGATTGCGGGTCAAGCCCGCAATGACGAAAAAAATCTTTGCGTCTTTGCTGGGAATTCTTCATACACTATACCCCAAACCATATACCCTTGTTTTGGGAGATTCCGGCTCGGAGGCCGGAATGTCAGCTTACCTACCGTCTCGACTACGCTCGACGTTCGCTTGAAGAGCACATCCTGAAAATCCTAACATCCTGGGTATCAAGATTCTGACATAAAAAATGGCGGGTTTCAAACCCGCCACTATCTTCTTCTCTTTATAAACTTTATAAACTTTACGAACTTTATAAACTCATTAAGACGTTACTTTCTGCAAGCGTTTCATTATTGAGAATATGAATGCGGCTGAAATCAAACAGCAAACTACAAATATAGCCCATAATTGCCATAATTCGATTTTGTCCCACATTATACTACCAACTACCAAAAGTTTATTGCCAAGGGCAGTAGCCAATAGCCAGCCGCCTTGCATTAAGCCTTGGAAGCGTGCTGGTGCAACTTTCGAAACGAACGAAATGCCCATAGGTGATAAGAACAACTCAGCAATAGTTAATACAAAATATGTACTAATTAACCAGTATGGAGAAATTCTGTCCGGTGTAGGAGCGCCTGCTAATGAATGTGGCGATTGTAGAGCTAAAGAAGCGAACAATACAACTACAAAACCAGCTGCCGCTAAAATCATACCAATACCGATTTTTTTCGGTGTTGATGGTTCTTTTTTGCGCGCGTTCAACCAAGCGAAAAATCCAACAACCAAAGGCGTCAGGAACACAATAAATATAGGGTTGAATTGTTGGAAAATCTCAGGTTCAATTGCGTTTTGAGCTGTAAATTTTGAGTACATCCAATATGACAATCCACCGCCGACGGCAAGTAATAATGCGCCTATTCCGCGTTGAGTCGTTGTTGATTTGCGTTTAACCAATAGCACAATACCAAAAATTGCGGCAATTACTGTTAGCAAAGATTTAATATCAAAGAATAAATAAGTGATTGGAGCGACTGTTTTAGCAACATAATCACGAGCGAAGAATGAAAGCGTTAGCCCGTTTTGATGGAATGACATCCAGAAGAACATAACGACCAAGAATACGAGCATCAAAGCTACTACACGTGGACGCTCTTCTTTTGTTGACATTTTGAAACTACCACCTACGAAGGCACCGAAAAGTCCAAACGCGAAGGCGATATCAATTTGGAATGATATGAAATATGTAACCGCACCCAAAATTGCGGCACCTAAAATAGCCCAAACTGCTACCATAGCCAATTTCCCTAAATTTTGGCCTTCTGTTTTCGCTTTCTTTGCTTTAGTCGGTAATTTCTTCATAAAGAAAATGTAAACCAAAAGAGAAATAATCATAGCGCCTGCGGCAACGCCGAAGGCATAATTATATCCTGTTGCAAACGCATCGATATAATGCTTAGAAAAAGCCATTAAATCAGTAATGTTCGCGTGTGTCGCTTTTGCCGCTAATTGTTGCAAAGGTGCGACATCGTGCAAACGACCGCCTATATATTGATTACATAATGAAGCCAAATCGGCGTCATAAGTAAATCCTTTTGTGCTTAGGTACCAATTACGAATCCCATTTGCGGCACTTGGAGCAAAAAATGCGCCAACGTTGATACCCATATAAAATATGCTAAATGCTGAATCGCGTAAATGTGCGTATTCCGGTGCGTCATACATTTGACCGACTAAGGCTTGTAAGTTACCTTTGAAAAGTCCATTACCTAAGGCAATTATTAATAATGCCAATAACGAAAAATTCAACGTTAAACCCGGCGTCGCCATAAGAACATATCCGCCAAGCATAGTCAAAATACCAACTAATATAACGGTTTTATACTTTTGAGTGGTGTCGGCAATTATACCGCCAAGCAAAGCTAAGGCATAAATCGAGAAATAGAACCAGCTGTACCAGGTGCCCGCTTCTGTAGCTGATAAATCGTAACGTGATTGCAGGAAGAACACGAGACACGCCATCATGGTATAGAAACCAAAACGCTCGCCCATATTCGCAAAGAACGCCACCATTAGACCTTTTGGATGATTTTTTAACATATAGTACCCTTGAAATTAAGATTAATAAATTGAATATTTTTATATTTTTTGAATTTTGTCAAATTTAAGTTTGCAGTATAATAAAAAAGTATGAAATAGCAAAAAAAAGTGTCTAGTTTTTATTATATTTTTTTAATTTATAATAATAGTAAATAATTTCGTTATATATTTGCAGTTTAATATAAAAATAATTTGTAAAAAATGTCGGAAAACATAAAGAAAATTGGCAAATACCTGCTAACTACCCTCATATTGGTTGGTTCGATGTATTTAGCAGTTCGCAAAATTGATATTCAGTCTTTAATAAGTGAGTTGAAGACGATTAATTGGTTTTGGGCTTTGATTCCTATACCTATTATGATATTGTCGCACTACATACGAGCGATTAGGTGGAAGACAATTTTAAAACCTATTATTAAACCCAAATCAATGCTGAACCTGTTTTCTGCTGTTATGGTAGGGTATTTCTTTAATAATATTTCACCTCGCGGTGGCGAATTACTTCGTCCTTATGTTTATGCGAAGCGAGAAAAAGTCAGTTTTTCTATGGTATTCGCCACGATTATTCTTGAGCGTCTGCTCGATGTGTTAACATTGCTTTTTTTGTTTGTAATAGCGTTAATTTTCGCAAAAGACCGTATAATAAATGCTTTTCCACCCGGAAGTAATATCGCTAATATATTATACCTTGTATTAGTGTTAGCCCTTATCGTTGCCCTTTGCTTTTATCCGCCGGTTATGCAGTGGATTCTCGACAAAACAATAAAACCGCTTAGCAGTAAGTTATATCACAAAATCGGTGAGCTATTTGAAAAATTCAGCCGCGGATTTTCCGTAATTAAAAGCCCATCCGAATATTTGAGTTTAACTCTCGAATCTCTTCTGATTTGGACTTGTTATGCAATCCCAATGTATTTGATGTTCTTTTGCTTCAACTTCAGCAACCATATTTCCTTGGGATTTCTGGATGCGCTCCTTTTGATTATTATATCCGGCATTGGTGTTTCGATAGCTCCAACCCCGGGCGGTATTGGCGTGTTTCACTATGTTGTAATGATTGCAATGATGAAATTATACGGATTGTCCAGCGAAGAAGGTTTTGCTTATGCCACTATTAATCATCTGATTAATTTTGGTGTTCAAGTAATATTGGGTCTTGTGTTTTTCTTAAGAGAGAGGATAACGAAAGTTCCCGAAAATATTATAATTAATACATCGGAAGAGGCGATTTGAACGCGATAAGCCCAAATATAGAGTCGAAACCCAAAAAACCGGATTATAGTGTAATACTGCCCGTATATCGTGAAGAAAAAATTTTAGAAGCTATATTGACTAAATATTCACCCGAACTACAAAGAAAATTTAATTTTGAACTGATTGTGTCCGACGGTGGAAGTAACGACAAATCAGTTGAAATAGCAAGTAAACATACTACTAAAATAGCTGTACACACCGAAGATAGAAGACAAACTATCGCCGAAGGAAGGAATCGTGGTGCTGAACTCGCCGAAGGTGATGTTTTTATATTCATTAATTCCGACACTTATCCCGCTGACCCGGAAACTTTTTTCCAAACTGTACAAAATTTTGACGCTGAGCAAAAAGACACCATTGCGCTGTCGTGCCGTGTTCGCGGTTTTCCCGAAGAAGAAGATTGTTGGGATAGAATTTTCTATTCAATCCACAATCCTTTGCTACACTTAGGCAATTTGCTTAATTGGGGTTTCGGACGCGGCGAATGTCAGGTCGTCAGAAGAGAGGCATTCGAAAAGGTTGGCGGATATAATAAATTCATTCGCGCAGGCGAGGATTTCGATTTATATCGGCGTTTAGTCAAAATCGGGAAAATCCGCTACAGCCGCGACATATTCGTTTACGAATCCACCCGCCGATTTAAAAAATACGGCTATGTGAAAGTCCTCAGCTGGTGGATAATTAACGCCCTTGCTGTTAAATTCAAAGGCCACGCCGTTTCGGAAGATTGGGAAGCCGTGAGATAATTATTAATTGTAAATTATTAATTATAAATTAGAAGAAGACGAAGATACCGTTTTTCCCCTCGCGTCAAGAGTTCCTCTTGACGCGCCGTAATTCGTAATTTTAAATTCGTAATTGATTCGTCATTCTGAACGAAGTGAAGAATCCATCTTCAATTAATTTTGGATTTTGAATGCGATGAAAACAAAACACCGTAATTCGTAATTGATTATCTCATCTTTCCATTCATCATTAAACATTAAACATTATTCTTCGTCTATTTGATTTTTCTATGAGCAAAACAATCAGAAATATTCAATCAATACTTTTACTTGTAATAGCATTCGCTATTTTCCCAAATTTTCTGCTTTCTGATCAATCTATTGAATCAGAAGTAAAAACTACAATTTGCTTTATCAGCGATACGCAAACTCCACTTTGGACTGAGCGTTTGTTTCTTAAATCAGAAAAGAATGAAGCGGCTACCGATGCCTTATTCAATGACATTATCAAACAAAAGCCAACATCGCTTTTTATTCTTGGTGATATGGTTTCTAAATCAAGTAATAATTCTTCTTGGAAAACATTAGATAAAAGCATAGAGCTATTGAAGAAATCATCCATACTAGTGAATGCTATCCCGGGGAATCACGAGTATATGTCATCGGACAAAAAAGCGATGCGGAATTATTTGCAACGATTCCCTGTGAAGACTTTGCATGGGTATTTCCAAGTTATTGATTCGATTGCTATCCTTATGCTGAATTCAAATTTCGACAATCTAAGCAAAATCGAAATCAAACAACAAAATGATTGGTATGCCAGAACTATGGATTCATTAAATCAAACCGCATCCATCAAGTTAATAATTGTCGCCTGCCATCATTCCCCTTTCACTAACAGTAAAATTGTCTCCAGTTCAAAAAAAGTTCAGCAATTTTTTGTACCTAAATATCTTGAATGTAACAAAGCCAAACTGTTTATTTCTGGTCACTCTCATAATTTGGAGCAATTCAAGTATAAAGGTAAGGATTTTCTAGTTATAGGCGGGGGCGGAGGTCCTATGCAACCGCTTAAAAAGCCTGCGAACCAAAGCTGGAAAGATGAAATTTCCAGCGACATAAAGCCACGCTTTTTCTATATTATGATAGAAAAGAATCATGGCAAAATTACAGTTATTGCACGTGGCTGTAAAATTCCATCAATCCAGCTTAATGAGATAAATATTTTGAGTCTATAAGCCATTTCTATAAAACCATTTCTTTGCCAATTCAGCAGTAAAAATATAGAACATTACAATTATAAAAAGCATAAAAAGGAATATAGGGGGCAAAGGAATAAAACCAAATATCCCTGCAATCGGAGAATAAGGTATTAGTAAAGTTACTGCCACTATTGAAAATGTTGCAATCATTAAGTATGTCCCTGGTTTACTCTTGTAAAAAGGTTTCCGAGTGCGGATAACCAAAACAATCATCGAGGCTGAAATAACCGATTCCACAAACCAACCTGTACGAAATTCCGCTGGCGATGCTTTGAGAATCAGTAAAAGTGCTCCAAATGTCATATAATCAAAGATCGAACTCACTAAACCGAATGTCATCATAAATTTACGTATAAACTTTATATCCCATCGACGCGGTTTATCCAACATATCGTGATCAACCGAATCGCTTGCTATTGTCATCTCAGGAATATCCGTTAGCAAATTAGTTAATAGAATTTGTTTTGGAAGCAAGGGCAAAAAATTCATAAACAGCGAGGCACCTGCCATACTGAACATATTTCCGAAATTCGCGCTTGTAGCCATAAACACATATTTTAAAGTATTGGCAAAAGTCAAGCGGCCTTCGCGAACACCATCCACAAGAACAGATAAATTATTTTCGAGTAAAACGATATCGGCCGCTTCTTTGGCAACATCAACTGCACTCTCAACAGAAATTCCAACATCGGCGGAATGAAGTGCCGACGCGTCATTTATTCCGTCACCCATATAGCCGACTACATTGCCTGCTTTACGTAGAGCAATAATAATGCGTTCCTTTTGGTTTGGCTCTATTTCGGCAAAAACATTTACCTTGCCAACCTGATGAAGCAATGCGCCATCGCTCATTTTGCTCATTTTGGCTCCGGTAAGAATCACCGGATTACTTACACCAATTTGTTTACTGACATAAGCGGCGACCAAATGGTTGTCCCCTGTTATCAACTTTAATGATACACCAAGTGTCTTAAGATTATCAATTGTAACTAAAATATCTTCTTTTAAAGGATCATACAAAACAAGCAACCCTAAAAATATCATATTTCCTTCATCGCTTGTTTTAATTAGTTTCTCAGAACCGACATCTTTATATGCGATGCCTAAAATCCGAAAGCCCTCCGCGCTAAGTTCTTCATATAGCTTTTGAATTTTTCCCATCTCTTTAGCTATATCAAGAACCTTTCCATCAGAATCCTCAGCCGAGGAGCAAACTTCAAGAATATTATTCAAAGCACCTTTGGTAACCATTATGTTTTGCTTATCTTTTGAAAAAGCAATACTCAAACGCTTGCGTATAAAATCATAAGGTACTTCATCTAATTTTTCATATCCTGTTATTTCAAATTTCTGATGATTGCGGATAGCCTCATCTATTGGATTAGTAAAACCGGTTTCAAAAAATGCATTTAAATAAGCATATTGTAAAACCTTTTCGCATTCATTACCTCCTACATCTAAAGCGGATTTTATATGTACTACCCCTTCAGTCAGAGTTCCGGTTTTATCAGAACAAATCACGTTCATACTACCGAAATTTTCAATAGCGGCAAGGCGTTTGACAATTACTTTTTTTGTTGCCATTTTTTTGGCTCCGTGCGCTAAGTTGATGCTGATAATCATAGGAAGTAATTGCGGTGTTAGACCAACGGCGAGAGCCAATGAAAACAGGAAGGAATCGAGAATTGGTTTTGCCAAATAAACATTAATGGCAAAAATCGCAACAACCAATACCAAAGTAACTTCCATCAATAAATAACCAAATCGTCTGATCCCGTGTTCAAAATCAGTTTCCGCTGGTCTTAATTGAAGATGCTCCGAAACATTTCCGAATTGCGTAGCTTTACCGGTAAGAACCACCAATGCCTTTGCTGTTCCGCTGACAACGTTTGTACCCATCCACAGCGCATTTGTTCGTTCAGCAAGCGGAGTTTTATCTGTGAGCATTGCTGTTTCTTTTTCTACCGGATAAGTTTCACCGGTTAATGTTGCTTCATCCACAAACAAATCCTGGGATTCCAGAATTAAGCAATCACCGGGGATAATATCCCCCGCATTTAATACAACTATATCACCAGGAACAACTTCTTCGATTGGGATCTCTTTCTCCTTCCCATCGCGCAAAAGAGTAGTGGTGGTCAAAACCATTTCAAGAAGTTTCTTAATAGCATTTGCGGCACCTTTTTCTTGCCAAAATCCCAGCAGACCGCTAATTAAAACTATTCCGAGAATTATAAATGCGTCAACATGTTCGTGTACAAATATTGATAAACAAGCTGCAAATAAAAGGATTAAAATCAGCGGACTTTTGAATTGAGCTAGAAAAAGTGTGAGCAGATTTGTGTTCTTCTTGGGCTTTAAAAGATTAGAACCATAACGAGCAAGCCTCTTTCGAGCATCTTGCGAACTCAAGCCCTTTAAATTTGATTTGAATTTTTGTAGCATATCCTCTGTTGATATACTCCAAAAAGGCAAGGATTCTTGTATTACTGATTTCTTTTTAATCTTCATAATTAATTTTAGTTGAGTATTGGTAAACTTTAAATCGGGGCTATTCGAAAACAACCCCGATAAAGTTTGTTTGTTCTCGCGTCAAGAGTTCCTCCCGACGCACCGTAATTCGATCTGTCATTCCGGCCCACGAGCCGGAATCTCCATCTTCCTAATTCGTAATTGATTATTTAGGCGCTTTCCCGCCAAAATATACTGCTACATTTAATGTAAGATAATTTTTCGCTTTTTCATTATCAACTTTTCCTATTACATTTGCGAAATTATATTTCGCTTCAATATTGATTAACGTTAGAAATAAATCCAGATCAAGACCGGCACCTAGACCAATTCCTGTTCTATTGTAAGTAGGCTTAGTATCAATATTTGAATAGTTACCTGCTGTGACTTCGACTGTGCTGTTCATTATGTTATATGTCAACTCACCGGTTGCATAAATACCTAAAGATCTTGTCAAAGGATAAAAGTTTATCCCAGCAGAGATAGGAACTATGTTTTGTGTGGTTACCAATGTTGCCAACGCTGAATTATTGGTTGGATTTTGGATATAGATGTTTGTTTTGGGAAAGTTGCACCAACTAATGCCTGCATTGAGCAAAAGACTGTTGCCTAATGGTAATCTGAATTTGACGCCAATATCGAACCCTGTTTTAGCGGCATCACGGACAAGATTGTTGACTGTTTCGCCTTCAGTCAATTTGTCGCTGTTGTAAATATTATTGATTTCTGAGTTAGGAGTAGCCAAACCGGCAAATATTCCCAAACCGATATCAGCACGTGCCCGATAGGTACTTAATACAGAAATTAGGCCAAATACAGCAACAACAATAATTGTTCTAAATAAATTTAGATTTTTCATAATACCTCACAAATAAAAGAAATTTAAAAAACATAATAAACGGATTTGTTATTTTAACAAATAGTTATTTCAGTTTATTTTGTTTTATGACTATACAAAATGCTTATGCAGATTGTAGTCATTAGTTTTCTTTTTACGCTTACTGATAAGTGTGCGTGAGTAACTATATTTTTTTAAATTGTCAATTGTTGTCACATTTTTATATACAAATATAATAAATTTTATTAACAAAAAGGCAATTTAGGTTTTTCGCCTCGCTTATCTTCGCAAGTCCACTCTATCTGTAGGGACAAGTCGCGACCTGTCCGCCTTAGTAATTCATAATTTTTAATTCGTAATTGATTACTTAGGCTGTTTTCCGCCAAAATATACTGCCACATTTACGGTTAGATAATTTTTAGCTTTTTCATCATTAACTTTTCCCAATACATTCGCGAAATTGTATTTCGCTTCAATATTGATTAATGTTAGAAATAAATCCAGATCAATACCTGCGCCAAGACCAAAACCTGTGCGGTTGTAAGTTGTTCTTGTATCAATATTTGAGTAGTTGCCTGCGGTTACCTCGACTGAACTGTTCATTATGTTATAAGTCAACTCACCGGTTGCGTAAATACCTAAAGGCTTGAAGGAAAGAAGATGCATCCCTACAGAAATAGGAAATATGTTTTGGGTAGTTACCAATGTTGCCAATGCTGAATTACTGGTTGCACTTTGGATTAAGATATTTGTTTTAGGAAAGCTGCACCAACTAATTCCAGCATTGAACAAAAGACTGTTGCCTAATGGTAATCTGAATTTGACTCCAACATCGAATCCGGTTTTAGCGGCATCGCGGACAAGATTGTTTACTGTTGCGCCATCAGTCAATTTGTCGCTGTTGTAAATATTATTGATTTCTGAGTTAGGAGTAGCCAAACCGGCAAATATTCCCAAACCGATATCAGCACGTGCCCGATAGGTACTTAATACAGAAATTAGGCCAAATACAGCAACAACAATAATTGTTCTAAATAAATTTAGATTTTTCATAATACCTCACAAATAAAAGAAATTTTTTAAAAACATAATAAACGGATTTGTTATTTTAACAAATAGTTATTTCACTTTATTTTGTTTTATAAGTTTGCAAAATGCAATTGCAGATTGTAGTCATTAGTTTGCTTTCTTACGCTTGCTAGTCAACGTTTGTATGAGTACCTATATTTTTTTTTTGTCAATTGTTGGCACATTTTTATATACAAATATAATAAATTTTATTAACTAAAAGGCAATTCTGTTTTCTCATTCATCATTCAACATTTTCTAACGAACCCTACCCCCAAATTTCGTATATTTGCATATAATAATAGAACATTTTTCCGAAAAGAGAAATTAATAAAAAATAAAATAAAGGTATTATAATGAATACGAATGAATCAATAGAAGCATTAGAAAGATTCAAAAATCGACTAAAAGCACCTAGACAAACAGAAAATGAAGATATAATCTTCGATTCAACTGTCAATTATAAATGGAAAGGCAATTCTGTAACGGAAAATCTTGAAGCAAGAATTTGCTTAACAGGGTATGGCGTAAATCGAGTTATACTGTCCCCTGGGAAAAAAATCAATTCTAAAAGTTTATATTTAGAATTTAATCCTCAATATCAAGATTACACCCTTTCACGAAATGGCAGTTTAATAATTACGCAAATTAAATCGGAAAAACTTGGTGATTACGAAGTCACTATTCAAGAAAAATAATTTTTTCTTTATGAAAGATAAAAAGATCTCCAATCGGAGGTCTTTTTTTTTATTTCGAGCCATAAATACCAATTTCCGTCCTGTTAATCCTTCCAATCCTCTAATCTTAATTCTGACTGCATATCGCAATAAGGTAGTAGCATTATAACTAATAATTCATAACTCAAAACTTCCGAAGATGGATTTTCACTTCGTTCAGAAAGACTGTCTTTCTCCATATCCGAACTTCTCTGCGGCTTT
>JBAXXL010000042.1:0-33357 GCA_037127915.1 bacterium
GTTGTAACTCGTGTTTGAAACTAAAAAAACAAAGGAGCTGTTTTGAGACAGCCCCATCTTTTTTTTCCTTACTTCAAAATCATCAATTTCTGATTCGTTATTATAGTAGGTGTTTGCAATTGAATAAAATACAAGCCATTAGCAAATTCGCGCGCATCAAGATTTATTGTCTTAAGCCCAGTCTCTCCTACCAAATTGAATTCTTTCATTTTAACACCGTTTGAATTAAATACTGAAAGCGTTGTATTCCCATTCTCAATCAAATTAAACGAAATTTCAATATCATCACTTGCAGGATTTGGGTTTATCTGCATAATTTCAACTTTGCCTGTCGGATTAAAGAGTCTGGTTCCACCCTCGCGGCATAATCCTAAGAGTTTGAAAGTGCCGGGTTTTGTTTCAATATCAAAATCTACTTTATTTCCTGAATTATCAAAAAGTATAAATTCCAGAATATCCAGCGATGTTTCTTCAACCAAACCCAATCCGGCTATTACGGGTATTTGAGCTAAATCGCTTGATTTACCTATTACTCCGTTTATGTTCATATATAATGAATCGTTTATAATATTTCTTTCCGATTTCTTTATTGGTGTCAAAATAGTTTTTTGGAATCTGATTTTTGCTGAAAATTTTGGAGCAATTTCTTCAGGATTTGCAGTGGATATTACGAGCTTCAATCTCCTAACCTCTCCGGCATAAGCAGAATCATTCTTGATAGTTACTAATAATTTACCTGTAGCGGTACCAAAAAGTTGAACAATAGCAGGTGCCCCTACGCCCTGATATTCAAAGCCAATTTGACCGGATGTTCTTCCACTATATATTGGTTTAAATCTTACTGATAATTTCCCGACTTCATTGGGTTGTAAATTAAAAGCACCGCCACCGCCAAGTATATCAAATTGCTTTTTATCGGGACCTAACATAACAGTATTACTAATGCTTATCGGTACATTTGAAACATTTTTGACAAGCATTGTATCACGAAATACTTTCTCTTTCCCAACATCAACTATTCCAAAATCCAACAATTTGGAAATAACTTCAAGTTGTGGAGCAACACCTTCGCCTATGATGTTCTTGATCAATGTATCCGATTGTGTTATAATATTAATTTTTGCATTATGAATACCTGTTCTAATCGGAGTAAATTCTAATTCCGAGGATTTGGTCTCTCCTGAATTAAGTTTATATTTTGGAAGATTAGATACTACTTGGAAAGATCCCGCATCAACACCGCTGAAATAGATAGAATCTACTTGAAACAGATATGATCCTGTATTACTAATAAATTCAGTAATTAAAGAATCCTTCGAATCTCCAAGCAGGCATTTCTTCATATCAATATCTTTTGTCTCAGCTGAAGGAATAACAATTGAAAAAACCGCATCTGATGTATCACAGGTTACTGATTTGTTAGAAATCCAATTCGAATCTTTTATACAGCGAATAGAATAAGCATTTGAAAAATCGCGTTTCCAAAAACTAATAGTTGCATCATTAGATGAAATAGCCATGTTATAATAACTAGAAGACCAATAATAAGCCACATATCCAATGCTGGAACATATACCAAATCTATTATTAAGTCCTCCGGGCAGTGCTGAAAAACCGGTTTCGTTTGTTGCACCTATGTTGGGAGCATTCCATAATCCATCACCGGTTTCTACGGTTCCGGTGCTTTTTAATTTTCCTCCGGCAACGTCATTCCCTCCCAAGTAGTTTACTAACTCTTCCCACTCTGCTTTTGTTGGTATATGCCATCCGGCAGGTGCTAATCCGCGAGGATTACTAACTGCGTACCAACTGTATAACTTGCCATAAATTTGACCATTATCAGGATTGTAATCATAGTAGCAACTAACACGACTTGTATCAT
The DNA here is from genome assembly GCA_037127915.1 of bacterium. Taxonomy (GTDB): domain Bacteria; phylum Bacteroidota; class Ignavibacteria; order Kapaibacteriales; family UBA2268; genus JBAXXL01. Next base: position 1,883 of record JBAXXL010000042.1, read on the forward strand.
CAAAATTCGCCCAAGCCGCAGAATCTCTTGCGTTAAGTATTCGCTCGCCATTGCGGTAAGTATCCACATCAAGATTACAACCCATCCAAATTTGATTGCCAATTTTAATATCAGGACACGGTGGTTCATAAGCCCAATTTAAAGAAACACGAACCAAACACTTATAACTTGCAATCTTCGGCACGTGCCATTTATATTTTAAATTTTTCGCATTGTCAGTTATTAATTTCCAATCGGTGCCGTTATTAGCACTAAACTCGAGCTTAACTTTGTCTTCGGGCAATACACCTTCCCACATAATTAATGTATCACTACCTGCAACATATAATTCTCCACCATTTGGACTTAGTAGTTTCAAAGTCCGAATTTTCGGTTGAATGCCCGGAAAACCGCCGGCGGCATAGAACACAGTTGGGCATTTATCATTTTCAAAAACAAATTTTGAAAAGGTGTATCCGCTGTCCAAGGGCAAATAACTAATTGTTAAATCTTTGCTTTCGCCCGGATTCAGATAAAAACTTTGTGGATTTATAGAAAAAGCGGGATTTGAACTTGTTATATTGGTTACGTTAAAACTATTATTTCTTGCTTTTACCGTAATCGTCGTATCTAGCTGAATTCCGGGAAGTGCATATAAAAATTTTACAGTTGACGGAGAAAAATCTAATTTTGAAACAAAGTTCGCAGGTGTCGAATAATTGGAATATCCATAAGTATTATTGGTTTTCAAGTTTATTGATAAGTTAGTCAATCCGTCGCCGCATGTAATTCCGCTTAACCACTCTATTTCGCATGGATCAATTTCCTGAGCAATCATTAAAATTTTACGGTAACATTCTATTGCTTCTTCTTTAGAACCGATATTTTCAAAATAAAGTCCACCGGTTTTGATTGAAAAATCTATCATACATTGTTGCGCCGGCATACCGATTGCGACACTATATATTGTAATACTATTGGCTTTGGCAAAGTTAATGATCTTTGCTGTATCAGGTACAAAATTTGGAGCACCGTCACTAAGAAAAACGATTACTTTTTTATTGGCACCGGTTTTAGCAATTAGTAAACCTCCCGCCATAGGGTTTATCAAAGCCGCATCATAATTTGTACCGGTCTGGATAGATAAATTATTTATACTCTCGATTAACTTAGCTCTATTCGTCGTAAAATCGTGATTCAAATAATTTGAAGAACTGAAACTAGTTAATGCGCATTCTGATTTGCCCATGGGAAGTAATTCCACCCAAGCGGTTGCCGCGGCTTTAGCTATGTCAATCCCTTTACCCTGCATAGAACCTGAAACATCCATCACAAGAACCGATGAAAGAGCGACAGGCGGTTTTGGATTTGGACAGGATAAATTTGTCACAACACGATTTTGTCCATTTTCAAAAATTGTGAAATCCGACGGAGATAAATTTTTGATTTGATTACCTGCGGCATCTAAGGCAAAGATTTTGGCTTTGATTATCGGGAAAGCCGATGCATCGACTTTATATACCGATAGGCTCTGACTATCGGCATTAATAGCGTAAAATAAAACTATTACAATTAATATTAATATTTTGTTTTTCATAAAAAATCATCCAAAATATAAACTCTTTTCCTTATTTCAAAATCATCAATTTCTGATTCGTTATCACAGTCGGCGTTTGCAATTGAATAAAATATAATCCATTAGCAAATTCTCGCGCATCAAGATTAATCGTCTTAAGTCCTATTTCACCAACCAAATTAAATTCATTCATTTTAACGCCATTCGAATTAAAAATAGAAAGAACGGTACTCCCCGATTCAATTAAATTAAACGATATTTCAATATCATCGCTTGCAGGATTGGGATTTATTTGGAGAATTTCAACTTTGCCTGTCGGATTAAAGAGTCGTGTTCCACCCTCGCGGCAAATTCCTAGGAGTTTGAAAGTGCCGGAATTTTTTTCAAAATTATAATCTACTTTAATTCCTAAATTATCTTTCAAAATTATATCGACAATATCGATTGATGTTTCTTCGACGTTTCCAAGACCCGCGATAACAGGTATTTGTGCTAATTCAATGTTTGAACCAATAGTTCCGCTAATTTTCATATAAACCGAATCATTTAACATGACTGAATTTGAACGATCTTGAGGTACAAGAATAGTATTTTGGAACCTGATTTTTGCTTCAAAATTAGGGGCAATTTCAGCTAATCCTTCAGGATTAATATTAGCCATTACCAATTTCAGATTCCTTTTTTCCCCTGCATAAGCAGAATCGTTCAGAATATAAACTAAACCACCTATGCCGGTTCCAAATAATTGCACTACAGCGGGGGAACCTGTCCCATTATATTCAAAGCCAAGTTGACCGGAGGTTCTTCCACCAAATATAGGTTTGAATCTAAGGGTTAATTTTCTCGATTCATTTGGTTGTAATGTGAATGAACCTCCACCATTGATAACTTCAAATTGTGTTTTATCGGGTCCCAACTGAACTACATCTATTATAGTTACGGGAATATTAGAAATATTTTTAATTAAAGCGGTATCCTGAATAGTGTTTTCATGCAAAATCTCAACTTTTCCGAAATCAAGAAAGTTAGAAATTACTTCAAGCTGAGGTTCGACTCCTTCACCCTGAATACTTTGTCTTATAGTATCGGACTGAGTTATAATATTTATGGTAGCACTATGAATTCCTATTCTATTAGGAGTAAAATTAATCTCGGATGTTTTGCATTCTTTTGGTTCCAAAATATATTTTGGCTTTCCAGCTATTAAATTGAAAGCTTGTGCGTCGGGTCCGCTAAAATAGATTAAATTTACACTAAATTTATACGAACTTATATTTCGAACAAAATCAGTAATTACAGAATCTTTCGAACTTCCGACAAGACATTTTTTCATATCTATATCATTTGCTTGAGCCATTGGCGCGACAATTGAGAAAACTGAATCAGATTCGTCTTCCTGAATAGAAATATCCTCAGCCGAAAGTTTGATAATCCAGCAATCAGTTATTCCTTTATTAAAATCTACATCTCCATCAGACGACTCTGAATTTCCAAGAACAATATATCCTCCATCGTATGTTTGCTGGATACAAGATGCCTGATCAGATAAACTGCCTCCTAAGATTTTTTGCCACTCAAGTGTTCCTTTTTGATTAAGTTTAAAGATCCAATAATTATAATTGTACTGAGGACAACGAATATTCCCATTTGAAGAGCTATAGTACCCCGCAACAATATAACCGCTGTCTGATGTCTGTTGAACAGAATTTGCCTGATCACGCGAATAGCCTCCCATTGTTTTTTGCCATTCTATGTCCCCAATTTGATTTAGTTTGACCACCCAAGAATCATCTCCACCATTAAATCCATTAACATCGTTGTCATTAGAACGTGTCATCCCAGCTATTATATAACCCTTGTCAAATGTCTGATGGATCGAATTTATCGCATCATCTTTACTGCCACCCATAGTTTTTTGCCATTCTATAGAACCAAATTGATTAAGTTTAATTATCCAAGCATCTTCCTTACCCTTATTCTCCTTTATATCACCATCTGCTGAGTTGGTAGATCCTGCTATAATAAATCCTCCATCGTTAGTTTGTTCGACAGATCTGGCCCAATCATACTGACTTCCGCCAATTGATTTTTGCCATTCTATAGCACCCATTTGGTCAAGTTTAACTATCCAAGCATCTTCAATCCCGTAATTGGTATCTAAGTCACCATCATGAGAACGGGTAAAACCTACAATGATATAACCAAGGTCTGATGTTTGCTGAATATCAGTTGCCTTATCGTAAGCACTTCCTCCTATATTCTTTTGCCACTGAATCTTACCTGATTGATCGAGTTTGATAATACAGTAATCAGCCTCGCCCTTATTTCCAATAATATCGCCATCTATAGAAAAAGAATACCCTGCGATTATAAAACCACCATCAATTGTTTGCTTGATTGATTTTGCTTCGTCACAACTACTTCCTCCCCATGTAAATTGCCATTCTAAAAATCCTAAAGGATTTAGTTTAACAATCCAATCGTCTAACACGCCTTTACCTCCACATACTTCACCATCTAAAGAGCTACTGGAACCAGCAATTATATATCCACCATCCTTTGCTTGTTGTATTGAATGACTGTAATCAACTGAACTGCCTCCAATAGTTCTTTGCCATTCAATTGACGGAGTGCTATCTATTTGACCATAAATTCTAATCTGACTGATTTTAATTAAACATTCATTACTTATCGGCTTAGGAATATTTCTCCAAATGTATTTTAAACCGTTTGCTTTTTTTGAGATAATGTTCCATGTAGTACCTTTATCAATACTATATTCTAATTTTACCTGGTCGAATTCCGATATACCTTCCCAAGTAATTAATGTATCACTACCAATAATAAACTCTTCTCCGCCATTAGGATGAGTTAATCTAAGAGACTTTACAATTGCTTTCTTTTCTGGAAAACCACCACTTGAATAAAAGTCGAAAGAGCAAATATTGCTTTCAAAGGTAATTTTATTAAATGAATAATTGCTGTCAACCGGCAAGAAGCTTACTTTTATATCTTTGCTTTGACCATCATACAAAAGAAAAGAAGTTGGATTAATAGAAAAGGATGAGTTTGAACACCTAATATTTGTTACATTGAAATCTGAATTATGCGCTGTTACTTTGATAATTGTATCTTTGAGAGTTCCGGGGTTTGCACCTATGAATTGTACATATTTGGGATTCAGTTCCAAATTTGCTAAAGAATTAATAGAAGGTTTATAACTCAGTTCAATAATTTCACTTAGTGAATTTAGTTTTATCTCAAGATTTTCATTATCTAATTGACAATTTGCTTGACTCTCCCATTTAATTTCACAAGGATTACCATTTTGGGTTACTTGCCGTAAACCGTAAGCAATAGCTTCTGCGGCCGCGGTGCTTGTAATTCCATCATATAAATAACCACCTGTTTCATTTGCTAAAGATTGTAAAGACTTCTTTATTCCGTCAGGCTCAGCTCCCGGTCTCGAATAAATCACTGCAAAAAATACAATATCATATTTAGCACAAGTGTCTTTACACGATTGAAGCTGGCTGGTTGTGAGTGCTTTCCACCAGGCATCGGTATATAATACAGCTACTTTTTTGTTTATACCTTTTTTTGCCAAATTTAATAAACCGGTTAGAGAATTCAGCAGTTGCTCCTCAAAATTGTTATCTCCACGAGCTGAAATTGGATCTATTTTATCTAATATTTTTGATCTATCTGTTGTAAAATCTTGAATTATTAGTGCCCGTTTGTCACATTGTTGCAATGCAAATTCTGATGGCGGCATTGATACACTTTTACAAAGCACTTTTGCTGTAACTTTTCCAAGTTCAACAGGAAATTCTCCATTTTCACCATTGAACATAGAGCCAGATACATCAATACTCATCGCTATTGAAACTCTTTGTGCCGGTTTCGTATTCGGACAGCTCAAATCAATAACATTTCTCGTAATTCCGTTTTCTTTTAGTTCGAAATCCGATGGAGATAAATTTTTGATTTGATTACCGGTGGCATCAAAGGCATATACTTTTGCTTTGATTATCGGGAAAGCCGATGCATCAACTTTAAATACCGATAGGCTCTGACAATCGGCATAATGGCAGTTGACAAGGATTAAAAGAAACGTAATAAAACAAATTGCTTTTTTCATAAGAACATACTCCAAAAAAAACTTTTCCAATGTTATTCAACACAATTACAAAACTACGAATTTTATTTTCTGAAACAAAAAATACAGAAAATATTTTTCTTCAGCCATTTGAAGAATTGAAACCATCGGAAGGCTTTAATATCAAATCTTCACAAATTTTGTTATGTTATTCCCAATTTTCACAATATACATACCTTTCGGCAGGTCGGAAATATTGATTCTTACGGACAGGTCACGACCTGTCCCTACAGACATTACTTTTTCGCCAAGAGTATTGAAGATGCTGATTTCTGAATCTTCCGAAGGATCGAAACCTTCGGAAGGTTTCAAAGCTAAAGTAATATAATCGTCTGCCGGATTAGGAATAACTGTCAAACTTGCCTTACGATTTTCTTTTATACTAGTAGTGGTTCCAAAAATTCTCCATATTTCGCTCCAATCGCTTGAATCTTTAGTATCATAAGCTTTTACACGCCAATAATATCTTTGGCTATTGTCCAAATCGTTTACAATAATTGTAGTGTCATTTAAAACCGATTGCGTAAACAATGTTTCAAAATTGAGATAATAAGCTATTTGAAATTGATAACGACTTGCATTAAAACTCGGATGCCAAGTAAACTTAAGATCGGCCACTTCTAAAGCTGTATTATTATCGGGAGCACTAAGCTCCGGTGCTAATAAATAAGAAGGTTCTAATAAACCAATGGTGTGAGTATTTCCACAAGCTACGGAAGTCCATCCTAAAGAATTTCCTATTTGTACCGGAGACTTTCTTTCGTTAGTGGTTCCATCACCCAGTTGACCATAGTCATTCCATCCCCAACCCCACAAACTCCCGTCTTTTTTAATAGCTAAAGAGTGATATATACCGCAATAAACAGATTTCCAATCATTGGAACTGCCTATTTGTGTTGGCTCTAGTTTATCTGAAGTGGTTCCGTCCCCAAGTTGACCAAAATAATTATTTCCCCATGCCCATAAACTACCGTCTGTTTTGATGGCTAATGTATGAGCCAATCCACTGGTTACAAATAACCAATCTTTGGAATTACCTATTTGTGTTGGCGTTGGATATTCATAAGTTGTACCCATTCCAAGTTGTCCGTAATAATTATCGCCCCAAGCCCATAAACTGCCGTCCGTTTTGATGGCAATATTACAAGCTTCTCCGCACGATACGGTTAACCAATCTTTGGAACTGCCAATCTGAACCGGAGACCTTTCCTCAAGGTGAGTACCGTTACCTAATTGACTTTTGCTATTATCGCCCCAAGCCCATAAACTGCCGTCTGTTTTTATAGCTGTTGTATGCCGATAACCACACGATACAGTTGTCCAATCTTGAGTAGTAGTAATTTGTGTAGGAGTTGATTTATCTTTAGTGGTTCCGTCACCCAATTGGCCGGTGCTATTTTCGCCCCAAGCCCAAATATTGGCATCGGTTTTAATTGCTACAACATGATCACTACTACATGATAGTGAAGCCCAATCTAACGAATTCCCAATTTGTATAGGGATATCTTTGTCTAATGTAGAACCATCCCCAAGCTGGCCGTTACTATTAACACCCCAAGCCCATAAACTAGCATTAGATTTTATTGCGAATGTATTGTTGAAACGACTGTATACCGAAACCCAGTTTTGTGTATTGTCTATGACCGAAGGTGTTCTATAATCCAAATTTGTAACTTCTCCTTGCTGACCGTATTCATTTGCACCCCACGCCCATAGAGTACCATCCCTTTTTACTCCGACAATAAAAGCGTTACCACACGAAATCGAAATCCAAGCCTTAGAAATACCAACTTGATACGGTAATATTTTATCGTTATTAGAACCGTTTCCCAGTTGGCCTTCAGCATTATCACCCCAAGTATATAGTGTGCCATTTTTTTTGAGAGCTGTTGTAAAATCGTTACCGCAATTCACAGTAAACCAATCATTGTCAGAACCTATTTGAACAGGTACAATTTTATCCGTTTTTGTTCCGTCGCCAATCTGTCCATAAAAATTATCTCCCCATGCCCATAAACTGCCATCCTTTTTTATTCCAGCCGTACTAGCAAAACTACCGTCAATTGAAAACCAATCTTTTGAGGTCCCAATTTGGATAGGTTTCAATTTAGATATTAGAGTTCCGTCACCTAACTGACCTGATTTGTTATTTCCCCACCCCCATAAACTACCATCCGTTTTGAGAGCTAAACTATGGAAACTACCGCTGTAAACTGTAACCCAATCTTTATAAACGCCTATTCGCTCTGGCAATGATTTATTAATATTTGTTCCATCTCCTAATTGCCCAGATTCATTATTTCCCCAAGCCCATAGACTGCCGTCTTTTTTGACAGCAATAGTATGACTGCTACCACATGATACCGAAGCCCAATTTCTTTCTGAACCGATTTGTATTGGAATATTTTGATTTGTATCAGCCCCATCTCCGAGCTGGCCATATTCATTGCTCCCCCAAGCCCAAAGACTGCCATCTTTTTTAATAGCTAAAACATGGTCAATACCACAAGATATAATCTCCCAATCTTTGTAAATGCCAATTTGTTGAGGTTTAGTTCTATCTGTATTAGTACCGTCTCCTAGCTGACCAGCCCAATTATCGCCCCAACCCCACAAACTACCGTCTGTTTTGAGTGCAATTGCAAAACTGTTACCACAAGAAACTATAGCCCAATCCTTGTCGGTGCCTGACTGACCCTCTTTCCATTTCTCGAATAATACACCAATCTGACCCAAGGTATCATTTCCCCAACCATAGGCTAGGTTTTGAGTGTATGTATTTACAGTAACACTTAAAAATAATACAATTAATAAAAGATATTTCTTCATAATAACCTTCATAATAAGTAAACTTTTGGAATGTAATATGATTCAAGCACTAAAATAGAATTTTTTTTTTAACTAACCAAAATATTTTTCATTATTTGCGATTTTTTATTGAAGTCAAACACATCGGTCGGGGTTAAATAGAGAATATATGGCACCTTCCTAATTCTTCACACTTATATCATACACAACCGATAGCATAAACTGTGGTGAATCGTAAAGATAAAACGTAGGATAGTGTTTGTCGAGATTCATTCCTTTGTTTGTTAGGCTAAGCAAAATGGATGTTCTATCAGCGGGTTCCCAAGCTATACCTATGTTGTAAAAAGGATAGCAGAATAAATCCAGTGTCTCTGCTTTTATAAAATTGATATCTAAATCGGCTTTTGCATAAAAATCATTGTAAATTCGATATTTTGCCTCGGCTGTAAAATTAAAAGCATTTACGTTTTTGTTCTGGTATTCAGTATATACCGCCCATTGGCTGAACTTTTTTTGGTAGAACGACAACGGATACAGATTATCCCCTATTGTGTTATCATACCCGTCATAAATCTTATACTTAACTCTACCCAAACTATCATAATAGTTAATCCCACCCCTATAATGTGTGTCTTTATCTATATACCCGCGATTTAATTCCTTACCATAAAAGCGATATTCAGCATTGGTGTTGAGGGTGAATTTTGACTTTTTCAAATTATACGATATTCCGGCAAGGAAGCCGGATTCATCGATTACTGAAACGGGTTCATCCATATCTCTATGTGTATATTGGGCATATAATTTTAAGTTTTCCTTTCTTACATTTGCCGAGCAATTAAATTGAGGAGTCGTCAAATTTGGGTCACTGCCATGACCTATCTTATTTACAGAAGCTAACCCAAACTGCAAATTTGCATTGTAGTTCTCTGTCAATTTCAAATCCTCTGCCGATAAAATGAAGTTGAATACTTCGTCAATTTTAAGTCCTATGTAGTTGGACAAATCACCAATTTGATGGTATCGTAATCGAAATTTTGACCATTTGATATAGATGTCAATTGCTTGATAATCCATATTATAAATTTGTAAACCTTCGTAAATCGTTTGATTGGAATAATTCCCGAAGTTAGTTCCAAAATATATTTTTTGTTTCCCTACCGTGACCGATGTATCTATACCCACATAGTATTTTGGAAATACTATCATACTTTTAGTATCGAAAACTCCATAAGAAACTCCGCGGTGTTCGGCTATTAGATCAAAATTCAAATCCAAACCATAAGCTTTAATACCGAAATTAAAATCTGTGTAAAAGCAAGAATGCTTTAAGGGATTATCCTTAACATATTGATATACTTTAGCATCACTAATTGGTTCGTACAAATTGTAATTGATTCTCTGCGATATGGATTGTGCATTCGCCTTTTCAAATAAATGGATTCCCTGACCGGACACAGAAAATTTGTAGCTGAAATTTTTCTGTTTATCCAGCGAATCATTGTCACCGGCAAATAGATTGGCGGTTAAAAGCAAAAATGATATGATTAAAATGATTATCTTCATAATATCTCAGTGAATAATTTCATAATTAATGCGATTCATACCAGTTTTTACCTAAGCCGGTTTCGACTATTACAGGTACGTCACCCAAATAAAGAGCTTCACTCATATTTCTAACGACAAGTTCTTTCAAATCTTCCAACTCACTTTGCTTCGCTTCAAAAACTAACTCATCGTGTACCTGCAGAATCATCCGAGATTCAAATTTCATTTTCCGCATTTCATTGTTAATTCTAATCATTGCAACCTTCATCATATCAGCGGCTGAACCTTGAATCGGCATATTGATAGCGGCTCTTTCAGCGGCTGAACGCAAATTGAAGTTTTTGCTGTTTATATCAGTGAAATATCTTCTTCGGCCAAATAATGTTTCCGCGAAACCGTGCTCTTGAGTAAATTTTATAGTATCATCCATATAATTTTTGATTTTCGGGTACTTCTCAAAGTAATTATCAATCATTTCTTTCGAGCGGTTTCTGTTTATACTCAATCTCTGCGACAAACCAAAGCTCCCCAATCCGTACATAATGCCAAAATTTACCGTTTTAGCGTCGCGTCGTTCGTCTTTTGTTACTTCATCGGGACTTTTTTCATACAAAGTTGCCGCGGTCGCTGTGTGGATATCTATGCCGTCGTTGAAGCTTTTTATCATTTTCTCATCTTTGCAAATAAAAGCCATAATTCTTAACTCTATTTGAGAATAATCGGCGGCGAATATGAAATCATCGGGATTTTGCGGTATGAAAGCTCGGCGGATTTCCTTTCCTAAAGGAGTTTTTATTGGTATGTTCTGCAAATTCGGATCGGTTGAGGTCAAACGCCCCGTTCCTGCAATCGCTTGGTTATATGTTGTATGAATACGACCGGTTTTTTGATGAATCAAAGTTGGTAAAACATCGATATATGTAGATTTTAATTTCTGTAAAGAACGGTATTCCAACAGATAATCCGCAATCTTATAATCGTGAGCCAATAAATTTAAAACGCTTACATCGGTGCTGAAACCGGTTTTTGTCTTCTTTGTAGTCGGTATAAGCATTTTTTCATAAAGAACTTCCGATAATTGCTTTGGTGAATCGATATTGAATTCGGTACCCGCTTCCATAAAAATTTGTTTTCTCAACTCCGCCGCTTCGTTTTCCAATTTTTTGGATAATTCCTTCAAAGCGGAAGAATCAATTGCAACTCCTGTCGATTCCATATTTATCAAAACGTTAACCAAAGGAAATTCGATGTCGTTGGCTAAACTTTCTAAGTTGTTAGTTTTTAATTCTATTTCGAGTTTTTGTTTAAGTTGTAAAGCAACGTCGGCATCTTCGCAGGCATAGTTTTTAATCTTTATCGGGTCGACATCTTTCATAGACATTTGGTCTTTCTTCTTATCACCAATTAGTTCAGTTATAGGTATTGGGCTATAATTTAGCCATTTGCGCGATAAATCATCCATATTGTGTCTATCGTCAGGGTTTAGCAAATAGGACGCTAACATACTATCGAATATCAAAGGCTTGGTATATATATCCCAACGGCGCAAAATTCCGGCGTCGAATTTAATGTTCTGTCCGTATTTACCTATAATATTATTTTCCAAAATAGGTTTTAAATACTTTATTATAGTAGCTTTCGGAATACCTTTGAATTTTGCGGCTTGCGTGAATAAATCGAGCATTATAACTTCTTCGCTTTCTACCGCTATATAAAAAGCTTTCTTCGATTCAGCAGATATAGAAATTCCGACAACATCGCAATTATACGTATCCAGTGAACTGGTTTCTAAGTCAAAAGCAAATTCATTAAAACCGGCCAAATATTTGACTAGTTCCTGTAGTTGATTTTCTTCGTCAATCAATCTATAATCAACTTTGTCTTCAGAATGGCAATCGAAACAAACTTCCTCTTCTTGTTCTTGGGGTGAATCTTTTGAGGCTTTTTTCCATTTTTCGAACCATCTAAGACGCAAGCGTTCCATACCTTCGCTTTTCAAAAACGCATCAAGCCGTGGATAATCAGGCTCTTTTATCCGTAATGAATCAATAGTAACATCCATTTCTACATCAGTTTCTATTGTAACCAATTCTTTCGAAAGCATTGCTACTTCTTTGTTCTCAATTAGCTTTTGTCTAAGGGAATCTTTCTCAATTTCATCTAGATGGTTATATAAATTTTCAATTGTCTCATACTTTTGGATTAATGGAAGACCTGTTTTTGGACCCACTCCTTTTACACCAGGTATATTATCGCTTGCATCGCCGATCAATGCCATTAAATCGATTATATGATCAGGATGAACACCAGTTTTGTTTATTACATATTCTGTATCAACAAAAGTAGGTTCATAATTCGCGTTGTCCGATTTCAAAAGAAATATATTATCGTCAACCAGTTGGTAATAATCTTTATCGGCTGTTAAACAAAATACTGTTGTTTCTTCATTAGCCATTTTCTTGGCTAATGTCCCGATTATATCGTCAGCTTCGTAGCCTGATTTTTCTAATTGAGGTATGCCCAATAAATCAATTATATTCTTAATTTTCGGCATTTGGATTTCCATTTCTTCCGGAAATACAGCTCTGTTAGCTTTATATTCCGGATACATTATGTGTCGGAAAGTCGGCTCGCGAACATCGAACACCACAGCTATATATTCCGGTTTTTTGCTTCTTATTAAAGTGTCCAATTGATTGGCAAAACCGGATAAAGCTCCCGAAGGCTCACCCTTGGGATTAGTTAACTTGCTATTTGCCATTGCATAATACGAACGATATACAACGCTCATTCCGTCTATAAGATATATTGATTTCATATTTGTTTTTTAATGATTAAAAAAATCAAACATTGTACATATTTGATTTTCTAAAATAATCATTTATTTTGTTACTTCCCACTTAACACCGCTAGGTGGTTCAAATTTAGAAAATGGTATTGGTTCTTCTTCTACAAATCTTATAGCTACCTGCGATAATTCATATTCATCCGATTTCATAAGAATCTTTAATTCAATGCCTTTCCATACCCATATCTTTGTTGTTGAACCATTTGCATTCAGTTCCCAAATTGTACAATCTTTGTCAAGTATATTTTCATTTCCAACTTTGATGTAACCATCATCTTTCATTAATTGAGTTTTTACTTTTTCGAAATCGCCCTTTTCTATTTCAAATAATTCTTTAGCTTTTGACTTATCGGGTAAAGCGCTTTTTGTGCCGGTAGCTTTGAGAAGATCAATACTATAAACAGAATCCGGTGTAGATATTTCGACATTTTTAAACTGTGCTGTTTTATTTAAAGTATCAACATTTAAATCCTCTAAAACAGAACTGTATAATCCATATTCTTCAAAGAAGAATTCAGCTTTTCCTTTAGCTGTACCACTGACCTTATATTCAACATATCCGGAAATCATATCACATTTCTTAAATACCGGCTCTTCTTGAGAGAATGTTCTTATTGTTAATATGGTTAATAAAAACATAGTAATTATTAAAATTCTTTTCATATTAATTCCACTTTATATTAATAAAATTATTATTATCTAACTTAACAACAGAAAAAATCAAATACATTACATATTTGATTTTTCTAAAATAAGAATAATTTCTGAAATAAATAAGATTATTCTTCAGTATTTTCGAAATCTTTTTCCGGAAGCGATAGAACTATATCTAAAATCAGTTCCAAAGCCGAGAAAAAATCTTTCTTTGTGGAATTGTTATTAATGGTGAAATCGGCAAATTGGCGCTTTTGTTCGGGAGAAAACTGGGAGTTCATCCGTTCTAAAACTTGAGCTTCGGTTAATCCGCTTCTTGCCATTACTCTTTCCAAACAAATCTCTTTTGTGGAATCAATATTAATAATATAGTCGCAACCTTCGTCCAACCCTGATTCCAATATTAAGGCACTTTCCAAAAACACAACATCAGTGCCGTTATCCATCTCGCTTTCGGTAAATGCAATCATATCGTCAATAACCGCAGGATGAACGATTGAGTTTAGTAAATCGAGCTTTTTGCTATTATGTTGTCCGAAAACAGCTTGACTTATGAATTCAGTATTTGGAGTACCATCGGGAGTGAAGGATTCTTCCCCAAAAGCTTTTCGGATTTTCTGCTTAATATTATCATCCATTGCCATAAGCTCTTTTGCTTTCGAATCCATATCGTAAACAACATAGCCTTTTTCAGCCAAATATTCCACAGCCAGTGATTTTCCGCTTCCAATTATTCCTGTTATACCAATTACTAACATATTGCTCTCCTACTTTTCTAATTCCGGTTTGCCTAAAATCTTCACTAAAGTATAATCTCGGTTCGAGAAATCAACATCTTTCAAATCGTCCATAGATTTAAGTATCTTCACATTAATATCGAACGTGTTGTTTGGTCCGGTTATAACTATATCGTTTGGAAACGCATATTTCTTTCTTTGCAAATTATTTTTAATTAACGATGGGTCTTTTAGAATTATTTCAGGTAGATACTGTGCTATTTCATTGTGATAAAGAGAATTTACTGCTGGTTCCTGGATATACAAATCAGCGAAATCGCGAGGAGTAATTTTATCGGTTTCGTCGTGGTTCAAAAACTCGTGTTTCAGAACTTTAAGTAATTCTTCTTTTTCCGTTTGAGTTTCCACGTTGGATTTGATGAAATTTTCGGTATTAACATAGAATTTCTTTGATTGAATTTTAGGATTTGAATCTATTGAAAAGCCGAGAAAATCTTTATAAAAATACTCCGCCAATTTTGAACCAACATTGAATTGGTCATCAAAAAGGAAACATCCAAATTCGTAGTTTGGCTCCTCCAGTTCTTTATAGAGTTCTTTTTCCTCTTCGCCACGTTCGTAAATAACGCCAAATTTATACATTTTTTGTTGTTGAGACATGAACAAATCCTGAATCATACGAACTTTGCTCTGTCTATTGACAATCTCATAGCGCAGAGCAAATATCGTTTCAGCTTTAATTACTATATATGCAGTTCTTCCACGTTGATCAACAGCTTCTAAGAATATTAAATTCCCGCCGGGGATAGTGTTTTTTGTTTGCGCTTCAGCTAATAAATGTGCAATATCCGACGAACGACTTAAAAAGACTTCATCTGATTGGTTCTTTAAATCATGGCAAAGTCCAAAGAATGAACCTTGGTTGGTATAATCGATTTCTAATTGAAAAGCTTTTGTTTCTCTTTCTGCGGCTTTGGCTAATCTATCTTTTATTAATTCAAATACTTCTTGAGATATATCGCAAAGTTGGTTGTCAACAAGAACTGTGGCGTGTTCGAGACCCGTTTTTTTTGGATCTATTCCGTGACAAGCCGCACGGCGTATATCTATTTCGAAAAAGTTTATCATATTTTCTTAATTCTGGTTTTTAAATGAGTACAAATTTACTAAAAAAAATCTTAGGCAAAAGAAATTTTATTTTCCTTTTGCCTAAGTAGCTATTTAGCATTACAATACAAATATTATTTTTCTTTTATTGGTTTACCTGTTTTAGGATCTACCCATGTTACACCCGATGGAACATCGAATTTAACAAAAGGAATAGCTTCTTCTTCCACTATTTTAACAGCTTCTTGAGATGAAGTAGCACCTTGAGAACTTTGTTCAATTTTCAATTCTATTCCTTTCCATAGCCAAATTTTTACCTTAGCTCCATTTTTTTCTAATTCCCAAACAACACAATCTTTATCAAGAACTTTTTCAGTACCCATCTTAATAAACCCACCTTCTTTCATTGATTGATCTTGTACTTTATCAAAATCGCCGCCTTCAGTTTCAAATTTTTCAATTACTTTTGTATAATCCGGTGCTGGTAATTTCACTCCTTGTGATTTGTTTAAATCTATACTATAAACTGCTTCTGGTGTTATAATATTGACTTGATTAAAAGTACCTTTTTGACCCATATAATCATATTCACCTTTTGAGTACTTAGCCTCATATTTACCGTATTCCTCAAAATACAACTCTTGAGTACCGGTTTGAACACCGCTCAATTTGTATTCAACATATCCGGAAATCATATTATAATTTTTGAATTCCGGTTCATCCTGTGCTTTCAATATGTTTGCACATAGAATAAAGCCAATCGCCAGTGCAAATATTGTTAATTTTTTCATTTTTATTACCTTTTATATATAAAATTTTTGTTTTCTTATTCTAATACGATAATGCCGACCACAATGTTGCTGAATTTTGAATTTGGTAGTAAATGTTGTACTTTATTTATTTCAAAATTCGATGTTAACTTATTCAACTCATTTTCAATATTGCCCAGGTCGCTATTAATGATCCCTTTTCCAAAAACTGCGCCATGAATATGAAAATTTGAATCGTTAGGTAAGATTTCCGAATACTTTCTTCTAACATCTTCATAATCTTTAATAAGAACTCCACACCCAGCCACTACATGATGTGCATCGTGCGGCTCAATTGGATAATTCATCCAATCAGTAAAATTATCGCTGTCAAAAATTGTTTTATCACCAACAGCATTATCAATAATTGGCGTTTTCTTCAGGTTTAATCCATATATACCTTTGGATTCGGCTATAAAAACAATACCTAATGCCGTAGCTTTTGTTTCCTCGAGCAATATGTCATTTATCTCACTAAGACTGAAATATTCGCCTATGCTATTAATTGAAAGAACATAATTGAAACTGCCGTTAAATGAAAAGCCATTTAAAAAATTGTAATTGATTACAGATGCTGTTTGTGAATATTCCATAATATCAACAGCCGAATGCCTAACAGCAGGATAATATATTATCGAGTTGTTAATCACTAGAGCTTCACCGAAATATGTTTTATAATTTTCGTACTCATCGCCTATAGCGGCTAATCCCAGGCCAAAACGAATCTGATTTGAAGGGATTAACTGTACATCTTTTTCGGAATATGAACTATGAGATAACTTATCAGTACTGCCAATAACAGAAAGACTACCTAAAGAATCGCTTTTCTTGATAGACTTAATTCTTTTATTGTCTAATTGTCTTTCTGTAATGACAGAGTCTTTTGGGATTGATATATCAATAATATTGGATTTTAGCTCTTCTTCCAAATTAAAGATTTTAAAAATTCTATCAAAACCACCCATTTTAAAAGTGGCAAGAATTTCTTCACCCGGTTGATAAATGATTAATTCACCACCGGCTTGTGTTAATTTTTGGTGGGTTTTTAAAAATACGCGCAAACCTAAACTGCTAATATATATAACTTCTTTAATATTAGCTACAATAATGCGTACACCCGATTCGATTAATTTAACGAATTCGGCTTCCAATTGTTTCGAGGTTAGTCCATCAATTCTACCAGATACTGAAAGACTTATTTTACCATCAATTGTATTATTTGAAAATTGAATCACAGAATTTACCTTTCAACTAAAACAAAAGAGCCTGCTTTCGCAGGCTTTAAAAAGTGTTAATTATCAATATTCGATTTTTTATCAATTCCATACCTTTTAATATCGTCTGCGGTCAATCTCCGACCCTCAATAAAACGCTTATTATAGTATGTAGATTTTAGAGAACCAATGTAAACGCCATATCTGGAGCTTGCGTGGGCAAATAAATCATCGCCTAGATATATACCTACATGCGACACAAATACTCGCCGTCGTGTATTGAAAAATATTAAATCCCCAAACTGCAGGTTCTTTTTTGAAATCCTATCGCCGACTGTTATTTGTGAGCGAGCAGTTCTTGGAAGCATAATATTTGCAATAGAACGATAAATCTGTTGCGTAAACGAAGAACAATCTATACCTTTGCGAGTCGATCCTCCAAAGTGGTATGGCGTGCCAAGCCAACCCATAATTTCATTCATGATCTCAAATTGTGAGACACCTGCGATTGTTACTGACGAACCTGATTCATCGTCAACAAAATCTAACCATAGTCTCTTAAAGTCGTCCAAACTGATGACTACGTCATCTTCAAGAGCTAATTCAGCCTCATCCTCGCCTAATTCACCTTCGTACTCAGTTTCACTCGAAATCTCTTCGGTCGCTTCCATCATTTTTTTACGCATTGCACTAGCCGTACTATCGTTAGCTATCGGCGTCAATCCGGCTAAGTTCGATAAATCATCAGAACCGGAGCGTAATAAATATAAAGCTTCTTTGCGATTTTTATCGCGATTATATGACCTCTTTCTTTTTGCATCTGCATCGGAAAAAGATCCGAGAAAAATAACTATAAGTAACGTTATTATAAAGTAGGTTTTGCATATTTGCATAAGCCCTCTCCTATGTTGTACTTACCATTTTCTTATCCATAATTCCAAATTGAAATATAGGATTTTTTAGTAATCTGTCAGATTATTTGTACACTGACCAAAAACAAATTTACACAAAAAAATTTACAAAGCAAATTTTTTTTTGAAATTTCTTATGTTTATTTTGGTTTTTTTTTCAACACGATTACAAAAAACTTATTTTGGATAACGAATGAACGAAACCCCAATATTTCAAAAGAGACTCGCAAATGGCCTGAATATTGTATATTTCCCTTTGCCTGTTTGTCCGGTGGTAAGCATACATCTAATTTATAAAACAGGATCTAAGAACGAAAAGCCTCACCAAACAGGCTTTGCGCATCTTTTTGAGCACCTAATGTTCGAAGGAACTGCAAATTTGCCCAAAGGTAAATTCGATAGTATTTCTTCAAAAGCAGGCGGCACAAACAATGCTTATACAAATTATGATTGGACCTCATATATTATGACTTTGCCAAAAAATCAGATCGAACTTGCTTTTTTCCTCGAATCTGACAGAATGTTTAATATGGACCCAACCGAAGAAGCTTTCGAAAATCAAAAGAAAGTGGTAATCGAAGAAATAAAACAAACTGTTTTGAATCAACCCTACGGTCGATGGAGAGAATTATTAGCCGAAACAGCATATCCAAAACAATCGGGATACAATTGGGAGGTTCACGGAAGTAGCGAAGATGTTGCAAATTCTACATTAGAGCAGGCTCGTGAATTTTTCCATGCATTTTACGCACCTCAAAATGCAACATTGGCAATTGTGGGCGATTATCCAGCCGATTTTATATTCGAATTAGCCGCTAAATATTTTTCGGAAGAAAAGAAAGTTAATGGTTTCCCAATAAATGATTTCTCTGAAACTAAGACCGGATATGCATCTTATGTTGATACTGTTCCATATTCCGGTGTGTTTTTATCATATCACGCACCAAGTTTTTTGGATGATAAATCGTATATTACAGATATAATTTCAGCAATAGCAGGTTATGGAAAAAGTTCGATTTTATATAATAATCTTTTATATAAGAAACAATGTGTTTCGGAAACTTCTGCTTACCCTGACCAGCGAGAAAAAAGTTCCTTGCTTACATTTTATGCAATTGCTAATGATGACAAAACAACACCCGATGAGCTTAATGTGTTATTAATGGAAGAAATCAACAAGCTGAATGACCGCGAAGTAATTGCGCAACATTTGGAAAGAACTAAAAATCAAATGAAAATGCAGTACGCTAATAGTTTGCTTTCGTCCTCAAGTTTGGCTGAAACACTATGTTTGAATAGTACATTCTTTAACAACCCAGAAAGAACTTTTGAAACAATCGAGAAATATAATGCAATAACAGTCGAAGACTGTTTGGACTTTGTGAATACATACATTAATGATAATAATTTAGTCCGTATTGACGTCTTTAATAAATAAGTTCTTCTTTGAAATTATATATAGAAAACAATGAAAGAAATTCAATCAAGAATAGAAAATTTAAGAGCATTAATTAACAAATATGATAAAGCATATTATATTGATGCTGAATCTTTAGTTAGCGACCGCGAATATGATGCTCTTTTTCGGGAATTAGATGAACTTGAAAAGCAAAACCCGGAATATTTATCCCCGAACTCCCCTACTCAGCGTTTGGGTGGAGATTCTATCAGCAGTTTTACACAAATCGAGCATCAAGAACCAATGCTCTCACTCTCTAATACTTATTCAAAAGAGGAAATCGAGGAATTTGATGCGCGTGTTAGGAAACTTTTACCTAACCAGCATATTCGTTATGCAGTTGAATTAAAATTTGATGGTGTATCGCTGAGCTGTATTTACAAAAATTCTAAGCTCGATTACGCTGTTACCCGGGGCGATGGATTTCGCGGTGACGACATCACCCATAACGTAAAAACTATTAGGACACTCCCAATCGAGATTGAATCCTATCAATACAAGGACCAACCGCTCACCGATTTCGAGGTTCGCGGCGAAGCAATCATATTCGAGGAAGATTTTGATAAAATCAACGCCGAGAAAACTAAATCCGGTGATAAACCTTTTGCTAACGCTAGAAATTTAACAGCCGGCACATTAAAACTGTTGGATCCGAAGTCTGCCGCAAAAAGACATCTCAATATGTTTTCCTACTTTCTGAGAACCGAGCAAATTAAGCTTGAATCCCACCACGAAACAATCGAATTGCTAGAGAAACTTGGCTTCAATGTTTATTCAGCACATAAACTTTGCGATTCACTTGAAGAGGTTTTCGGATTTATCGAAGAATATCGTGAAAAACGCCCAACGCTTCCATTCCAAATTGATGGTGTAGTTATTAAGGTTGATTCATTCGCTCAGCAGGAAGAGCTTGGTTTTGTTGCTCGTTCACCACGTTGGGCAATTGCTTACAAATATACTGCCGAAGCCGCAGAAACGACGCTGAATAATATTACTTTGCAAATTGGTCGAACCGGAACAGTAACACCTGTAGCTGAATTAGAACCTGTTTTTCTCGCCGGTTCAACAATTAAGCGCGCTACATTGCACAATGCCGATTATATCGAAGAACGCGATTTTCGCTTGGGCGATACCGTTATAATCGAAAAAGGCGGCGATGTGATCCCAAAAGTTGTTGGGGTGGTTTTGGAAAAAAGGAACTCTGATTCAGTACCTTATGCTTTTCCTGAATTTACCGAATCAGGTTGTAAATTATATCGTCCGGAAGGTGAAGTGAATTATTACTGCGACGACCCGGACAACGAATATATACTTAAGCGCCAACTTGAGCATTTCGTTAGTTTGAATGCAATGAATATCGAAGGTTTCGGCGAAAAAGTTGTTGAGCAATTAGTCGATATCGGTTTGCTGAAATCAATAGCCGAAATTTACGATTTAAACAAGCACAGCGAAGATTTAAAAAATATCGAAGGTTGGGGCGAAAAGAAAGTTGGAAAGCTATTAGAAGCGATTGAAAACTCAAAAAAACAACCTTTCGAACGTGTTCTCTTTGGAATTGGCATCCGATTTATAGGCGAAGGGGGTGCAAAAATTTTAGCCAAAAACTTCAAAGATGTTGATGAATTAATAACGGCAGATATCGAAAAACTAACCGCAATCCGCGATATAGGCAAGAAAATGGCTGATTCCATAGTCAGCTTTTTCCAAAATCCGAAGAAAATTGAGCTAATTAATAAACTGAAAGAATTTGGTTTATGTTTCACAGCCGATGAATCTAAAGCAACAATTACCGATGGAACATTAACCGGAAAATCATTTGTTTTCACTGGTGAAATGGAATCAATAGGCCGTAAAGAAGCCGCCCATAAAGTAGAATTTTTAGGTGGAAAGGAAACAAAATCCGTAAGCAAAAGCACAAGCTATGTAGTAGTCGGAGCTAACCCGGGTTCCAAATACGATTCGGCATTGAAACTCGGAATAACAATACTTGATGAAAAAGCTTTTCTGGAATTGATTGGAAACGAATATGAAATTAAAGAAAGTTCTACAAATGTTAACAAGCAAGGGGCGTTATTCTAATTCTGTGAAATTTACCTTACATTAATAAAAATTCATAAAACTTTTTAGGCGTTATTACCGATAATGCCTTCTTTTTTAAAGAAAAGTTATTTGTTGATAATAATAAAATGCTTAAATTTGTTTTTTATATATTACATAATTGAAAATAACTTTTATAATAAATTTACGATTGTAAAATGCAATACATCAAAACAGATTTTTCCAATCAAATTGGAACGATAACCTTAGACAATGATGCGAAACGAAATTCGCTGAACCATACAATGTTGAATGAAATAATAGATGCGTTGGATAACTTTACATCACTCAAAGCGCGTGTTGTGATAATCCGCGCAAACCCGGGTGTAAAAGTTTGGTCAGCGGGATATAATATTAATGAATTACCTGACTCTGGACGCGATCCATTATCCTACAATGACCCTTTAGAAACTGTTATACGCGCAATTCAGAAAGTTCCCGCGCCGGTTATTGCAATGATAGAAGGCGGAGTTTGGGGCGGTGCCTGCGATTTAGCTTTTGTTTGCGATATGCTTTTGGGTACCTATACAGCTTCGTTCGCTATTACTCCTGCTAAAATCGGCATACCTTATAATTCGTCGGGTATCTTACATTTTATTAATATGGTGGGGCATCACACTGCAAAAGAAATGTTCTTCACAGCTTTACCAATTAATGCTCATCAAGCCAAACACCACGGCATATTAAACCATTTAGCGCCAAATTTAGAAGAATTAGAAAAAATCACCGAATTTTCGTGTGAGCAGATTTTAGCGAATTCGCCATTAAGTATAGCTGTAATCAAAGAGCAATTGCGAATTTTCGGCAACTCCCACCCTATTACACCCGATACATTCGAGCGAATCCAGGGTCTCCGCCGATTGGTATATGACAGTAAAGATTACGCAGAAGGGAAAAAAGCTTTCATTGAAAAACGCAAACCAAACTTTACTGGTGAATAAAATAAAAGCCGCTTTTATGAGCGACTTTAATTTAAATTATGTCTAACTATGGCAAGGTATGTTTTGCAGGTTGCTTGGATCATAAATGCTATTAAATCATATCAATAAATTCATCCAATGTTAAACCTGCTTCTCTGATTATATTACGCAAAGTTCCTTTCGAAATCTCTTTATGGTTTGGGACTGTTAATCGACGAAACGGATAGCTCTCATTGCGTAAAATAATATGACTACCCGTTTGGTGGTCGAAAAGATAGCCGATTAATTGTAACAATTTACACAATTCTTTACCGGACAAAACTGGAAGTTTGCTCATAAAGCCAACTCAAGATATTCTTCATATATGGGTGTTGGTATTGCTTCATTATGTTTTCTAAGACTTGCTATATAACCTTCCATGGCATCTTGAATATTAACCAATGCTTCGCTACGTGTTTTTCCTTGTGATATACAACCAGGTAATGAAGGACAAATTGCTGTATATATCCCGTCCTCATCTTGTTCTAAAATTATTCTATATTTCATTTTTACCTCAATAATAATATAAATTAAAAACGGTGTTATACTTGTATTATTTTATAAATTCAATATCATTAACCATTCTTTTTTCTCATTCAATCCCCTTGAGGGTTGGCTTTAAAAATCAATTTATTATTTTATTCTTAATACTTTTAATCCCACAAACCCACGTTCAGAATAAGAGACGTAGCATGCTACGTCTCTACAATTCAATATTTTATTTCGTGAACATTCTTTTTCATCTTCTATTCTATTATAAATAATCCGGCGCGGCACAGCCCCGCACAAAAAGAAAGAAAGAAAATAGACAATTAGGCAATTAATCCCTAAGACAACGAACGGAGAAACCAAACTTCATTGGTGAATAAAATAAAAGCCGCTTTTTGAGCGGCTTTAGTTTTATTTATCGTATCGAACTTTGATTAGGTATTCCTGGATTTTTTCCAATTCTTTGGTTGGTAAAGTATAGACAAAATCAGGATGTTTAGGAAGAATAATTTCAAAATAAATAAATTCTAAAAGAAAATCTTTTTTTACTGCTTTTTCTAATTTTGCTAAAGTAATTTCAGAGTATAAGGCGTGTGTTCTATCCTTCGTTTTTCCTCCCTTTTTGGTATTTAAATATCCTTGGCACATCACCAAAAGACAATATCCTTGTTGAGGTATATTAAAATCACTTGTATCTTCCCCGAATGCATCTATTAGTGGCACTTGATAAACTGTGGCGGCTTTAGCCATTCCGTAAATCATCCAATCCGAATCAATAGAAACAGTTACTTCCCGATCTGAAATGACTTTCAGCTCATATTGTGGTGTAAATAACCAAGTCGTGGTATCCATTCTCTTATCTAATAGTATCTTATTCAATGATTTATCTATTAGCTTATTGTTGCGGTCAAGTATTTTTGCCATAATAATTTCTGATAGAGCCTTCTTTTCTTCCCTTTTTTGAAAATATGAATCAGCTAAAAACCAATGTGCCATATAATCCATACTATTATTCTGGATTGCTTTTTCATACCAAAAAATGGCTAAATCAATGTTATTTTCGAAACTATATGTTTGACCAACATATTTTTGTACATAATAATAATCTGGTTGAACTTTAAGAGCTTTTAAATAATAGAACCTTGCTTTATCTAAATTCTTGCTTTGATATTCGGATTCTGCTAAATTATAATAATACTTGGCAGAATCTGAAACTTGAAACTCATTTATTGTAATTTTATCCTCAGTCTCCACACGATAAAAGTTTGTTGTATTTAACCTCATTGAATAATCAACAGGAGTAATAGCATTTTCAAGAAATCCAATATTGTATCTCATACTATTTGATTTCTTAATTAAATCAAATAGAGCACGTGGAGTAGGCTCGGGTGCCGAATAGGCAAAAACCGGGAAAAGAAATACAAATAGTAGAATAAACTTTTTCATAAAACAATATCCTTAAAAAATTGATAAATGTTTTAAAATGAATTCAAGTAGTTGACAGTAAATCCGCAAGAATCTTTGAACTCATTTTCAACAATATTCTAAATTAAGAAAAATATGATTTATAGCAAAATTTGAGAAAAATATAATCTCATTCAATCCTATTGAGGGTTGGCTTTAAAATCAATTTATTATTTTTTTCCTTATCCTTTTAATCCACAAATCCTGACTATCCTGATTTAGACAATATTTTTCCTCATCGTTCTCAAGGAGATAGTATTACAATATCTTGACAACTACTCACCACTGTTTAAGAAGCGATCTCTAAAATCCACACCAAATCGGAAATTATCAAATTCTATGTGAGAATAAAAATCTCTGGTATAAATTGAGTAATTATTATCAATTAAAATCCTCTTAACGTGCAATTGCTTGTAGTGCCCTTTGAAGTCGGGATACATTTTTTTGATAGCGTGTTGAGGGATATTTGAATATATGCTATCTGTATATATTCCTATATCAGAAGAATAAGGTAACCCATATCCATAAATACGGCCAAGGCTTTGTTCTTCGTCTACTCCATTAACCCAACAGATAATGAATGCCTTACCCTCAATACCAATTCTACAGAAACCAGGTTTGCCATCTGGTGGTAACGCTCTTACAAACTCGATCTCGAGGTAATTATTTTTAAAATATTGATCTTCTTCCTGATAAGAATACATAAATTTTTGTTTAAACATCCACTTACTAGGTTCATCATAATATCCTTTATAACTGGTTGGGAACGGACCATCCAACTGTGGAAGTGATTCTTTTTTAAACCATACTTCAATATTGTAAAATTGTTCATCTACCTCAATTTTATCTGTCTTAAACTTCAATAGAAATATTAATATAATGACAATATTGGTCATTAATAAGAATATTACTATCAGACTTTTTAATTCATATTTAAATTTCTTTTTCATATCAAGCCATATTTCGGACATTTAATTTACACAACAATCAAAAATAAGTAATTCAAGTATAATATTCAAATTATGGGTGGGAAATAATCATTTTTTCCTCATCCCTTAATTCTTAAAATCCCACAAATCCCCGTTCAGACAAAAAACTCGTTACCAAGCAGGTGCTTAGTAACGAGTTTCAAATTAGACACGGCACGCCGTGTTCCTACATAACTTATTTAAATACTAAATGTATTCCATTTCAACTGTGAAATGTCTTAGATATTGCGCTTCCCAAGCTATGCGCATACCTTGTAATTTATCGCGGTTTTTATAGATTTCGCCGCAAACTTCGGCGATGTAATCCATGTGAGATTTGGTATAAACTCTTCTTGGAATCGCCAAACGAACTAATTCCATCGGTGCGCCGATAAAGTCACCTTTTTCGTCATATTTACCAAACATTAACGAACCGATTTCCACGCTTCTTATACCGCCTTCTAAGTAAATGGCACAGCACAATGCTTGTGCAGGAAATTGATGAGCAGGAATATGTGGAGCTAATAAACGAGCATCCAAGTAAACGCCGTGACCACCGGTCGGGCGGATAAATGGCACACCGTACTCAGCTAATTTTTCACCAAGGTACTCTACTTGACCAACTCTATAATCCAAATAATTAAAATCTAAAACTTCTTCAAATCCCACTGCCAACGCTTCCAAATCACGTCGTGTTAAACCGCCATAAGTCAAAAAACCTTCGGTAATAATAAGTAATTGTTGAGCGGCTTTGATTAGTTCATCGTCGTTCATTGCTAAAAAACCTCCGGAATTTGACAAACCGTCTTTCTTAGCACTCATTGTTGAGCCATCAGCATAAGAAAACATTTCTTGACAAATTTCTTTAATGGTTTTGTCTTCGTAACCTTTTTCGCGTGTTTTGATAAAGTAAGCATTTTCTGCAAAACGGCAAGCATCTAAAAACAAAGGAATATTATATTTTTTCAATAACTCTTTTGTTTCTCTGATATTTTGCATTGAAACAGGTTGTCCGCCGCCGCTGTTATTTGTAATAGTAAGCATACAAACAGGAATGTTTTCGGCACCATATTTAGTAATAACGGCTTCGAGTTTCTTCAAATCCATATTGCCTTTGAACGGATAAAGCAATTGTGTGTCGTGAGCTTCATCAATAACACAATCAACAGCTTTGCCATTTGCATATTCAATATTTCCGCGAGTTGTATCAAAGTGAGTATTACTTGGGATAACAATTCCTTCACGACATAAGATTGAAAATAAAATTTTCTCTGCGGCTCTGCCTTGATGAGTTGGAAGTATATATTTGAAACCGGTTATTTCGCGAACTATGTTTTCGAATTTATAATAACTGCGGCTACCTGCGTAAGCTTCGTCGCCGTCCATCAATGCCGCCCATTGTTTTGAACTCATAGCTGTTGTACCGCTATCGGTAAGCAAATCTATAGTAACGTGTTCTGAACGTAATTTAAAAGGATTATAATTCGCTTCCTTCATGAATTTGATTCTATCTTCTTTCGTAGTGATAGGGATAGATTCTATAGATTTTATTTTAAATGGCTCGATTTTAGTTTTCATTATTTGCCTTATATATATTTATTATTAAAATGATGAACTTATTGATAGATAGACACCGTTTGTAGCAGGTACATATCGGCATACACCGCCAACGCAAACTACACCGTCACGCTGACGACCCCAACTTACTTGAATACGTGTTGATTCGGCGATATAACCAGCACTGACGCTATAGTAATGTAACTGTCTATCTGTAAATTGATTTCCGTAGTTATATTCATCGCTGACAGCGAAGAAAAACTTTGGTGCTATTGTATATTCTAAAAGTGCCATTGCCCAATTTCCGTTCAGATTATCGGGTACTTCTAAGACTGAATCTTGCTTAGCCCACATGTGTTGCAATTCTAAACGCAAAGCATGATCGTTTTCAAATTTATACGTATTATCCAAAATCAAGATGTTCGAATGGATTTTACCATAGTGTGCGGCATTAGCAAACTCACAATAATCTTTGTCATAAGTTTGATTTATGTATGTTAAACCTGATTTTAATTTGCTGTTCCATTTTCGTGTTAAATCGATATTTAACTCTTGGAATAAAAGTCGTTTTCCAATTCCTAAGAACGGTGAATCATAGGTAAAATCATCAATGTTTGTTGAGTCTGTATTATATACTCTTGAATAATTAAAATTTACATCTGTTCCGTATTTTCCGCCTAATAAAGATTTTTTAGGAACCTTATATGTGATTTCGCCTTGGATACCAGTTTCGCCGGTTAATTGAGTTCCGAATGGATATGCTGTAGCTAATCGATAGGTTTGCTGTTTGGTTAGAGGTGGTATGAAATTGAGTGCCGGGCTTAGTCCTGTTACGGTACGATCCAATCGAAAATCCATATTGTCAATCCAATGATAATTCAATGAAGCAGACAAGCCGTCTATAGGGATATACGAAGCCGAAGCAATTAATCCTCTACCGGGATTAAAACTCATTTTATTCACTGAATTAGGATCATTGTATTTATATGCGTATTCACCTTCAACACTAAATTTATCCGTTTGAATATTTGATCTAACTGAGTATGCTAAAACATTGGATGGTAAATTATAAAAAGGTTCTTCATCTGCTTGAAATTTGCTTATTACACTTGCCCCCATCGTCCAATTATAAGCGTCAGTTTGACTGCCAATCAAGTCATTCCAATTAATGTTGAGGTCTCCGCCACGCACATAACCGCTATATTGTTCCCAGTAAAATCTTTGTTTACCGGCGAGTGCAGTTATTTGCACACCGTCAATAGGTTTGATTTTAAATCTAACACCATTAACTGCATTGTCATAACCGATTTGTCTTTGCTCATAAGCGCGGAAAATAATACCGCTGCCGAATTGCTCATAAAAGTCACCGGCGGTGATATCAATCATTTCATTGTGATATCTTCCATATAAATAAGAAACGCCCTGCCCTTTGTAGCGTGGATCATAACCTAACATAGGTCCCATATAGGCTTCGTAGCGAGCCCCAACTTCCAAATTCGCTGTTGTATAAATCAAATTCAGAAAGCTGTTCGATAGCACCTTCTCGTTAACCGCGGGCGCGCCAATCAAAGAATCTTTTGTATATGATTGAGCCTCTATTTGGAAATTTCCCGATAATCTTCCGTTCAAAACATCTTGCGCTTTAGCTGAATTTACAGCAACAAGTAGCACAAGAATAATTAGTATTTTTGTAATTAGATTTTTTTTCATTAATTATCTTCCTTCGTTAATTAAATCAATCATTCGATGGGCTTCATCAGCCATTTCAGCATTTTCACCGGCTAATGAAATATATTTTTGGAAATCTGTCAGTGCGGCGGTATTATTTTTCATCAACCTGAAGCAAGCCGCTCTTCCATAGTATGCATCAGCATATTTATTGTTCTTTTCAATAGCTTTACCGTATTTGGCAATAGCTTTTTCATAATCACTTTTTATATATAAAGCATTACCCCAAGCATAATATATTTCCGCCATATCGGGTTTTAAGTCCGCGGCTTTTTGAAAATCACTAACAGCTGAAGTAAGATTATTGAGTTCTACATAGCAAACACCACGTGCGAAATATGCATCACCATATTTCTCATCTAAAGTGATTGCTTTATCGAAATCATTAAGTGCAGGAAGGTATTGCGATTGATAAAACAAACCCAAACCACGTCCGTAATAAGCAGGCGAATAGACTGTATTAATCTTTATGACTTCATTATATAAAGTTACCGCTTTTACGTAATCCTTTGCTTTTATTGCTTTAAAGGCATCTTCTATAGTGCCGGTTGTCTTTTGGTCTTGAGCAATTAGACTTGATATGCAAAATAATACACCAAAAATAATGATTATTATTCGTTTCATTTTTACTCAATTTTAATATTAAAAAAAACTAAATTAACTGTTTTTTAGTTAAAAAACCAATTTTATGAAGTATGATACCCATTTTTCACAAAAAAAATACAATCCAATTTAATACGTTATAACTTTTTTTATCGTAGGTTATATCGAATGAAAACAGTAATTTCATCATTTTTAATACTAATATGCAGTTATATGACAATTTTTTCACAAAATAAAATCCAATTACCAAAACCTGAATTAGATAAGGGTAAATCCTTAATGGAATGTCTCGAAAAAAGACAAACAACAAGAACTTTCACTACCGAAAAATTAAACAATCAGAAAATCTCGAATATACTTTGGGCGGCAAACGGATTGAACCGTCCGGAAGATAATAGATACACAGCACCAACAGCGATGAATATGCAGGAATTGAGCCTATATCTAGCTAAAGACGACGGATTGTATTTTTACAATCCTATTGACAATTCTCTTGAGAAATTAGCGAATGAAGATATCCGCAAGGAAACCGGAACGCAGGTGTTCGTTGGCAAAGCCGATTTCGAACTTATTATAGTGGCTGATATTGCTAAAATGGGCAAGGTGCAAGACGCGGCAAGATATCAATTCTATGCAGGACGCGATGCAGGTTATATCTCACAAAATATATACTTAATCTGCGCTTCGGAAGGTATTGGAACAGTAGCCCGCGGTTCGTTTGATAATGACAAAATTGTGAAACTAATGAAGTTGGATAAAAATAAATTCATTACATTAGTTCATACGATAGGATATATAGACAAATAGGCAAAATGCTCCCAAGATTATCAATTATATTACTTCTTACAATTTGTTTTACCTTGGGTCTTAAGTCCCAAGAGAACGAGTTTATTTTAAGAACGCAAACGTATTTCGATTTTGTTGAATCCGATACTGCAACAGCACCAATTATTTATGAAGAAATAAACGAATGCCCCGGGCGCTTATTCAAGCAATTAGGGATTGCGTCGTATTACGCTAATAAATTCCATGGGAGAAAAACTTCGAGCGGTGAAGTGTTTAATCAAAATAAACTTACAGCGGCTCACCTGGATTTGCCGTTTGGTACTATAATTAAGGTTGTAAATCTTAGTAATAATCGTTTTACATTTGCTCGGATAAATGACCGCGGACCCTTTGTACCGCCCCGCGTTATTGATTTGTCACGCGCTTGCGCTCAGGAAGTTGGGTTGACCGGATTAGGTGATGTGGAAGTATCGGGATTATCAGTGTCGATGAGCATATTGCCGATAAATATAGAGTACTTTCTTGCTTATTCCTTCGCACAAGATCCAATGTGTATAGCAAAAGATATGTTCGAGATCAAAGAAACTTGTACAGATTTCGACGAAGCCGTAGAGCTTTTTGAAGAATACATAGAATCTTATACAACGGATGATTTTTTCCTATGCCTGCCTGCCGATATATTCTTCCCTGCCTATTGGCGAAAAAACGATACCAATTTCTATGTCTGCCGAATAAAAAGATCGCACAAGTAAGTTCCTAAAGTTCATAAAGTTCATAAAGTTTATGAAGTTGGAAGTTTATAAAGAAAGAAGTGTCATTCCCGCGAAAGAGGGAATCTATATCATTAATATATTGGCACATATCTCTGAAAGAGCTTAATCTCAATAACCGCGGGTGAAACCTGTGGCATAGCTATTACAGAGTCGGCAACCAGGAACTGGTTGAATTTTTTCATCAGCAAAAAAAAGGGATAGACCCAAAATCTATCCCTAATTTATATTACTCTATTACTAAT
>JBAXXL010000043.1:0-31908 GCA_037127915.1 bacterium
ATAACTCATAACTCATAACTCATAACTCATAACTCATAACTCATAACTCATAACTCATAACTTCTTAAAATTCTGCTTTAGGAAGAGTAAAATAAAACGTACTTCCTACGCCTTCTTCACTTTCCACCCAGAGGTTGCCGCCATGCCTTTCGATAAATTCTTTGCAAATAAGCAATCCCAGACCTGTGCTTGGCTCACCTTCGGTGCCTTTACGGTTGGTTCGAATATCAATTCTAAATAAATTTTCCATTAATTCCGGGTTCATACCGATACCAAAGTCTTTAATTGATATTTCAATCATTTCATCACCAATATTTTTTGCGCTTAGACTTATGCATCCACCCCTTTTAGTAAATTTGATAGAATTGAAAAGCAGATTTCTGAATACTGTTTGCAGCATATTACTATCAGCAAAAACTTGAATGTTATCAGGAATATTCAATTCTAATTTAATGGACTTGTTTTCCGCTTGTCCCAATATTATTTCCAAGCTTTCATTGATTGTTTTTTGTAATTTATTTATCTTCGGTTCGAAAGGAATTAAATTCTGGTCTATTCTTGACCAATCGAGCAGGTTTTCAAGCAGTTTGAATAGATTTATTGCCGAGTCTCGCATTCCAAAAGAAATCTTTTGTATTTCAGGTAGAGTTAATGTTGGCAATTGTTCCGTCATGATTTGGGTTAAACCCAAGAAAATGTTAAATGGGCTTCGCAAATCGTGGGCTATGATAGAAAAGAGTTTGTCTTTCTCAGAATTAAGTTTAGATAATTCTTGATTTTTAAGACTAATTTCCAGCTCCGCTTTTTTTCGTTCTGTAATAACGCGTGATACACAATTTGCTTCAAGTCGACCATTCAGTGGATTTACAGACAATCTCGTATTTGTCTCAACCCAAATTAAATTTCCATTTTTATGAATATGTTGGATTTCGTCAGTAAAAGTATCTTGTAATCCATTTTTATATAGTTGAATCCTTTTCTCAAATATTGTTTTATAACCCTGCAATGAAGAAGCGGCTATAGTCGTAGAAAGACCGTGTTTTGATATTTCTTCAACCGTATAACCTAATTGCCGCTCAATTGATGGGCTAATATATCGGAATTTAGTGCTCTCAATATCCTGCACCCAAATTACATCGGAAACACTTTCAGCCAATAAACGGTATTGTTGTTCACGTTGTAAAAGTTCATCATCCACCTGTTTATGTTTCGTAATATCAACGACTGTTATCAAACATTGGTTTTTGTTATCGGAGACTATTCCTGTAAGTAAAACATCAATTAGTTCTTCACTTTTATTTACTATTTTGATTTCGCAGGATGCAGGTGAATTAATTTTAAAGACGTCATCTAAAAAGAGCCGGAAAATTGGTTTTGTATCGTCAGAAACATAAAAGCCAAAGATACATCCTACGAGTAAAGAGCGTTCTTTGCCTAGCATATTTGCCGCTTTCAGATTTAGCTTAATTATTTGACCTACCCTCGAAATTGTAAAATATCCCGATGGTGCAAAATCGTATAAGGCAATAGCATCTTGTGCCGAAATTATTGCGGCATTCAATTCATCATTTTGCATTTCCAGTTCGATTTGATGAACTTCTAATTCATGATTAAGTTTCTGCAGATCCAACTCGGTCAGATTAGACCCTTTATTTGAATGTTTTTCGTTTATGAGCTCTTCCGCCTTTTGGCGAAGAGTTGAATTTTTATGTTGGTTTTCTTTCTTCACAAATTTATCCTTTTATATTACTTGGTAATGTGAAATAGAATGTACTTCCTTTGCCTTCTTCACTTTCCACCCAGAGGTTGCCGCCATGCCTTTCTATAAATTCTTTGCAGATAATCAATCCCAGACCTGTACTTGGCTCACCTTCGGTGCCTTTCCGATTGGTTTGAATATCAATTTTAAATAAATCATTTAATAATTCCGGGCTCATACCGATACCAAAGTCTTTAATTGATATTTCAATCATTTCATCACCAATATTTTTGGCAGTTAGACTTATGTTTCCACCCCTATTTGAAAATTTGATAGAATTGAAAAGCAGATTTCTGAATACTGTTTGCAGCATATTATTATCAGCAAACACTTGAGTATTTTCAGGAATATTACATATTAATTTAATGGACTTGTTTTCCGCTTGTCCTAATGTAATTTCACAGCTTTCATCTATTGTTTCGCGCAATTTAATCGCCTTCGGTTCGTAAGGTATTAAACCCTGTTGAATTAGAGACCATTCAAGCATGTTCCCAAGAAGTTTGTATAGATTTGTTGCCGAGTTTCGCATTGCTAAAGAAATCTTTTGGATTTCTTCTAAAGTTAATGTTGGCAATTCTTCAGCCATCATTTGGGTTAGACCCAAGAAACCGCTAAATGGACTTCGCAAATCGTGGGCGATGATTGAAAATAATTTATCTTTCTCGGAATTAAGT
This sequence comes from bacterium, assembly GCA_037127915.1. Taxonomy (GTDB): domain Bacteria; phylum Bacteroidota; class Ignavibacteria; order Kapaibacteriales; family UBA2268; genus JBAXXL01. The sequence goes on from JBAXXL010000043.1 coordinate 2,434, forward strand.
TTCGATAATTCTTGACTTTTAAGATTAATTTCATGTTCGATTTTCTTTCGTTCGGTTATATCATGTGCTGATGCAAAAACACCTTGGATTTGCCCTTCTTCGTCACGATATACACTAGCATTATACAATACATCAGTTAGATTGTTGTTAGAAATATTAAGAATAGTTAATGGATAATCAATAACATAACCTTGATCGAAAACATATTTGTATCCTATTCTTGCTTTTTCGGGTTCGGTAAAATAGTCACAAAAATCAGTTCCAATCAATAAATCGCGTGACAATCCTATTGCCTTTTCCATCGCTGAATTAGCATCAGTTATTTTCCCATCGGGGTCTATAGTTACTGCCGGGTCAAGATTGACTTCAATTAGGTTTCGAGTATATTGATAGGCTATACTCAGTTTTTTCTCACTTTGTTTTAATAAATTTTCTATTTCCTTTCGTTCTGTTATGTCTTCGTGCATTAAAACAAACCTTTCAGGTTTTCCGTGGCTGTCTTTTAAAGGAAAAATAATCGCGCGGATCCATTTAGGGATATCTGGTACGGTTGGAATCACATCGTGAGCATTGTAATAAATATCCGGAAGATGAACTATTTCGCCGCTTTTCGCAAGAAGAATTAATTTCTCAAGTACTTTACTTTTCCTTTGTAAGTCCTCAAAAATGGAGAAGTCCGGTGGAGGTGGCGCTCCAAAAAGTTGAGTGTTTGACGGATTGGTTTTTAGAGTATAGCCTTCCGTATCGACAATTTGTATAGACATTGGATTTTTATCAATGATATCTTGTAGTGTTTCTTCTGCTAACTTTCGTTCTGTTATATCGCGTGATACACAATTCGCTTCAAGACGCCCATTAATCTGATTTACAGAAAGTCTAATACTTACTTCAACCCAAATCAAATTTCCATTTTTATGAATATGTTGTGTTTCGGTAGTAAAAGTATCTTGTAATCCATTTTTAAATCGTTGAATCATTTTCTCATATAATGATTTATAACCCTGCAATGAAGAAGCGGCTATAGTCGTAGAAAGACCTTGCTTTGAAATCTCTTCGACTGAATAACCTAATTGACGTTCAATTGATGAGCTCAAATATCGAAATTTAGTGCTCTCAATATCCTGCACCCATATTACATCTGAAATATTTTCAGCTAATATGCGGTATTGCTGTTCGCGTTGTAAAAGCTCATCTTCCAGCTGTTTATGTTTCGTGATATCAATCATAGTAATATAACATTGGTCAATATTATCGGAAACAATTCCGGAAAGATGCACATACATTGGCAATCCATTATCATTAAATAACGTTACATCGCAAACTTCGATTTTTCTGCTTTGAAAAACATTATTAATAAAGAGATTGAAGATTGGCTTTGTGGCGTGGGAAACAAAGTGTGCGAGATGCCTATTTTTTAAATGTGAGCGATCGATGCCGACCATCATTGCACCGTGAAGGTTTATCCCAATAATAAGACTTTCTTTGGAAATGGTCACATAACCCGAAGGAGCAAAATCGTATAAATCCTTATACCTGTTTACAGCAATTTGAGTTTGCTCTTTTGCCAACTTGAATTCTTCATTTTGCATTTCCAGTTCGATTTGATGAACTTCTAATTCATGATTAAGTTTCTGCAAATCAAACTCGGTCAGATTAGACTCCTTCTTTGAATGCTTTTCGCTAATGAACTCTTCCGCCTTTTGGCGAAGAGTAGTTTTTTGGGGTTCGGAGATTATATTATTTTCCATAACCAATATTTTTCCATTTTGCAGGGTACGCCGCAAGAATTATTATTGTTATTATCGATATTGTGCAATTTAAGATTATATTATTAAAAAATATCAATAAACATATATACAAATATAACGAAATATCTAAACAAACCAAATAATAGAATAAAACACAAAATAACTTCTTGCTAATCTCAATTAACTACAACATACTTTTCCGTTTCACCTAACCGTTCATAAAGTTTATTAATTTCTCTTTTTAAGTCAACCATTTTTATTTCTCTGCCAACCATTAGGTCGTTGAAGCGTTGTAATTGTGTTGCTTTGTCAATGATAGCTTCTTCGGCGTTCTTGCGTTCTGTAATGTCTTCGTGCATTAAAACGAATCTATCCGGTTTCCCATAACTGTCTTTTAATGGAAATATTATGGCGCGAATCCATTTAGGGTTATCGGGTATAGATGGAACAATGTCGTGGGCATTATAATGAATATCCGGGAGATGCACTACTTCACCGCTTTTCGCAAGAATTATTAATTCGTCGAGTTCTTTGCTTTTGCTTTGTATATCGTCAAAAATTGAGAAGTCCGGTGGTGGGGGTGCTCCAAAAAGTGCTATATTGGCAGGATTGGTTTTTAGAGTATAGCCATCTGTATCAACAATTTGAATAGACATTGGATTCTTATCGATGATATCTTGCAGTGTTTCTTCTGCCTGCTTACGCTCAGTTATATCTATATGAGAAGCCTGGTAACTAATTAATTTGTCTTCGTTATCTTTTATTCCTTTAGCGGAAACAATAGCAAAAAAGTGCGTTCCATCACGTTTAATTAATTCGATCTGTCTTGGTTCCATAAAACCTTGATCACCAAGAATTTTCAAAACTTCTTGACGCTCTTCGGTATGTGCATAAAGTTGAGCTACATTAAGAACTTCACTCATCATTTCTTGCGGACTATCATATCCGTACATTTTAGCATACGCCATATTTATGTTAATCAAGTCTCCTGTTAAATCTGCTTCCGAAATACCCATTAAAGAATTTTCAAAAAGTTCGCGGAATTTTTGTTCTGACGCTTTAATTTGTTCTTCAGCTAACTTCCGATCAGTAATATCACGGAAATTAATAACTATAGCCTCGACGCTTGAATCACCTAATAGGTTTGTAAATGTGCTTTCAACCCACTTCCAATTCCCATTTTTATCAATAAAACGATACTGTAATGTAGGAGCAAAAGTTGGATCCTGATAAATTTGCGCTAAATTTGATAGAACATAATTCAAATCTTCGGGATGGGTAAACCTTGCCGGACTGCCAAAAATCTCATCCGTCTGACTATACCCAAACATTTTTCTCGCCGAAGGACTTACATATTTAAAGTCGCCTTCAGTATTGATAAGAACTATTCCATCGGGTGCTTTCTCAATTAGGGCTTGATAATGATTACTAATTTTTTGAATTTGTTCTTCCGCCAACTTGCGCTCAGTTATATCTCTAATTGCCCCGTCAATGTGGCTTGGCTTGCCTTCGGAATCGAACATTAGTTTGGCGTTTATTGAAATATCCTTTACTTTACCCGTTTTAGTTTTGAACTTTGATTCATAATCCCTAATCTCACCAGATTTCATAATTTCATTCGAAAGTATTTCTCCGTCGCTTGGATTATCATAATAATTTTCTACCGGTTGCCCTATAATTTCTTCCCTTTCAAATTCGGAAAGATTTTTAATTGAAGGGCTTATTTCCAAAACAATACCGGCTAAATCCACTTGATAAAACGCATCTTGAATGTTTTCGAATATGCTACGGTATTTTCCCTCGCTTCCTTTTAGTAAATTTTCAGCTAACTTTCGCTCCGTAATATCGTGTGCTAGTACCTGTACACTAATAATATCACCCTTATTGTTTTTTATTCGTGAGTGATTTGATAAAAACCAAAGCTTACCGGAACCTAATTCAACAAAGTCTTCATATTCAATGCTTGTTGCGCTTTTTGCTGCTTCGAGCACTCGGTTTATATAAACCGTTCCTGCTTCCTCTCCAAATACATCTTTCAGGTTTTTACCAATGTAATCTTCGGGTTTTCCTCCAAGATTTTCGATCGCCTTTTGGTTGAAAAATAAAATATCACCGTCTAAGCTATAAACCCCCACTCCTATACCTGAATTTTCGAGCAAAAGCCGGTATTTTTCCTCGCTTTCGATAAGTTTTTCTTCTGCCATTTTTCTATCAGTTACATCGAGGCAATGCCCAATATACCCTGCAAAATCACCTTTTATATTATAACGCGGCGAACCATCGTCCTGGATCCATCGGTAAATACCATCGTGCCTTTTTACTCTGTATTCCATACTGAATTTTTCGCGTCTTTCAAACGCTTCTATGTATGTGTTTAGGCAGAATTGCAAATCGTCGGGGTGAACCCCTTCAGTCCAGCCGCTACCGAGTTCTTGCTCCAATTTACGTCCGGTAAATTTGAGCCAGACATCATTAAAATAATTACAGAGCTTATCCTTACCTGAAGTCCAAATTAAAGCCTGCCCGGAATTTGCTAAAATCTTATAACTTAACAAACTGTCTTTTAAATCTTCTTCCGCTTGTTTACGGGCAAGTTTATCTTTTGCGTCATCAAGTGCTCTGTTAACAGCGAATGGAAGCCTTTCCAGCCTATCTTTTAGTATGTAATCAACCGCACCGGCTTTCAGCAATTCGATTGCTGTCTCCTCACCTATAGAACCGGAAACGCAGAGAAACGGTATCTCGGGACAAATATCATTGCGCAAATTCAAAGCTCCAAAAGCATCAAAGCCTGGCAAACTAAAATCCGATAGTATAATATCGAATTTTGGACGGAACAAAAATGATTCAAATTCTTTTTTCGTAGCGGTAACATTCGCTTCTATAATATACCCCGAATCCTTCAATAGCTCAAGAATTAACTCAGCATCCGATTGTGAATCTTCGTGAAGCAAAACTTTTAACGTTGTACCGGCTTGTATTTTGTCTTTCATTTCTATTCTACTCCTTCCGGTGGAACCTCATTCAGAAGTGCCCAAAATATACCAATTTGTTTAACCGCGTCGATAAATTCACTGAAATTAACCGGTTTAACTACATAAGCATTTACTCCCAAATTATAACTTATTACCAAATCCTGCTCCTCGCGAGAGGAAGTTAGGATAACAACCGGAATCATTTTGAGTTTTGGGTCGCTTCGAATGATGGACAACACTTCAATTCCATCCATACGAGGCATTTTTATATCGAGTAGAATAAAAGCGGGATTCCCATCATTTCGTCCCAAAAACCTACCTTCACAACGCAAATACTCAATAACTTCAACCCCATCTCTTGCAACAATCATAGGGTTAGCGAGATTATTTTCTGCCATCGCTTCCAGCGTTAACTCGACATCTTTTGGATTGTCTTCAGCAAGCAGAATTGTTTTTAACTCTATCATAATTTATTACTCCTTGTTTTTAGGAATAGTGAAATAAAAAGTTGCTCCTTTGCCGAGCTTTGAATCAGCCCAAGTACGCCCGTCATGTTTTATAATTATTCGGCGCACATTGGCTAATCCTATTCCGGTACCTTCGAAATCTTCTACCGGATGAAGCCGTTGGAATACTCCAAATAATTTATTGGAATACTGCATATCGAAACCCACACCATTGTCTTGGACAAGAAATACTATTTCGTTGTTTTCGATATAAGAATTAATCTCAATAACAGCTTTTTCTCTTGGGCGGGTAAATTTGACAGCATTGCTCAATAAATTTGTCCAAACCAATCGCATCATAGGATGGTCGCCTATCACGCTTGGAAGGTCAGCAATTACCCATTCAATATTTCGATTTTTAATAGATGTTTTAATTAGCTCTAAGGCTTCTTCCAAAACTGTATTCATATTTAATTCGGTATGATGCAATTCTTGACGTCCTGTTTTGGAAAAATCCAACAAATCATCAATAAGAGTTCCCATTTGATTTGCCGAGGAAGCTATTGTGTCTAAGTAATGTTGCCCTTTTTCTGGGAGAGCTTCATGATATCGCCTTAGCAACAAATCAACATAACCGTTTATATGGCGCAAAGGTGCTCGCAAATCGTGCGAAACCGAATAGGTAAATGCTTCAAGCTCTTTATTGGCTATTTCGAGTTGCTCTGTGCGCTGAATAACGCGATGCTCCAGTTCAGAGTTAAGTAGCAAAATTTCTTGTTCCGCTTTTATGCGTTCTGTAATATCAATGAAACTAACTAAAATTTCTCTTATTTCTCCGTTAGTATTTAAAAACGGGAAACCATTTACTAAAAGCCAAACTACATCATTAACTGAATTGCGTATCACACCTAACGTTAGGTTATTAATAGGTTTCTTCGTATCTTTTATTCTATTTACAGGATATTCTTCTAGCATTAATTGGCTTTTATCCAGATGAATAAATTTCCATTGTGGGTCTATAGCGAGCTTCCCCTTCATTTGGTCTTCACTTAAACCTAACAAAACAGATGCCCTGTGATTATTCATAAAAATTGATGTATCAGGTCTATGGACTACAACTCCGGCTTCAAGATGCGTTAAAAGACTTCTATATCTTTCTTCGCTTTCACGAAGTGCGGTTTCCGCTTGTTTTTGCTCTGTAATATCCATTATTGTTCCGATAAAGCTAATTTGTTTACCGGAATCGTCATAAATAATTTTTCCTTTGGCATGGCAGGATTTAAATTCTCCATTCCTTGTAACTAGTCTATATTGATAATCTAATGGTTCACCTGATTTGAAAGATTGTTCAAACGTTTTGCGGTAACTATTTAAATCATCAGGATGAATAAATTGTCCGTTTTCTTCGAAACCCGGAACAAAATCTGCCGGCGTTACACCAAAAATTCTGTAAGTCTCATCGGACCACCAGACTTGATTAGTTTGCAAATTCCACTCCCAACTGCCTATCATAGCCATATGTTGAGCATCGTTGAGTTTCTCTAAAAGTTCTGTCTTGGTACGTTCAATTTGCATAAGTGCTTCTTCAGCTTTTTTGCGCTCGGTAATATCTTGAATAGTTGTAATAAAATACTGAGGTTTACCTTTGCTATTCCGTTGTAAAAAGGTGCTTAAGTCAACCCACACTATATTTCCGTTCTTATGTATATATCTTTTTTCCCAACGCATTGAAGGTTTTTCACCGGCCAAAATAGAATTTATAATCAACTCATTTTTTTCAATGTCAGCAGGATGAGTAAGTTCCAACCATTTTATGGCTGTAAGATCTTCTTCTGAATAACCAAGAATATCACGAAAAGCTTTGTTGGTACTAAGTGTACCGTCTAAACCGGTAATTGATTTTCCTACTACAGAATTATCAAAGAAATTTCTAAATTTTTGCTCACTTTCAAATAATTCATTTTCCGTTTTCTTTCTTTCAGTTATATCCTCAAATACCGTAGCAAATTGACCCTTCGCATTACTAAACGCCAGCACTCTAAAATATCGATCAAGCTCTCCTGAATAATTCTCAAAACTCAAGGGTTCACCCGTCATAGCCACCCTACCATAGTTCTCAATCCAGTATTTTTCAGTATTTGGCAATATCTCTAGGACTGTTTTCCCAACGACTTCTTCAGCTTTGAGGTTGGTCATTTTCTCGAAAGCGCGATTCATTTCCAAAAAACGATAATCTATAGGGTTTCCCTCATCATCAAGAATTATTTCATGTAATGCGAAACCTTCTAGCATTTTATTGAACAAAGACCCATATTTTTCTTCACTTTCACGAAGTTTTTCCTCAGCCTTCTTGCGTTCGTTAATATCTTGAAATGCTCCCTGTACCTTGAATATTTCTCCCTTTTCATTACGTACAGCTTCTCCTATAGTCTGGACCCAGACCCTCTTTCCTGTTGAAGTAATGATCTGCAATTCTACATCATAAGGAATTCCTTTTTCTGAGCAATCAGTAAAAGCTTGTGTTATTCTATCCCGCCACTCAGGTGCATAAAAATTGATTGCATCCTCTACCAAAGGTGAATAACCGGCAGGCATTCCGTGGATTGCGGCTACTTCGTCTGACCAATATGAACGGTTTTCTTCGAGTATAACATTCCACCCGCCAAGGTGTGTTTTCTTTTCGGCAATCCGTTGAAGAGCGTAACTTTCTTTAACTTTTTCTTCAGCTATCTTGCGTTCAGTGATATCGATCATAGTAATATTACATTGTTCAATATTATCGGTAACAATTGCCGAAAGATGCACATACATTAACAAACTATCATCATTTATTAATGTTACATCGCAAACAACGATGGTTCTGCTGTGAAAAACATTTTCAATAAATAGATTGAATATTTGTTGTGTGTCGTGGGAAACAAAGTCCACAAGGTGTCTTTTTATTAAACGTGAGCGTTCGATGCCGATCATCAAAGAACCGCGCAGATTTATCTCGATAATAAGACCGTCTCTGGAAAATGTTATATAACCAGAGGGAGCAAAATCGAATAACTCCTTATACTTGTCAACAGCAATTTGAGTCTCTTCTTTTGCCAATTTGAGTTCTTCAGTCTGCTGTTCCAATTCAATTTGATGAACTTCAAGTTCATAAATTAGTTTTTGCGTTTCTTCATCAGATAAATTCGGTAGCAATTTTGATGTTTTCTTACTCATCAATTCTTCAGCTTTTTGGCGAAGGATTGTGTTTTTAGTTTGGCTTTCTTTCTTCATCAATTTATTCTCTTATACTCGTTGGCATCGTAAAATAAAAAGTACTTCCTTTTCCTTCTTCGCTTTCTGCCCAGAGTGTTCCACCGTGCTTCTCAACAAAATCCTTACAAAGAATTAGACCCAGACCAGTACTCGGCTCACCTTCGGTTCCTCTGCGGTTTGTTTGAACATCAATTCTAAATAAATTTCCAAGTAATTCATTATCCATTCCAATTCCAGTATCTTTTACAGATACTTCTACTGTATGACCATCATTATTTTTTGCTGATAGAGTTATATTACCGCCTTTATCTGTAAACTTCACAGCATTGGAAACAAGATTACGGATTATTGTTTGGAGAATGTTACTATCAGCAAATACTTCCATTTCTTTTGTTATATCATTATTAATTTCAATTCCCTTAGTTTTTGCCGGTTCCAATATCATCAGAATGCTTTCATGTGCAACCGGATACAATTTAATAATTTCCGGATCAAATGGTATTAAACCTTGTTTCATTTGTGACCATTCTAGCAAGTTTTCAAGAAGCCTGAAAAGGTTGGTTGCAGAGTTGCTCAGTGTGACTGACATCTTAAGTATTTCAGGCATTGTTAAAGTATCCAAATCGTCAACCATTAATTGAGTTAAACCCAAAAAACTTGTAAACGGACTACGCAAATCGTGCGAAATAATGGAGAAGAATTTGTCTTTTTCAGCATTAAGTTTTTGAAGTTCTTCGTTTTTTCGTTTGATTTCTTCTTCCGCCAGCTTGCTTCTAGTTATATTGTTAATAGCAGTAATAAAATAGAGAGGTTTGCCGTTCATGTCGCAGTGAAGAGTTGTGCTGATATCAACCCATACTATATTTCCATTTTTATGAATATATCTTTTTTCCCAGCGCTTAGAAAGATATTCACCTGCAAGAATAGAGTTAAATACTTTTTGATCATTTTCCAAGCTATCCGGCTGGGTTATATCCTGCCATTTTAATTGAGATAATTCTTCTTCGGTATATCCTAACATTTCAACAAATGCTTTATTAGTTGTTAACTTTCCGTCCAAAGTAGTCATAGATTTACCAACCAAAGAATACTCAAACACGTTTCTGAATTTTTCTTCACTTTCTCGAAGCGCTTCCTCTGCTTTCTTACGCTCAGTAATATCTCTTACATAACCTAAAGCCCAGTGAGAATTCTCGATTTCGACAGAGGTTAGCGCAAGCTCAACAGGAAATATTTCGCCATTTTTCCTTTTACCTGATAGTTCTACTACTTTTCCTATTGCGTTGCCCTGTCCTGTTTCTATAAACGATTCCCAACCTTTATAATGCGCCGGCAAATGTTCATCGGGCGTCAGTAAACTATGTAGGATTCTATCAATAACTTCTTCTTTAGAGTAACCGAATATTTTTTCTGCGGCGGGGTTCCAAAATTCTATCCTACCCTTATCATTTATCATTATAACCCCATCTAAGGCCGAATTACCTATTTTGCTAAATTTTTCTTCACTCTCACGCACTGCTTCTTCAGCCCTTTTTCGATCAGTAATATCCTGTCCTTGAGCAATTGTAGCCGTTGGTGTATGACCGTCAGATGCAAGTAGGGTAGCGGAATTCCAGAGTAATGTTCGTATAGATTGGTTCTTATGAAGAATTTCAATCTCAACAGATTCGCGGCTTCCATCCGTTAAAGTTTTTTGAATCTTTGCAATCGAGTTTTCAGCTTGTTCGGGTGGAAATAGAATGTGCAAAGTATTACCAATAGCTTCGGACTCTGTTAAACCGGTCAAAAATTCAAACGCATGGTTAAAACGAGTTATATGAAAATGCGGGTCCCAAACAATAATGGGCGCATTAGCAAAATTAAGCAAACTTTCAAGATAAGCGTTCATTTCTTTTAGTGCTTCCTCGGTATTTTTTTGCTCTGTTACATCGGTCAGGATATTAAGAGTTGCGGGTTTCCCTTCCCAATCTATTTTTACACCGCTCAATTCGAGCCATTTCAATTTACCGTCTTTTTTTAACATTCTCACATAATATCTATCTGCAAGAGCGTTGCCATTGACTCGTTTCATATATGAATTTGCCACCATTTCTCGATCATCGGGATGCACCAATTCTAAAAATGGCATTCCTAACAACTCATCTTCTGTGCGTTCGGTTATTTGCAACAACATAGGGTTGACGAATTTCAAATGTGTATCCTGAGCGACAGCCATACCTTCTTGAAGGTTATCGACGACCACTCGATATCTCTGTTCACTTTCGCGCAGTTCTATTTCAATTTTTTGGCGGTTCTCTATTTCCTTTCTAAGTTTCTTTGAAGATCGATGAAGTATAAAAGCAATTATAGCAATAATGACTATGATTATAGAAAGTATAGCTATAAGATCCCATTCAATTGCTATTTCCGGTTCTGTATATTCGGAATAAAGCAAGCCTTTGGTTGTAAAAGATTCATCAAGCATCTTAAGAGTTTTGTATGTATTAGAGATGGATTCCCATCTGCCAGGGTTAGTATAACCCATTTCAACAACATCCGCCATAATCAGATTTTTCATTTTTGCGGCTTCAAATCGCAGATGTTCTATGCTATGTCTTTGTGTATATTTATTATAAATCAGCTGGATTATTTCTTCGGGATTATCCATAGCGTATTTCCAACCTTTAAGAGAGGCTCGTCGGAATTTTTCAACCAATTCTGGATTACTTTTTATCAAGCCTTCTGTTGTAAACAAAACATCCCCGTAAAAATCTATTCCACCCATCGAAGGGTCGATGATAGTATAATCAAACTTTGCTTTTTGCATAGAATACAGCTCGTCGGTTGTATAAGCCGATATAGCGTCAATTTCGCCATTAATCAATTTATCGGTATTGAATGTATGATATTCTATTTTACATTTATTCAGCGGTACACCTTCGTCGTGCATATATGCAACAACATCAGCCTCATTCGGTTCCAATGCTATTCTTTTACCTATTAGGTCTTGAACGTGTTCAATCCCTGAGTTCTTAGAAGCCAAAAGTATTAGCGGTGAATGCTGATAAACCGTTGCTAAAACAACCGCTTTTTTATTCTGAGAACGCATAATCAAAACATCGGAATTACACACACCAAATTCTGCTTTCCCTTCAATTACTTCATTGCTTGGGTTTTTTCCTTCAACCGCTTCTTTTAAATCAACATTTATTCCTAATTCTTTATAATATCCTTTTTCTATTGCCGCATAATAGCCCGCAAACTGGAACTGGTGTTTCCATTTTAACTGTAATGTAACATTCTGTATTTTATTTGCTTTTAGTGGAGCAAACAGTAATAAAATTGTAAATATAACTGATAAATATTTCATAGATAATCTCATCATAAATTGATTTTTTAAACCTTCAATTGAGGTAATGTAAAATAAAAAGTACTCCCTTTGCCTTCTTCGCTTTCAACCCAGAGTTTCCCGCCGTGTTTTTCTACGAAATCCTTGCAAAGTATTAAACCCAAGCCAGTACCTTTCTCATTGTTTGTTCCCTGTGTAGATTGATTATGGTCAATCATAAATAATTCATCTTGCAGTTCAATAGGAATACCAACACCTGTATCCCTAACTGAAACGAGAAGTTCGTTTGGTTTTTGTTCTATTTTAATAATTATATTTCCACCGTTTGTAGTGAATTTTATAGCGTTCGAAATAAGGTTTCTTATGACGGTACTAATCATATCCTTATCTGCAAAAACCGGTACATTGCGAGGAATAGCTTTATATATGGTTATCGATTTATGGTCGGCAGTATCTTTCAATAAAAGGAATGCTTCATTAATAAGACTAACCATTTCGAAATACTCTGGATTGTAATTTATTCTTCCGGTTTGCGAGCGTGACCATTCCATCAAATTAGACAGCAAATCCATTACTCTGCGCGATGATTGGAGTATAATATCTGCGAACTGTTCAATTCCTTCTAAATTCTTTTCTCGTGCTTGTTCCACCAGAAGGTCGCTAAAACCAACTATTGAATTGAAAGGGCTTTTTAAGTCGTGCGAAATTATTGAGAAGAATTTATCTTTTTCATCATTTAGCTTTTGAAGTACTTCATTTTGCAATTTCATTGCTTCTTCAAATTGTTTTCTTACAGTTATATTGTGTCCTTGTGCTATTGTTGCTATTGGTGTTATACTATCGGATGCAAAAAGTGTGGCCGAATTCCAAAGCAAAGTGTTTATCAATCCTGTTTTATGAAGAATTTCTATTTCAACTGATTCCCAACGTTCACCGGTCAAAGTCTTACGTATCAACGCCATTGCAATATCATACAGTTCCTTAGGAAAAAGAATCTCTAAGGATTCCCCGAGAACTTCAGACTCAAGCCACCCGGTAAGATGTTCAAAAGCGTGGTTGAATCGTGTAATACGGAATTGCGGGTCCCAAACAATAATTGGCGCATTTGCATAGTTTATAAGATTTTCGAGGAATGCGTTGGTTTCGCGGAGGGCTTCTTCTGACTTTTTATTTTTTGTAATATCAACTATTATACCTCTTAATCCAAAAGGTTTTCCGTCTTTGATAATTGGATTTGAATAAACCAATCCTTTAAATTTGGAACCATCTTTTCTTATCATAGTATATTCATTACTATCGGTTGATTTTTGGCCGGCAACACTTTTCTTTATGTTGTCTATTGCACGAATTCTATCGTCCGGTGGATAAAAATCTAGCGTATTTAAACCAATAATATTTTCATCTTTCGAGTATCCGAATAGTTTATAGGCTTGTTTATTAATGTAAGTAAGCCTTCCTTGAATATCAGCTTCGAAAACAATTTGCGGTAACAAATCTGCCAATTGTTGGAATTTCTCTTTACTTTCCCGTAACGCTTCTTCCATTTTTTTTCGTTCAGTTATATCGCGAGTAACGCTGATTATATGTGGTTCGCCTTTTAATGATATTATCTTACCCGACATTAGACCAGTTATTATTTCTCCGCTCTTAAGTTGAAATAGAGATTCGTAATTTTCATAATAACCTTTTTCTTTAAGTTTGCTAATTACTTCGAGCCTGTCGGCGGCATTGTTCCATATATCAATTTCCAGTGAAGATTTCCCAATTATTTGCTCTTTGGGAAAACCTGATATTCTTGAAAAGCCATCATTACAATCTACAAACATACCATCGTTTAGACGTGTTATACAAGCGGCATCGGGACTTGTATTAAAAATCTGCTCAAAGTGTAATTTAGCTTCCGAAATTTCTGAATTCAATTTTTGGTTTAACATAACTATAAACCCGAAAGTCCAAAGAAGTCCAATCAATAGTGCATCGAAATACTGGACCAAATTAAATATCGATGATGAAAATACATCCGTAACAGGTGTTCCCGAGGCTATCATAAATGTTCTATAAGCAAATATTAAACCGTGAATTATAAATAGCATTGTGTTGAAGTTTGCTGTCGCCGCTAATGATCTATTTTTATATTTATATAAACTATAGGCAGTTAAAAATGAAATAATGGAAAGATAAGCATTGAAAATCAAGGTTCGTATTGAAATACTATCAATAACAAAAACAAAGAATAGATGAAGACAAATAAAACTGATTAATAATGGAATGATGATTTTTAAATTAACTTTCTTTTCAAAAAACCTTATTATACCTATATAAACGAACATTGTTCCGGTAAAAATTATAATATCAAGTAGAATAATAACATATATTTGGAGAAATGAAATATTTCTTAATAGCATCAGTCCAAAACCTAAAAATTCAGCAGCACTCCACATAAGCCACCAACCCGGACCGAAAACGTGTTTATTGACCTTGTATTGATGTGTAAACACCAATACCTGCATCAAATGTGTGATGCCTACAATCAAAATCAATGTTCTAATATCTATGTTCATAAATCAAATCCGCTTTTTTTAAAATATTAATCGGCTTATTATGCAAATATAATTAAAATACTCTAAAAAAGTGTGGTTCTACAAGCTAAATGAATGAAAATTAATTAAAATAGAAACTAAAACAAAAGATAGGGTTCAGGGTTTTGGGTATGGAGTTTAGGGGATAGGGTATGAAAAAAGAAGAAAAATGGCACACAGAGGACGCGGATTTAGCAGATTTCCGCGGATTTTATTAAGCAAGGGACGGGGCTTTGAGGATTGAGTATGAACAAGGCTAAGATTAGAAGAAGGTTGACGCGGATTAATTCTCTGCGCCTTTGCATGTGAAAATTCTTCTTCCCTATCCCCTAAACCCAATACCCTGCTTAATAAATCCGCGTCTTCTGTGTGCCATTTTTCTTCTTTTTTCCATACCCTAAACCACATACCTTATGCCCTATACCCTGCTTTGCGTCTATGTGTCTTTGCGGTGAATTCTTCTTGCTTTGGGCGGGGCGTTTTTTTATTAGCGATATTTTTATTAATATTGAATTTTTTTCTAACCAATTATGAGTTTAATATGAATTCGGCAGTAATAGGCTGTGGTTATTGGGGGCGGCATTTAATCCGCAACTTTTATACATCAAAAAATTGGACTTTAAAATATATTTGCGATATAAAGCAATCGAGTAGCGAGCAATTGGCACAGTTATACCCGGGTGTAATTGCAGAATCTGATTACGAAGCCATTCTTGCAGATGGCTCTATCGACGCAATAATTATCGCAACACCAGTTTCCACCCACTTTGAGTTGGCGAAAAAAGCACTGCTTGCCTGCAAACACGTTTGGTTAGAAAAACCTATGACATCGAGTTCGGCGGAAGCGGAAGAGCTATGCAAATTAGCTGAATCGAAGGGTGTTTTGCTTCACGTTGACCATACGTTTATTTATACTCCGGCGGTCCGCAAAATAAAGGAAATCATAGACAGCAAAGAACTTGGCGATATATTATACTTCGATTCCGTCCGCGTAAACCTTGGTTTGTTCCAACACGATGTAAACGTGATATGGGATTTAGCACCGCACGATATTTCAATTTGGGAATTCTGCGTCGGGAAACAACCAGTTTCTGTTCACGCGATTGGGTCAATGCCTTATAAATATTCCGACAAAGATATTGAATCTATCGCATATTTAACAGTAAAATTTGAAGATGGAACAATAGCGCATTTCCATTCCAATTGGCTAAGCCCCGTGAAAATCCGTCAAATTATATTGGGCGGTTCAAAGAAAATGCTTATTTTCAACGACATGGAACCGATGGAAAAATTAAAAATTTACGATACAGGCGTTGATATTAAAACAAACGAAGATGTTTACGAGACTTTGGTGCAATACCGCACAGGCGATATGCACTCTCCGGCAATCAAAAATTACGAAGCTTTATCAACCGAATGTGAACATTTCTATGAGTCTATCATGGCAGGTAAGCCAACCGATACTGATGGATACGCAGGATTATATGTAGTGAAAATCTTAGAAGCCGCAAGTGAATCTTTAAGAACGGGTCAAACTATAAATTTACAGTAACTCATAACAGGAAATTATCTATGTTTTTGTCAATCAGGGATGATTGACCCACCGATATATCAATGACTTGGCGGGATAAGCATCCATGCTTGTCACCAATATTAGTCGTTTTGAGATTGCCTTATTGTTTTGGATTTGTAGCTCGCTGAGGCTAAATACACTTCAAAAGACAAACAACCGTCATTTATTTTTTTAATCCGGTCATTTTGGAAATATTATTTCCGGACCGGATTAATTCTTGTTTATCAACTTAATAGATTTGGATTAATTTAATTTGAAAAAAATGTTCTTTTTAATACCGGTCATAGGTATTTCTCTTGCGATAGTATTGCTTTCTAATCAAGCAACATTCGATTTACCGGTTTGGAATATAATAGGTTTCGACAAAGTTGCACATTTGGGTGCTTTTTTTGCTTATGGTTTATGTGTACAGTTTGCTTATAGCGGGATGTCGAACATCCCCCTAAAGAAAAAAATCATACTTTATACGATTTTGATTTCTGCACTCTTCGGGGCGAGCGATGAAATACATCAATATTTTGTACCTGGCCGCACTTGCGATATATTTGACTTCATAGCCGATGTAACCGGTGCTTCGCTATCGCTATTGCTAATGTCAACCAACAATAAAATAGTCAATTATATAAAATTACGTCTTAAATGAATAAATTTTTCGAATTAAATCACGAATCAACCGATTCAAAAGCACGAGCGGGAACGCTGACAACCGATCACGGTGTAATTCCCACACCGATATTTATGCCTGTGGGAACAGCCGGTACTGTTAAAGCAGTTGAGCAAAGAGAACTTGTGGAAATGGATGCCAAAATTATTTTGGGAAACACTTACCATTTGTATCTTCGTCCTGGCGATGGGACTTTGAATGCCTTTGGCGGTTTACATAAATTTATGAATTGGGATAGACCAATTCTGACCGATAGCGGCGGATATCAAGTATTTTCATTACAGGAACTCCGCAAACTTACACCCGAGGGCGTTCGCTTCAGCTCGCATATCGACGGTTCTAAGCACTTTTTCTCACCTGAAAAAGTTGTGGAAATTCAGCGCAATATCGGCTCCGACATAATGATGGTACTCGACGAATGTGTGCCATATCCTGCTGAAAAAGATTATACCAAAAAATCGCTCGAGCTTTCGCTTAGCTGGGCAAAGATGGCGGAACAGGCTTTTCTTAATTCAGAACCTAAATACGGTCACCGTCAATTTCATTTTGCAATAGGCCAGGGTGGAATGTTCCCCGATTTGCGCGAAGAATATATACGCAGAATGACGGAAATGGAATACGACGGTTTTGCGATTGGTGGTTTATCCGTTGGTGAGCCGACCGAAGTCATGTACGAGCTAACGGATTTGTGCACCGATTTTATGCCGAAGGACAAGCCGAGATATTTGATGGGCGTAGGTACTCCGCAAAATATTTTGGAATGTATTGACCGCGGAATCGATATGTTCGATTGCGTTATGCCTACCCGTAATGCTCGCAATGGACAGCTATTTACAACACGAGGCAAATTAAATATCCGCAATGCGAAATTCAAACTTATGAATGAAGCTATTGACCCGGGATTGGATGCTTATGCAAGTAAAAACTTTTCACTAGCTTATTTACACCATCTTTTCAAAGCCGAAGAGCTCTTGGGGCTTCAATTAGCATCTTTACAAAATGTTGCTTTCTATTTATGGTTAGTCAAAACAGCACGAGAAAAAATATTATCCGGTGAATTTCGTCCGTGGAAAAACTATATGTTAGAAATTTATAAATAAAATTATTATATTCGGAGATTTATAATGTTTGCAATACTAAATGTATTACTAATGGCACCGGGCGGCGGAGCAGGCGGAACGGGCGGAGCACAAGGCGGAAGTGCAGGATTTTTACCTTTAATCATATTAATGGTAGGTATGTTCGCTGTTTTATATATTTTTTCAATTTTACCGCAAAAGAAACGCCAAAAAGCACATCAAGCAATGTTGAATGATTTGAAACGCGGTGACAAAGTTATCACCACTTCCGGTATTCATGGTAAAATCGCTAGTAAAGACGACAGAACCGTTACTATTGAAGTTGATGACAACGTCAAAATTAAAATGGAAAGAACTTCAATTACTGCAAAGATTGATAGCGGAAATTCTGAAGGCTAAAAATATATAGATAGTAATTGAAAATAAATTGCTAATTTTGAATAAGAAAATCTTTCATCTCCCGTAAAAGGGATGGAAGATTTGTTTTTCTTTTTTGTATGGGACATAAGAAATAATGCTAAACACAATAGATGAAGCTCTGGTTGATTTAGAATCCGGCAAAATGGTTATTGTAATGGATGACGAAGGTAGGGAAAACGAAGGCGATTTGATAGTTGCTTCCGAATTCTGTACTAGCGAAGTAGTTAACTTTATGAGTACCAAAGGCAAAGGTTTGATATGCGTATCAATAACCGAAGAAAGAGCTCATGAATTGGAATTAGACCGTATGGTACAGCAAAATACCGCCATACACGATACGAACTTTACTGTTTCGGTTGATTACCGTCACGGAACTTCGACCGGAATATCGGCTCACGACCGCGCCGCAACTATCCGTGCTTTAGTTAATCCCGAGACAAAACCTTACGATTTGATGCGTCCCGGACATATTTTCCCGCTGATTGCACGCGATGGCGGTGTACTTCGTAGAGCAGGTCATACTGAAGCAACAGTAGATTTGATGCGTTTAGCCGGTTTGAAATCCAGCGGCGTACTATGCGAAATTATTCAGGAAAATGGCGAAATGGCTCGCCGCCCGGAATTGGAAATATTTGCCGAAGAATACAATCTGAAAATAATCACCGTAAAAGATTTAATAGAACATAGATTAAAGCACGATACATTAGTTGAATGTGTTGCAAAAGCAAACTTGCCAACGTCGATGGGAACTTTCGTTGTCAACGTTTTCACAAACTCTGTTGACGGTAAAGAACACGTAGCTCTAACAAAAGGCCATTGGACGAAAGACGATGAGGTTTTAGTTCGCGTTCACTCAGAATGCTTAACGGGTGATATTTTCGGTTCTATGCGCTGTGACTGCGGAAGTCAACTTCACAAATCTTTAGCAATGATTGAAAAAGAAGGACGAGGCGTTTTGGTGTATATGCGCCAGGAAGGGCGCGGAATTGGGCTTGCAAACAAAATGAAAGCTTATGTTCTTCAGGAAAAAGGCTACGATACTGTTGAAGCAAATTTGGAATTAGGATTTGAAGCTGACGAAAGGGATTACGGGTTAGGTGCTCAAATTCTTCGTTATCTCGGGGTTGGAAAGATGAGACTGATGACTAATAATCCGGCAAAAAGAGTAGGTTTGACAGCCTACGGATTGGAGGTTGTTGAGCAGGTACCCTTAGAAACAGCACCTAATGATATAAATTATAAATATCTATGTGCGAAAAAAGAGAAAATGGGACACGATTTAAGAAATTTATAATAGATTTATATAAGCAGAGACTTTAAAATACTGCTTTATAAAAGCAGTATTTTTTTATATGAAAATGAATTATTAATATATTGAGGATGTTTATGGCAGCTATTTTACTGACTAAAGAAAAAAGAAAAGAATTAGAGGATGAATTGCACGAAATGCAAGTTCACGGTCGTAAGGATATTGCTCTGAAAATCGCTGAAGCGCGTTCACACGGTGACCTATCGGAAAATGCAGATTACGATGCCGCTAAAGATGCCCAAGGCATGCTGGAATTGAAAATATCAAAGATATCTAAAACATTAGCGAATTGTCAAGTTATCGACCTGAGCGAATTTCCTGATGGCGTTGTGCATATTCTTTCTAAAGTAACAATAAAAAATATAAAAACAGGCAAGATTTCGGAATATACATTAGTCTCCGATGCCGAAGCTGATTACGAAAAAGGAAAACTTTCTACCGCATCACCATTGGGGAAATGTCTCCTAGCGAAAAAATTGGGTGAAATTGCGGATATGAATTTACCTAACGGGCTTCAGCAATTCGAAATATTGGAAATATCATAACGAAATATTCCGGCTGTTTGAAAAATTAATCAGAGACGTTGCTTTTGCGGCGTCTTTTTTTTAGGGTATAGGGTTTGGGGTGTAGGGTTTAGGAAATCGCTAAAGATCTTAGTAAACCTGAAAGTAGCTAAAAATCAATTTCCAAGGACGATAAGGATTTCCGAGGATAAAAAAAGTGGTGTTATATATTAGTCTTAGATTATTTGCCACATTATTTGTAAATTTGAGTTATTAGTAATTCACTATTCATGAGCATCCTTGTTGTCCTTAATATCCTTAGAAGATTTAGGAGTTATAAGAGTGCTTGCAAAATAATATTAGCTTAAAGGTTTGCTATGGCAATCAAGAACCAGTATAACGAAAATGGCTTTATAGCAGTTCACGGAGGATATCCCAAACTGCGATCTTTCCAAAAAGCTGAAATTATATATGACGAAACGGTATATTTTTTAGGGTATAGGGTATGGGGTTTAGGAAATAGTTAGGGATCTAGTAAACCTGAAAGTAGTTTTCCTACTTTTTGAGTTTGTTCCCAAATTGGGATCAGGCTTTCTTTAGTAATATAATTTATCCTATTTGCGATTAATAAATGAGTTTCTAGTTCCAAAAGAGAACCTTTAGCAATTGAAAGATGATTCAGATATTCTTTCCGATGGGTTCTTCCATAACCTTCAGCAATATTTGCCGCAATTGATACTGCTGATCTTCTCGTTTGGCTATTCAGCCCATACATTTCATCTTTTGGAAATTCCGTAGTCATTTTGTAAATAATCACAATTAAATCCATCGATTCTTGCCAAGCTAATAAATCTCTATAAGTTTGAATTTTATTCATTATTATATTCCTAATTTATTATTATAATAATTTCTTTTCTTCCTTTTCTTCCTACACCCCATACCCAAAACCCTAAACCCTTCTTTGGCTATCCTTTTGCAACCCGCGAAATAATAAACGCTACTAAAAATCCCAAAACTGCCATAAGCGCAACAAATCTGCCACCGCGGTCGAATGCTTCGGGTATCATCGTATCGGTAATCATAGCCAAAATTGCACCGGCGGCGAAAGCCATAGTTGCGGCTTGGAAATGCTCAGAAGTCTGACCCAAAAACGCAAACCCTACTAATGACGATAAACCGGAAATAATAATGATGCTTAACCACAGACCCAAAATATATTTTTTCGACTTGCCGGCTTCTTTCATACCTATTGCCCCGGACACACCCTCCGGGAAATTACTCAAGAATACAGCGGCTAAAAGCAGTATTCCCATATTTGTTCCGCTGAGCAGATTTATTCCAATAGCAGACGATTCGGGAATGCCATCCAACATAGCCCCCATAAATAGAGCCATTCCGGAGATAGTCACAACACCCGGGTTGCGTTTGTTGTGGTGCTTGCTGTGGACGGATTTGCGGGCGTGGCCGCCGGCATTGTCAATAAAGTAATCGCCGACTACATAAAACAAACCACCCAAAATAAAACCTATGCTAACGGCAATGAATCCCCCTGTGGCATTTGCCTCCTCCATCAAATCAAGTGAGAGCGCCGAAATAAGAACTCCACTACCGAACGCCATAATAGCGGCTATAGTTTTTTTGTTGATTTTGGTGTAAATACCCACCAAAGCTCCGAAGAACACCGCGGAGCCGGCTAATAATCCAAAAAGTAGTGCTTGTAACATAATACGATTCCTAGGTTTATCTCAGCAAAATGCCATTGAGGGTAAAAAGGCGAGTAAAAAAATCAGTTGCTTAATTATAATTGTCAACCTTATGAATGAATAAATCAACAATGAGCAATTGCTTTTGTTACATCTGATTTTTCAATATTTACGTATTTGCCGTCAATGTAAGAAACAACCTTATTTGCAAATTCCTTTTGCTTCATTTGCAAATCATGTATTATATCATCGATATTATAATTGAATTTTAACGCGTGTTCCTCTCGCACACGACGAACTTCTTCTACAATTGGGTCTTCCCACATACTTTACTCCGTTAATAATTCGTTAGGTGTACATATAACCGGCATTAAATATCCGTTTTCAGTAATTATTTTTCTTAGTTGATTATTTATTATAGCATTTGCTATATGTTTGCAATTCCAAGTCAGTAAATAATCTATTCTGTGTACAGTTGCTATCGAGATATGCAAAGCGTCTTCCGCCGCTTTTTGGGGTACGACACCGGACGATAAAATAGCTTTAGTTAACACAATTACTCTATCGTCAATATCGAGTAAGGGTAAATCATTTAGTTCACTTAGCCGTAATTCCGCGGCATTTGCATCCCCTGCTCCTGCTTCGTTAATAACTAATTCAGATATAAATAAATCAAATTTATCTTTTTCAACATCCCACCAATACCTTGTAAGTTCTTGGTGCGCGGCAATAATTATATCCCTAATTGGTTTTGCAGTTAAATAGCTTATTACGCTTGTTTCAATATAAACTTTTTGTTTTTCCATCTGTTTTGAACGAAAGTAAGACCATGCTTACAAATATTTTAAAAATTCAAATAATCAATTCGTACAAAATTAAGTAAATTTAAGCAGATAAATGAATATGTTTGTTGAAAATCACAAAAAATAATATTTCGCCCTTCCAATGCTCCGATTAATTTAGGCATCCTTTTCAGTGGGCTTACACCTACGGTTAATGATATTTCGCCACTCCGTGGCTAATCTTTCATCCTATAATCTTCTAATCCTTGAATCCTAATTCTGAATATTCTGTTTCACTCATTCAGGATTGAAGAATGCATTACCAAGCAGGAAATTGGTAATGAGAAGAAAAACAAAAGTCAAGAAAAACTCTTGACTCGATGTGAAATTCGCAAAATATTTCAAGCCTCTTATGTCACCTTTTTTTAATTTTATACGTAATTAGAGTGTAATATTTATTTTAAATTTAATTGGAATCTCTTATGAATAAAGTTCTTTTGATTATTACTATATTAATGTTAGTGATAATAAACAAAGCTATTCCTAAAACAGAATGGGAATTATGTGATAAATTCTTTTCCGGTGGGACTGTTAATGCTCTTCTCGCAAAGGATGGAATTATTATGGCAGGTACGTACGGTGGATTTTTTGTTTCTTCAAACAACGGAAATAATTGGACTAAAAAGAATTTCAATCAAATTACACTTAATGTACAGGATATTGTTGTCCTAAATAATGGAATTCTTGTCGGAGATGATATGTACGGAGTTCTATATTCATCTGATAATGGAGATAAATGGACGCAAATGAATTCAGGTTTAAATTATCCCTCAATTTTATCAATAATAAATTCCAATGATACGGTTATTGCTGGAACAAAGGGATTTGGTCCATATTTGTCTGTAGATGCTTGTAATAATTGGACATCAAAAACCAGTGGTCTCAAATACGGCGAAATAAGAACTTTAAAAAAAATTGAAAATCTCATTTATTCAGGAACAGACTTCGGTGGATTATATTTCACTACAAACTGGGGTAATACTTGGGTCCTAAAAAATAAAGGTTTAAATAAAGTAAATATCAACACAATACAAGAATATGGGAAAGCGATTTTTGTAGGTGCTGATGATGGTTTATTCATTTTAAATGAAAATGATACTTTGTGGAATAAAGTCAATATAGGTCAAGCACCTGTTAAAGTAAATAAAATTGTGAAATACAAAAATACGTTAATAGTTGCTACAGATGGTTATGGGATTTATATTTCAGATGATGGTATAAATTGGTCAGTGCAGAATAATGGTTTAGTTGATTTATTTGTTAAATCAATTACAATTTCGGATGATACAGTTTTTGCCGGTACTCATGGCAATGGCATATTTAGAATAAAATTGAATGAAATAACTTCGATTGGAAACACTTTAAACTCGCTTGATAAAATTGATATTTCTCCAAACCCTGTTTCAGATTATTTAGCCATAAATACAAACCAAGAATTTGGAAAAATCGAAATTTTCTCACCTCTCTGTTTAAAAGTCTTAGAGAGCGATTGGAAAGAAAAGATTGATGTTTCGGGTTTGTTACCGGGGGTGTACTTTGTGAAAGTTGGGATGAGCGTAGCGAAATTTGTAAAAGTGTAAAACCAGAACTCTTTATTAAGAAGTCGAATCGAATTGATTTGGCTTTTTTTTTGCAGATATTATTTAAACCAACTTTCCTCCATTCAATTGTGCAAGCATTTCCGCTTACACCTGCTGTTATTGATATTTCGCCTCTTCGTTACCGAGTCTAAAGACTTTTTCTAAAATAATGCCGCTAACCCCTATTTAAAATAGATTTTTCTGGCTGTAAGCCTGATACAAAAAAGAGTCAAGAAAACCTCTTGACTAGAGATGAAAGTAGGAATTGTCTTAAAACTCAAAATTTGGGCGACAAGCCAGGATGCTTATTCCAACATGTCAAAGATATATCGGTGGGTTAATCATCCTTGATTAACTAAAAATTGATAATTACGAGTTGTGAGCCAGCCCTACGATAAAAAAGAGACACCCCGACGGGATGTCTCTACAAAAACATAATCAAATGCTTTTCTACATTTTTACAAATTTACTGTTATTATTGCCCACTTTTACAAAATATACCCCTTTTGGCAGGCTCTCTATATTCATCCGATGGCTTGAAGTCATCGGATGAATAGATTCAGACAAGACTTTTTCGCCTAGTGTGTTGTAGATATAGATTGCAGAACCTTCCGAAGGTTCGAAACCTGCGGAAGGTTTCAAATCTATTGTTATATAATCATCTGCAGGGTTTGGCATAATGGGTAAGGTATTCTCAATCTCATTCTCTACTGCGGAAGCAGGTGGATATTGGTTATAAACCAATACACCTTCCACATTGGTACCAACCCACAATTTATTGTCATTATCTATAACAATCGCTTTGGGAGCATAACAATAAGGATTTTCACTAGTAGTCCCAATTGGTGGCAGATCAATTGTACTCCATTTTGAATTCGTTTCAATGTTATTATCAAGAACTAATACTTTTGGGTTATTATCGGGTTTCCACCATGCGATTCCAATAAGTATATTTCCATCTTTATCCTCAGTTATGGCATTAATCGAATTTACTCCAGGTTCATATACCGGTAGAGCGGTTATATTTTCATGGGTATATTGATACCAAGTGCCATTCCTATATAGCAGGATTGCTTGCTTTTCGGTAGCAATCACATAATCGTTATTCCTTGTAATATAGAAATCAACTATCGATAGACTATTTGTTTGGTTAAATGGCACAAAATTCGTATCCGAAACAATCCACTTTTCGCCATCATAATGTGTTAAGAGCTTCCCTGAGGAATACCAAATATTTCCCGAAGTATCCTCTTGTATCCAACTCCCTTGTATATATGGAAATGGTATATTAATTTGTGTTACATCAAAAACCTCAATAGTAGCATCCTTGATTTTATAAATGTACTTACCCCTATCGGTACACCAAATATTATTGTTTTTATCGCAAGCTATACCTGTAAAAGAATTCGTTAATAATCCACTGTTAGTATTTGTTAGTAATGTAAATTGGTTCCCATCGTATTTTATCAGGCCGTTTACCCCAGCACACCATAAGTTGTTGCTTTTATCAGCACACATATCGGCTATTGCCCAGGTGTTGTTATTTGTTAAACCGGTATTATTCCAATTATACCATTCAACTTTATCATCTTTAATTGCTCCCAAACCCCACGCAGTGGCAACAAATGCCTTATTATCTTTTATAACGATTTTTTTTATGTTGAAAAGCGTGTCCAGCATTTGTTGGTTACCGTAAGTAGATTTCAATAATTTCCAATCTGTTTGAGCAAAAAGTGAGGGTTGCATTAATACAATACAAAGCACTATCTGATAAGTAAAGAAATTCTTCATCGCGTTTCCTATAAATTACTTAATAAAATGACTCATTATTTTTAATACACACAAATTTCGAAAAGGTTACATGAAGGTTCAGATTATTATGGTGGGAATCCTTACCATGCAAGAAAATGGCCTCAAGAAATAATATTTCACCCTTTCAGGGTTTTGCGCTGTCGCAGATCTCAATTTCCTATAATAATGCCATCCTTACAGGATTGAAGAAAATCAATTCCGAATTTCAAATTACGAATTACGCGGTTACATTCGTTCTTCACTTTATAAGCTTTCAACTTTATGAACTTTAAGAACTGTTGGGGATACAGAATGACAAATACTATATATATCTGCGTGTTATCTGCTTGCAATATCGAACAAACAAAATCTGCGATAATCTGCCCAATCTGTGTCATCAGCGTTCCATTCTTCTTCTTTATTCTTCCCATACCCCAAACCCCATCCCCTACACCCTAAAAAAAACAGTCCGCCGGAAAATTACCAACGGACTGTTACTTATTGAGGTGTAAATTTTCTAGATTACATACAAGGAATGCCGGAAATGATGCAGAATGTATCGCGAGCGATAACTAATTCTTCGTTTGTAGGGATAATATAAACTTCAATTGGGGAGTTGTCTGCACTTAATTTGCACTCAACGCCGCGTTTGAAATTATCATTCTTTTCAGAATCGAAAATTATTCCCATATTCTCAAGATTTTCAGCAATCATTTGACGCATAGTGATAGAATTTTCGCCGATACCGCCTGTGAAAATAATAGCTTTTGTGCCGTTCAATTCAGCCATGTATGAGCCGATATACTTTTTGATTCGTTGAGCGAACATGTGCAAAGCTAACATAGCGCGAGGATTTTCATTTCTAGCGCCTTCCAAATCTCTAAAATCATTAGTCAAGCCGGAAATACCTTTCACGCCGGATTGTTTATTCAATATGCTTATGGCTCCTGCTATATCCAAATTCTCTTTTTTCATAATGAACTCAAGAACGGATGGGTCAATATCGCCTGAGCGTGTACCCATTACTAAACCTTCCAACGGAGTGAAGCCCATTGTTGTGTCATAAGATTTACCGTTTTTGATGCAGTCCATCGAAGCGCCATTGCCCAAATGAAGAGTAATAACATTAGTTTCTTCAATGCTGTGACCGGTGATTTCTCGCCAGCGGTTAGCTACATAGCGGTGGCTGGTTCCGTGGAAACCGTATTTACGGATTTTATATTTTGTATATAATTCGTAAGGAATTGCGTATAAATAATTTTCAGGAGGCATAGTGGAATGGAATGATGTATCGAAAACAGCGACTTGAGGAATATCGTGACCGAATACTTCGATTGCGGCACGAATACCCATAATATTTGCAGGATTGTGAAGTGGCGCCAATTCAACGTTAGCTTCCAAACTTGCAATTACTTCGTCTGTAATAATGACAGAAGTATTGAAATCTTCGGCACCGTGAACAGTACGGTGACCCACAGCGTTAATATCCGCTAAACTTTTTATACCCGGTATTTCCACAACACCGGAAACTATCCAATCAATTATATATTTGATGGCTTCGGTGTGGTCGTGTAAAACCGGCTCAGTTTCGAGTGCAGTTTTGTCATTTACTTTTATGCTAACTATTGCAGGCCCGCCTATGCGTTCAACCAAACCTTTGCAAATTGTTATATCTTCATTGTTTTTCATCAAATCATCACCGGTTTTGATTATCTGAAACTTCAGTGATGAACTGCCGCAGTTCAATACAAATACATTCATTATTATTATATCCGCTAATTTATCAAAAATTAATATTTTTTCATTGCAAAAATACCTAAAATTGCTAACTATTTCCTAACTATTTTTTTAAATTATAAGTTAAAATGATAAAAATAATTGATATTGGGTGAAAAGTGTGCAATTTTTTGAATACATTTCGGAAAATGATACAACCCCGTCCAGTTCTTCCCCACCAGGAAAAGTTTGGACGAGGTTGCGCGATAGTTTTTATAAACCTTCCGCAGGTTTCAAACCTGCGGAAGGTTAAAACTTATGTCTACATTTTCACAAATTTTGCGGCATTATTGCCTATTCTTACAAAATACATTCCTTTTGGTATATTTGAGATATTTACCTGTAGCGGCACGGCGTGCCGTGCCAGAGCGGATAAAACTTTTTCACCTAGGGAGTTGAATATTTGAATTTCAGCGGGTTCATCAACCCCATGCTTAAGCATGGGGTTGATGCCGCTCAAAGATATTGTTATTTGGTCGCTGGCAGGATTGGGTGCTATTTGAAGGCAGTTTGTAGAAATATCCACTACACTTGTGTATTTAGGAATATAGAAGTAGAGCGTAGTCTGAGTATATGGACCTTCAAGACAGATTATTGTATTTTTTAATTCTCGTAAAAGATTGAATTTATCGTAAAGCCTTTCAATTTTCCCATCGGAGTATAAAGTTTCACCATCTAAATAAAAGAATTTCTCCAAAACCAGCCTGTCTTCATTGTAAAATAAACTATCAATTTTTGCAAGCTTATGAGCCGACGGATTTTCCACATAATATAAGCGAGCATCAAGAAGACCATTTACATAAGAATGCTGAGTTGTATTGGACAGAATCCAGCCACCATTTGTATAATTATATTCTTGTTTTTCAATCAAATATTCATTCAAATCGAACAAATAAATTATCTTACGTGATAAATAAAAACCCGTAGAATCACCCCCCTCTAAAATCTCTACCGTTTTACGTTTCTGTGAGTCGTATTCGTATGAAATTCGCTGTGAAGGGTTCCATTTTTCCCGATACCAATTATATTTCGATTCAGAAAATTTCAAATTCTCGTTATTATACTCATAAATAAATTTTTGATTATTCTTTAGCGGCAATTCATTATAGGTTGATTGAATTACAGAGTCCGTTGTTAAACCCATATCATTATGGTTGATAGTGGTTTTCATGAAAACTTCGTTTCCTTGGATTAGTTCAATCGAAATTAATTTTTCGTTTTCATAAGAATAATAGTAATTGCTTGGTAAATTTTGAGGAGGGGTAGGCCAAGAACGCATTTGAATTAATCTGTTTTTGCTGTCATAGAAGTTTTTAATTTTACCCAATGTCGAAGAGCCGCCTTGCTGCCAACTGTAGTTAATATAACTTGAAGTTGAATCTAATAAATATTCATTATTATTTTGCCCAAAAACACAAATTGAATTGATGAGAATTAAAAGAATAACCAATTTAATACGAAATTTCATGAAAGTTTTCATAATATTTTTCCGAAAATTATTAACTATATATAAGACACATGAAACGGAAATGCGTTTCAGATTTTTTTGCATTTTTGAAAAAAAAACTATGTTTTTTGCAATTTATTTTGGCTATTTTTCGAATTTTATGATAAATGTGTAACTTATTGGTCATTTTTGGAGTGGGGGGTATAAAGAAAATGGAAAATGAGAAGAATAGCACGCTGACGACACTGATTTAGCAGATAAACGCAGAATGTTTTTTGTTCGATATTAAAAGCAGATATCTCGCTGATTTGTATGCGCTTGTCAATCCAGCGGACGCAGGAATCCATCTTCAAAAGGGTATAGGCTTTAGGGTGGTGGGTATGAAGAAAATGGAAAGTGCGAAGAAGAAGAATAGCACGCTGACGACACTGATTTAGCAGATAAACGCAGAATGTTTTTT
>JBAXXL010000044.1:0-31297 GCA_037127915.1 bacterium
GGTGTATTTGGCGCAATGGAATATTTAAGGAGGTAACGATGAAACAATTTATAATTGCGATAATTCTGATTTTACTTGTACAGTCTGCTGATTTATTAGCTTTTAAAAGCTACGAACTTTTCTGCGATAAAGCATTGCTCGAGGAAAGCGAGAAAATCGCGTTAACGCAAATCGGGATTACAGAACGAACAAACCGCAACGATGGCGAAGTAGAGAAATATTTGCATGCGGTAGGTTTGGGAAAGGGCAATCCATATTGCGCCGCGGGAATTTATTGGTGTTTTGCTAAAGCGGCGGAAGAACTGAAATATGATGCAAAAGCCATCCCAATTCCAAAAACGGGACTTGTTGCAAATATATTAAATTATACTAAAAAGAACGGAATGAAAACAAAGCGAAATGCCGAGAAACATTCATTATTAGTTTGGCTGAGAACGAATAAACGCCAAGGGCATATTGAAAGAGTTTACCGAGTGCGCGAAGCGGGCTGGGTGGATGCGATTGGATTCAATACTACTTCGCCGGATAAATCCGACAAGAAAGAAGGCGTTTATATGAAATCGCGGAATATACTTCATCCATTGGGACGACTGCGTTTTGCGGCATTAATCATTTTTCGGACGAATAAAGATGCAAGTATATGATATTTTGGATAGGCAATCAATGGGTCAGGATTACTTCGGCGATTGGTTCCCGCTTAATTATATTAAGATGAAGGCGGTGTCTGTGCAAGTAGTCTGGACAGCGGGCGTGGGTACAATGGATGGAATTTTGGAAATCAGCGTTTCTAATCAGCCGCCCGCCGGAACACTTGTTCAGCGAATAGCGATAAACTCAGCGGATAATGAATCGGATTGCTTGATTCTGATGCTCAATCCGCAGTTCAGCTACATCCGCTTCAATTTTCTGAAACACCGTATAATAGCGGGCGAACTTTCCATATCAATTGTTTATGAATAATAGGAATACACATAATGCCGATAAGCTATTTTCCGCCTTTAGTCAGTAATTTGGATTGGGGTAAACTAACAGGCGAGATAAGCACGCAATCCGATTTGGCGGCCGCCCTCGCTCAAAAAGCAAACGTAAACCATACGCATCAGGAATTTATAGTTCTTGAAAAAACCACAGCACAGGCAATTGACAGCACGAATTATACTGAAATCACCGGATTGCAGTTTGCACTGACTGCTGATGAATATTATGAAATAGAGCTTATGCTCTTGGTCAATAAATCGGTAAATACCGAAGCGAATGATCTACGCTTGCGGTGTGAAATTACACCTGAGATTGTTTATTTAGCTTGTTTCACTGCCAACGACAGCGCAATGAAAAATATTCTGAGCGATGAAATATTTACTACAACAGGCTACCTAGAAATTTCAAATATAAATGACACGCTTTTGGGAAGGTTCTTATATCTGAAAGCGAGATTTAAAGCATTGGCGAATGGAACTTTCTGCATAAAAGCGGCAATTAGTTCGGTGGGCGATGAGATTGAAATTGGGAAGGGAAGCTTTGTTAATTATAAATGATTAATGTTTAATGATTAATGAAGAAGAAGAAAGAGATAAGTTATAAGTTATGAGTTATGAGTTATGAGTTATAAGTTATAAGTTTACCCGAACGAATAATTACATCTTTGTGCACTTCGTGCCTTCTTTGTGTGCTTAGTGGTTAAATCTTTTAAAGCAGATATTACATTATGAAAGGCTTGGAGGTTACACAGAGGCACACGGAGGATGACACAGACGAATCAATTACGATTACGAATTTTTTTCTTCGCATTCAAAATTCAAAATTTAAAATTCAAAATTGTTAGAAGATGGATTCTTCACTTCGTTCAGAATGACGTAAATAACTATTTTAAAATTAAATAAAAAATAATCGCAGATTATGAATACAAAAATGAAAATAATAGCCGCTATTGGGATATTGGGACTTATCGCTGGTTGGGTGATTTGGTGGATAAATCTGTTTAAACCGACCAGCCAAATAGGCGAAACGGAATACCGCTACGACACGATTTATAAAATAGTCCGCGCGGAACCGATAGTGATAGAAAAAATTAAAAGCAAGGTTGAGTATTTGCACGATACCATTTACAGCACTCGCGAATTTATCGCCACCGCCGATACGGTCATCAAATTGGATACAGTGAAATTGGGTTTTTACTTTCCGGGTAATTACTTTTCGATGAGCTATCTGCCGAAAGCGGACAGCATCGCAGTAGAACGTGAAACCCAAATTAAAACCATAACTAAAGAACGCCCATGGTGGGAAATTCCGCTGTATATTCTCATTGGGGGTGCGGGCGGATATATTTTGGGAAAATAGGAGAATTATGAATATACTGAAAGAAATTTTCACTAATAAAAATTTCGGATTTTTCGGCGGAGGGTTACTGCCGAACACCGATAAAATCATCCAATCGCGTGGAGGATACACACAACTCCGCCAATTGACGAACGATCCGCATTTGGCAAGCTGTATCCAATCCCGTAAAAGCGGTCTGCTCTCAATGGATTGGAATATAATACCAAATGGACAAAGCGAAGTCGTCTGCAAAACGATTGAGGGCATTATCAAGAACTTAGACATTCACCAGCTAATCCGTAATATTTTGGAATCGGTGTTCTTTGGTTACCAGCCGCTCGAAATAATCTGGCAAAATTCGGAGGATATGGTCGTTCCGAAATTGATAAAGTCACTTCCGCAGGAATGGTTCCGCTTCGATTTCACCGGTGAATTTCGTTTTACATCGGCCGGTGGATTGGAAAATACATTAATCCCAGAAAATAAATTGCTCTTGCCTATATACGAGCCGACCTCGACAAATCCTTATGGTACGGCTTTGCTTTCACGGTGTTATTGGCCGGTTACTTTCAAGCAAGCGGGATTGAGATTCTGGGTGAATTTTATGGAACGCTTTGGGATGCCGCTATTACTGGGACAATACACGCGCGGAGTTTCTCAAGAGGAAGCCAAAAATTTAGCTGAGGAACTTTCGAATATGACCGAAGACAGCGTAATCGTTACACCTTCGGATATTCATATTGAAATGAAGGAGCCTATGCGCTATAGTTCGGTGGATTTGTACAAGGATTTGATTCGCTTATGCAACGACGAAATTTCGAAATCGATCCTTTCCGAAACGCTGACAACCGAAATCCAATCCGGCAGTTACGCCGCAAGTCAAGTGCATTACAAAGTTCGCCGCGAAGTTGTTTTGGCGGATAAATTGTTGGTCGAATCGGTGATGAATGAGTTGATTAAATCAATTATCAAACTGAATTTCAAGGAAACAGTTTATCCGCGATTTGAAATTGTGCTGATGAATCTTGATAATAATGAGCTGATTAAAAGGGATGAGATTTTAGCACGCGAGTGCGGTGTGCGCTTCAGTAAACAATATCTTATGAGACGCTATGGCTTTGAAGAAAACGAAATTGAATGTGCCTAAGCCGCCAAAAAATGAAATTTCAGCAGCCAAATTAGACAAACTGCTAGAGATACTTCCCGGAGCGACGCCTTCTTGGTTTGCCTATACAGCGTCCGCGGGTAAGTGGCGTCCGGCGGAACATCTTCTTTTGATTGAGGAGCATATTTTGAAAGCCGTTTCGGGAAAATCGGGACGGCTTATCATTAATCTGCCGCCGCGCCACGGGAAATCGGAATTTTTGAGCAAATATCTGCCGGCTTGGTTTTTGGGAACTTTTCCTGATAAACGAGTGATTCTGACATCTTACGAAAGCAGTTTTGCGCAGTCTTTCGGGCGCAATGTGATGGGTTTGCTGAAGGAAAGCTACGATGTGTTTGAGCAGAAAATCGAAAAAAACCACGGAGCGAGCGCGGATTTTGGAATCGAAGGGCACAAAGGCGGAATGTACGCAATAGGTGCCGGCGGTGCGATAACAGGAAAAGGTGCGGATTTGCTAATCATTGACGATCCTGTGAAAAATGATGCCGAAGCGATGAGCCAAACATACCGCGATAACGTTTACGAATGGTTCAAAGCGACGGCTTTCACACGTATTGAGCCGGGTGGTTCGGTCATCATTATTATGACGCGCTGGCACGAGGACGACCTCGCCGGAAGATTGCTGAAGGATGAACCCGATAAATGGACATTGCTCAATATGCCGGCAATTGCCGAGGAAAATGATATTTTGGGCCGCGCCGAAGGCGAACCCCTTTGGCCTGCTCGGTACAGTTTGGAAAAATTGGCCGAAATCCGCGATACTATTGGACAATTTTGGTTTTCGGCTTTGTATCAGCAAAAACCGTATATCGAAAAGGGCGGCATTTTCAAAAATGAGGACTTCCAATATTTCGATGAATTTGAAGAATATGTGGAATATGAATGTATGGGCAAGCAAATTCAGGTTCCGCGCTCAAGATTGATTATGCTTTCATCAGCGGATTTAGCGGTCAGCGTGTCGGAGCAGGCTGATTATACAGTATTTATCGTTTGCGGAACGAGTGCCGATAATGCCATATTCATAGTCGACGTTAATCGTGTGAAAATCGAGGGTGCCTCGCATATTAAATATTTGCGCAATATATACAAGCGTTACAAGCCAGCGCTTATCGGAGTTGAAGCGGTGCAATATCAGCTGTCGTTGGTTCAGCAGGCGCAAGCGGAGGGTTTGCCGGTGAAGGCTTTGCGAGCGGATAAAGATAAAATCTC
Source organism: bacterium (assembly GCA_037127915.1). Taxonomy (GTDB): domain Bacteria; phylum Bacteroidota; class Ignavibacteria; order Kapaibacteriales; family UBA2268; genus JBAXXL01. The sequence continues at coordinate 4,691 of JBAXXL010000044.1, forward strand.
CCGTGCATTGCCATTAGCCGCGAAAATGGAAGCCGGCAAAGTGTATTTCAAACGCAACGCCGAATACCTGAACGCGCTGATTGACGAACTGCTGAAATTCCCCAACGCCAAACACGACGACCAAGTGGATGCACTAGCATATTTGGCGGAAATGACGACGAGCGTTTCGAAAGTAAGACCGGAAAGCGCGAAATGCAGGACAAAATCAAGAACTATGGCGGACAATTTATTTTAGGAGAATAGCACGCAGATAACACAGATTTTGCAGAATAACGCTGATTTATTTTTCTAATTAATATATGAAGCTGATATCACGCAGATGTGTATATGCTTGTCATCCTAAACGAAGTGAAGGATCCATCTTCAATTCATTGAAAATTATCAGAATCAGGATGGCTAGGATGAGAGGATTTTCAGGATAAATTGTCTGAATCAGGATTTACAGGATTAAAGGATGAACAAGATTATGGGAGGGGTAAAATATCCTGTGCATCCTAAAATCCTGGGCATCAAGATTCAGACAAAAAATAGGGCAGAAAACCTTCTGCCCTATAGTTATAATCTTTCTTTCTTCCATTCATCATTCATCATTAATCATTAATTATGATTTTCTTTGTTTCTGATTTATTCCCGGCTTTTATGGTTATGAAATACGCGCCCTGTGCGAGATTGCTCGCATCGTAATTCAAATTGTATGTGCCGGGCAATTGAACTTGGTTTTCGCTTATGTTCGCCACTTCAATTCCCATCATATTGCTGATGCTTATGGATATTACCGCCGGTTCGGTAATTGTATAATTAATATTTAACGGACCAGCAGATGGGTTCGGAGAGCAGTTCAGCGAAAAGCCGGAAAGGTTTGGTTCGTCTTTGACCGGGCTGATGGTTTTGTATGTGACTTCGGCTTTGTAACCCCATGTACTGAATCGATTTTTTGAATCTCTAAAGGAGAATATAAAGTCATAATTCCTCCATTCTTTTTCAGCAAACCTTTTATTTGTAACATTAATAATTTTTCCGTTTGAGTTATAAGCAAAACTTCTATCATATGAGCCTACTAATAATTCTTTACTACTGTTTCTACTTTCACATTTTCGAGATAGCTTATTCCCAAATTGATCATACGTGTTTGTTGTTAGTTCGGAACTCCAGTTTATCCCATCCGACGATCTTTCGCCGAATACCGTTAGAGTATCTCCTCTATCGTTATAAGTTGTAGCTGTCCTTTGTTTAGGAATGTATTGTCCATTAGTCCAATCTTCACTTACACTGCAAATATTTCTACCAAAAGAATCATATTCTGTTGTAGATTTGTTATAATTATCCCAAGCATCTGTTTTCATAAGTTCATCGAAATTCTTAATATTTTCACTATCCTTAATCTGTTCTTCTAAATATGATAAACGTTGTCCACCTGAGTTATAAGAAAGAGTCATCCGCCAAGCAGATTGTAATTTACCTTCAGACCATCCACCGGAAAGACTTGTCAACATTTTCTCATCTGCATTATAATCATCTTTTAGTTGACCAGTACTTATCAATTTGCCTTTTTCCCAATTTTCCGTATAGGCTGTCAGTAAATTTCCTTTATCATCTACGGTTTTTGATTCTTTATAGCTTACGAACCATTCGCTATCTTCATAGTATTCTTCAATATAATCAATAACCCAATCATTTAAGCTATACTTCATTGTTGTTCTTTGGGCTTCTTTTAATGTGTCATTTGCCCAGGTCTCACTTAAACATGTTAGTGGAATATTTCTCTCGTCGTAAGTACCAACGCCATAATTTATTTTATGCCATTGATTATTCGCATATTCTTCCGTCAGATGGGTGAGACAATTACCTCTGTCGTCATAAGTGTCTTTATTCCGAACCTTAATTACCCATTTGCCATCTTCCCACGCTTCGTTTTGCAATTCAATCTGATTACCGTCGGAATCATAAGAACAAATAGTTCGACTATAATTTTGATATTCTTCATTTTTTAAATATTGAACGGTAGTGGTTAGCGGAAGCCCTTTTGAATTATTAGTATATGAAGTTTTGTTCGATTTTATTAATATTCCATCTTCATAACTATCATCCATAATGCATATTAAGTTCCATTCGGAGTCATAATACTTGTTGTATTTCGATCCTGGAACCCATTTGCCATTATACCAAACGTCACCACCGTTAAATAATACAAATTGATTTGAATCAATATAATTAAAATATCTACTTTGATTTTCCCATTGCCCGTTTTTAAGTTTTTGGACAATACTATTTATCCAATATTCCGGTCCAGAGTACGAATAGGAATATCTAAATGTATCCCCATTGGTTTTATAAACCACAACCTGGTCCACTACTTCTGTGCTGTCCTGCCCAAAAGCAACCCCTATAGACACGAAAAATATCAATAATAAAATGTAAAATGCTTTCATAACTACTCCAAAAAAAGTTAATCAATCTTATAACAAATTTCTATGTTAAAATTAACAATTAATTTTTAAATAAGTTACTTTTACGGAAAATATGATGGGATTTGCCGAATATGCCATAAGCATCATAATACAAACCATATAGTCTGAATTTAAGCAATTTTCCATAAAATTATTTTCCATATCTTAATAAAAATTAATTAAATGAACGGATTATGTGTAAGTAATTGTACATAATTAGGGGATGGGGGTTAGGGTGTAGGGTATGAAGAAATTGAAAGTTGAAAGTTGAAAATGAGAAGAGAAGATTTAACCACAAAGGACACAAAGAAGGCACGAAGAACACAAAGTTTAATAGCCAATTGTCAGAATCAGGATGGCTAGGATGAGAGGATTTTCAGGATATTTGCCAATTACCCTTTATCCTATCCATCCTTAAATCCTGGGTATCAAGATTCAGACAAAAAAAAGGGCAGAAAATCTTCTGCCCCTACGATAATATTCAATTTTGTAATTTAAGCATCGTCAAAAGTATCATAACTAATCATTGCTTGTTTGATAATACTTTTCACCAGACCGGGTGTAATTTCTTTATGCCTTGGTACGATTGCCGTAATTGTTCCCACGGGCTCGTATTTAACGAACTTAATATGGCTGCCTTTTTGTGAAATAATTGAAAAACCGAGTGACTCAAGTTTTCTTTTCACTTCTCGAAAAGGAATCGGTTTAAACGGCGGCATATACTTCTGCTTCTATATTATAAACTTTATGATATATCGTAGCGGTTGGCTCCTCGAAGTAAAGTTCAATTGCTTCCTGCAAATTTTCCAATGCTTCGCTTTCGGTATAACCTTGACTTGCGATTTCAAATTCATTGCAATGCGCAACAAACCATTCGCCCTCTTGCCACACCGATGCTGTAAATTGCTTCTTCATAAAGTCCTCAAATTATTTATTAAATATGAAGATTAGACGCGTTTTTTTAACATTTATTATTAACATTTCACCTATGACTACTTCATTGTTAAGAGAATGGGAAATAAATTGTTTGAATCAGGATAGCCAGGATTTTAGGATTTTCAGGATAAATTGTCAGAATCAGGATTTACAGGATGTTAGGATTTTCAGGATATTTGCCGATTATCCTATATCCTGTTTATCCTAAAATCCTGGGTATCAAGATTCAGATTATCTTTGTGCCACTCTTGCTTTTATCAATAAAATAACCAAAAAAAATCCGCGATTATCTGTTAAATCTGCGTCATCTGTGTGCTAATTCGACTTTCTTTCTTCCCATTAATCATTAATTATGATTTTCTTCGTTTCCGATTTATTTCCTGCTTTTACAGTTATGAAATACGCGCCCGGTGCGAGATTACTTGCATCGTAATTCAAATCATATGTGCCTGGCAATTGAAATTGGTTTTCGCTTATGTTCGCCATTTCAATTCCCATAATATTGCTGATGCTTATGGATATAACAGCAGGTTCTGTTAATGCATAATTTATATTTATTGGACCAGCGGAAGGGTTCGGTGAGCAATTCAGCGAAAAGCCGGAAAGGTTTGTTTCGTCTTTGACTGGGGTATCACCTTTGTATTTTATTTCTATTTTGTAAGAATCAAATGAGTAAGAATGCTTTGTTGGATCGGTAAATTCTAATATTGTATTGACATTTATCCATTGTTCATCCTGCCATTGTTCATCCTGCCATTGTTCATTTAAAATAGTTGAAGTATATCCTTTTGAGTTATAAGTATAAGTTTTTCTTCCAGAATTAATCCAAATTTCATTATCCAACACTTCAGTTAAAATTTCAAGCGTTCTTTGGGATGAATCATAAGTGTATATTCGTCTCATCCCTGTTACGTTACCTAAGCTATCATAGTAATCACTCATGTAAGTCATCATATTACCGTTGTCGTCATAGGTGTATATAGATCCATTCTTATATACCCACTTGCCATTTCCCCACCATTCGGTTGAATCAGATAGTAATTTCTCGTCTATATTATAACTTTTTTTGTTAAGTATAGCTTTATCCCATTGTCCATTATGGTAATATTCTTCTAAAGTTGCAATATTTTTTTTATTAAGGTCATAGCTGTTTGTAGTACGTCTATCTTTTTCCCATTGTCCGTTATAGTAATATTCCTCTAAAGCAGAAATTTTATTACTATTCGAGTCATAGGTATAACTAAAACGAGTTCCATGCATCTGTTGGCCTACACTTGAACTTAACATCAAAAAAGTAAGATTATTTCCAATAGAATCATAAGTCAAAGTTTCAACATAACTAAATACCCAAGAATTATTATGCCAATTTTCCATTTTTCTAGATAATTTATTACTTTTTTGATCGTAAGTACGTGTTTCTCTTGAATAATTTACCCATTTATCGTTATAGTCATTTTCAATTACTGTACTAAGAACTTTGCTTAATGAATCATAAGTTTTGGTTGTTCTAACTGCACTTTGCCATCCAACAGAGTTATAGATTCTTTCGATTGCTGTAAGTATATTACCTTCAGAATCATAAGTATAATTAAATTGCTGATAATAAGTCAAATTTCCTTTTTCCCATAGTTCATATAGAGTTGAAAGAATACTATCTTTGAAATCATAACTATTGTTGGTTTTCTCAGAAGTTACCCAGTTCCCAAGATCCCTTTTTTCAGATAAGGATGTGAGTAATCTTCCATTTTTATTGTATGCATTTGTAGTACGTAAAGATTTAAATAAAGAATCGGCTTGCCATTCCTCTTTTAAATTGTATGTTACGTGGCCTTTTGAGTCATAAATATATGATACCACCTGATATTTATGCCAAGTCCCATTTTGCAAAATGTCGCAAATATATGACGGGTATTGACCAATTGGATCATAATTGTAAGTATATCTTAGTGGATCACCATTAGTTCTATAAACTACAACCTGATTAACTATATTTGTGTTATCCTGCGTAACGGCAGTCATACTTGACACTAAAAAAATCAATAATAAAATGTAAATCTTTTTCATAATATTTCCTTACAAAGTTAATCACGATAACTGAATTCTTTATACCTTTAATAACACAAATGCTTCAATAATGTTACAATTTATTTTAAAATTTATCGGATTATTCACGAGAATGAAAAAGATTTAAACACTAAGGACACAAAGAATCCTTCCGTGTGTCTCAGTGTAACTTCCTTTTTTTATTACACAGAGAACCACAGAGTTAATTCACGGAGAGACATAGAGAAAACAAAGAATTTATTAATAACGTAGAATGTTATCAAGTGGGAGCTTGGTAACGAGTAGAAGTTATAAAATAAATGAATTAATTAATCGTAATAATTAAAATGATATAAAAGGTCTTATATGGATATAAATGAAAAAATTGAGTATTGGGTTAAAATTTCAGAAAATGATATCCCTGTAATGGAGCATCTTTTTGAATCTGGAGACTATTCGTATTCGCTTTTTATTGGTCATTTAGTATTAGAAAAGATACTAAAAGCTCATTTTGTAAAGCACAAATGAAGAATCTCCACCAAGAATTCACGATTTATTTAAATTAGCAAATCTTACTTCCTTAGCATTTAGTGAAGAGCAATTAAAATTACTAATCAATGCTAATGCATTTAATATAGAAGCACGTTATCCTGATGAAAAACAAGAAGCATATAGAATGTGCACAAAAGAATTTACGTTTAACAATATTTGTAAAATCAAGGAACTTCATTTATGGTTGAAATCCCAGATTTAGTAAGCAATAAGATTAAAAATTTTATAGACTTGATTGAAAACAACGGCTTTAAAATACAAAGAGCTTATCTCTTTGGTTCTTATGCCAATGGCAAAGCAGACAAATGGAGCGATATTGATTTGGCATTGATATCCGATAGATTCAAAGGTGACAGATTTCTAGATTTATTGTCATTAACGGATTATATATTAAAAGCCGGGAAAGATATTTCACCATTACCATTCCGCTCTGAAGATTTCGATGCTAGTTTATTTGCTCGCGATGAAATCTTAAAAAAAGGAATATCCATTATATAAAAGATTACGCAATAAATCTGCCTCCGTTTGCTTGAAACAATAAAAAAAAGGGCAGAAATTCTTCTGCCCTATAGTTATAATCTTTCTTTCTTCCATTCATCATTTATCATTAATCATTAATTATGATTTTCTTTGTTTCTGATTTATTCCCGGCTTTTATGGTTATGAAATACGCGCCCGGTGCGAGATTGCTTACGTCATAACTCAAATTATATGTGCCCGGCAATTGAAATTGGTTTTCGCTTATGTTAGCCATTTCAATACCCATCATATTGCTGATGCTTATGGAAATCACAGCTGGTTCAGTCAATATATAATTTATATTCAGCGGACCCGGGGAAGGATTCGGTGAGCAATTCAGCGAAAAGCCGGAAAGGTTGATTTCGTCTTTGACAGGACTATTGGGAACATAGGAGACTTCAATTTTGTAACCGGTATAGTCCAAATTGTTCTTACGCCAATCAACATATCTTAAGGATCTGTCCTTGGTGAACCAATCACCGGTTCCTTTTTCTTCATAACTTTGGTTTGTTAAATTTCCGTGCTCATCATAGGAGTAATTAAATCTCGTGAAAGTAGACACATGCAAACTATCTTGTGATTCATATAATCTGCTGAGTACATTAGTGGTATTGTCATAAGTGTATGTGTAACAAGATACAAAACTCCATTTGTCATCAACCCACTTTTGAGTTAAATTAGTAAGTAAATTTCCTTGTACATCATAATTTTTGGTATAAAGGTCGGCATTAACCCATTGTTGGTTTTCAAATTTTTCATTTAACTGAGTAAGCAATTTGTTGAAAGTATTATAGGTGCTTGTTTGCCGATTAGAATTTGTTATGTTTTCATTCGCCCATTCTTCAGTTACAAGTGAAAGCATATTTCGATTTTGATCAAAAGTGGTTTTAGATATGAAAGTTACAAACCATAAACCGTCTTTCCAAGATTCTTGCTTATAATAAATCCAATTGCCAATAGAATCATATTCATAAGCACTTCGAACAGCCATCCACATTTCACCTTCTATTGTCCAGTTTTCTTTTAGAAACGTTAAAATTTTCCCGGCGGAGTTAAAAGTCATAACTCTTACTTCACTTTTATGCCATAATTCGTTTGAGGAGTCTTCCTGTAAAAAGGTAGTATTATTACCATTAGAATCATAAGAATATGTTTCACGACTGCTACTAACTAAATTGCCGCCATACCATCCTTCGTTTAGGGATGTAAGCAATTTTCTTGCTGAATTATAAGTGCAGGTTTTTTTCGAAACTATTGACCACGAGCCGCTACACCAAACACTTGAAATTTCAGTAAGCATATTTCCCTCTGAATCATAAGTATATGCCTTGCCGGTGCCGGTCTTTATTGCTCCATCTTGCCATGTTTCACACGTATAGAACAGAATATTATTCTTTGAATCATAAGTGTAGTCAGATTTAGCTGAAATTACCCAATTATCGTTTTCCCATTTTTCATCTAAAGATGTAAGTAATTTTGAGCTTGAGTTGTACGTGGAAGTATTACGGTAAGAATTTGCCAATTCTCCATAATGTATGGACATATTACTTTTCGATAGCATATTCCCATTTAAGTCATACAAATATGTGTCGATATTTGATTTTATCCACTCTCCATTTTGCCATGTTTCGCAAATTAAAGAAGGGATTTTCCCTTTGAGATCATAAGTATAAGTATATCGCAATTTGGAGCCATCCATCCGATATAAATAGACTTGATCAACAGCTTCTGTATTGGTTTGAATACCTTTACCTTCATCATTTGGCCAGAAAAAATCCTGAGCACTTGCAGTAATAATTGATAAGCAAAATATCAATATCAATATGTAAATAGTTTTCATTAACAAATCCAAAAAAGTTAATCATTCTTTATATTAATTCAATTTTCTAAATTAACATAAATTTTTCATATATTTACATTATTAAATAAAAATTAATTTTTTGGTAAAAATTCCTGAAATCACTCTAACCCTCGTATCGATATGATATAGGAGAATCGATGGCTTGTAAATAGGTTTCCCTAAGTTGATTTTTTTAAAAAATAATTATTAAAACATTGAATTATTGAGAAAAAATGTGAAATTTGGGGTAGTGGAAAAAATAAAAATGCTCAAAACCGGATTTTAGGAATGAGTAATTAAGAACAAATCAAATCCATGCTTAGTCAACCCTTTTCTAAAACAACCCCGTGCTGAAGCATGGGGTTGTTTTGAGAATTTCTCTTTAAAACTTCAGAAACTTTTAACTTTAGAAACTAATTTTACATTAAGCCATTTTTCTTTATTATATCGCGAGCGATGACAAGTTTTTGAACTTCAGTAGTTCCTTCGAAGATTCGGTTAATACGTGAATCACGATAGAAGCGTTCAAGCGGTAACTCACGAGAATAGCCCATTCCACCGTGGATTTGAATAGCCAAATCAGCGACTTTTTCCAATCCTTCGGAGCAAACTAATTTTACCATAGCGGATTGTCTTGATTGTATTACCTTGTTATCGTAATCAGATGCGCTGCGGTAAAGTATTGATTCCATTGTGTAAATAGTAGTTGCCATATCGGAAATCATGTGTTGAACAGCTTGGAAATTGGAAATAGGTTCACCGAATTGTTTGCGTTGTTTTGCATAAGCAACAGACATTTCTAAAAGTTCTTTTGAAGCGCCTAAACAAGCGGCACCTAATCCTAAACGTCCGGCGTCAAGCGTCTTCATAGCAATCAAGAAGCCATAACCATCGCGTCCAATCATATTGCCTTTAGGAATTCTAACGTCATCGAATGTAACAGAAGATGTTTTACTTCCACGGATGCCCATTTTCTTTTCAGGAGCGCCCGGTGTTAAACCTGGTGTGCCTTTCTCAACCACAAAAGCTGAAATACCTTTTTTTGTACGCGCGAAAACACTAAATACATCAGCGAAAGGAGCGTTTGTTATCCAAAGTTTTTCGCCATTGATTATATAGTCGTTGCCATCTTCAACTGCTTTAGTTGAAAGATTGAAAGCGTCCGAGCCTGCACCTTGTTCTGTAAGAGCAAAAGAAGCAATTTTTCTACCGCTAGTTAAGTCCGGCATAAATTTTTGTTTTACTTCGTCAGTACCGCCAATATAAATGGCATTTGTTCCAATAGATACGTGTGCGCCAATAAATGTGGCTGTCGATAAACAAGCTCTGCCAATTTCTTCTTGAGCTAAGCAATATCCAACTTCGCCAAAACCTGCGCCACCAACTTCTTCAGGGTATGGAGCACCCAAAATACCGAGGTCACCGATTTTATGGATAATATCCATTGGGATACATTCTTCTTCGTCTATTTTAGCGGCTATTGGTTTCAATTCATCATTTGCAAAACTACGCACCATATCGCGTAACATTTGCTGTTCTTCATTTAGCGTAAAGTCTAAATTCATAAAATCCTCTATGTTATATTATAAAATAAATTTGCTTAAATCTTTGTTCTGTATTATCACTTGTAATTTATCATTTACATTTTTCTCAGTTATAACTATCTTCTTTTCAGTAATATTATCCGGTGAATTGAATAATATATCTTCGAGTAAAGTGGTCAATATAGTGTGCAATCTTCTAGCGCCAATGTTAATAACCTCGTCGTTTACATAAGCGGCTGTAGAAGCTATTGCCTTAATGGCGTCAGCACCAAATGTAAGTTCAACACCTTCAGTTTCCATCAAAGCAGTATATTGTTTAATTAATGCATTTTCAGGTATAGTAAGGATTTTTATAAAATCCTCTTCCGTTAAGCTATTCAATTCCACTCTAATTGGGAAGCGTCCTTGTAACTCCGGTATTAAGTCCGAAGGTTTCGACACGTGGAATGCGCCGGAAGCGATGAAAAGAACGTGGTCAGTCTTTAGGGGACCGTATTTTGTATTAACGGTAGAGCCCTCAACAATCGGTAATAAATCCCTTTGTACACCTTCGCGTGATACTTCCGGACCAGAACTACCGGTTGATTTCCCTGCAACTTTATCAATTTCGTCAATAAATACGATACCTGTACTTTCGGCTCTTTGTAAAGCATCGCGAACTACAGTATCCATATCGATTAATTTTTCAGCTTCTTCTTTTTCGATTATTTTAATTGCATCAACAATTTTCATCTTTTTAGTTTTTCTTTTCTTCGGCATCATATTACCGAATAAATCGTTCAGATTGATACCCATATCGTCTAAGCCGATAGGGCCTAGAACTTGCATGCCGGCATTGGCTTCAACCATTATATCCACTTCGATTTCTCGTTCATCCAAAACACCATTGTTCAGCATTTTTCTGAATTTTTCCCGGGTTTTGGTATTATCGTGAGTGTCTTCAATTTCTTTTACTTCGTAGTTTTCATCTATAACTTCATTTTTAATTGGCGGAACCAGAAGGTCTAATATTCTTTCTTCCGCGGCTTTTCGTGCCTGCTTACTAATGATGTTTGTATGTTCTTCTCGAACTATTGCCACAGCTCGTTCAGCTAAATCGCGAATCATAGATTCTACATCGCGACCCACATACCCGATTTCGGTGAATTTAGTAGCTTCTACCTTAATGAATGGTGCGCCTGCCAATCGTGCCAAACGACGCGCGATTTCGGTTTTCCCAACTCCTGTAGGTCCAATCATAATGATATTATTGGGTAAAATTTCATCTTTTATTGCACCGGTGACGTTTTGCCGGCGCCATCTATTTCTCAAAGCTATCGCAACAGCTTTTTTAGCTTCATCTTGCCCAATAATATACTTGTCTAATTCGGCCACTACTTCTCGCGGTGTCAAAATTTCATTAGGGTCTTTCAATATAAAGTTCTGGTTTTCCATTAGATTTTTTTATACAATTAAAAAATTGAAAAAATTTCAAGCTACAAAAATACCAAAGTTATTTCAAATAAGAAAATTTCTCAATTAGAACGATGCTTTTGGTAGTTACATTGACAGTTTTAAAAAAAGAACAAGGGGTAAATTACCCCTTGTTCTGAAAGCACTTATTGATACCACAAGGAGTAGCTACTCCTTGTTCATATAAGTTTTAGTTTTTGTTGAATTTCCAAACAACAGCGTCATCATTTGTTTCTACTGACAAGATGTATGTACCAACAGGTAGATCGTTTACATCAAGGTTAGTATCATAAATTTTACCAAATGAATTGAAAGTTTTTATAACTTTGCCTTCCATATTGATAATTGAGCAAGTTATATTCGCTTCTTTTTCAAATTCAGCGAAAACATTCAAATTATTCACAACAGGGTTTGGATAAGCAAACAATACAGCAGTTGCGTTAGCACCTACAGTATAGTCATGTTCCATAATTTCTTTACTGCGTGCACGATAAATAACACCGCGGAACAATTTAGAATCACAACCTTGATCGTTGGTTACTGTTAAGTAAAATGTATTAATACCTTTTGCAATTGGAACGACGTCAGGATCGATTGTAGGATTATAATCTTTATCTAACCATTCCCAAGTCCATCCAGTACAATCTGTGCAACCATAGTCTTTCAATAATATATAGTTTCCACCAGCATCGCCGTCAGTAAAGCTTAATTTGTCAACACTAACAGGAACTGTTAAAACGGAAACTATTGTTGGAACCGGTCTTGGTCTCAATAAAACTTTAAAGTTCAAATGACCGGTTTTGCCATCACTATCGGTAGCATAGAAATCAACATATTTTGAAACTGTAGTTGGTAAATAAATACCATCTTTTTCAGTTGGATTCAAGAATGATGCTTTAGGAGTCCATTTGTATGTATAATCTGCAACTAAATCGCCACCGGCACCGCCGAATACATACATATTAAGTTTTGCACCGCTAGTTCCTTGGCAAATACTTTGGTCAACATCTAAGATTGGTGTTACAGCGCAAGTGTTAACTACTTCTACATCAAATTCTTTAGTATAATTTGCACAATCACCAGGGGTAGTTCTTGCGAAGAATTTTACATGGTATGTACCAACTGTAGGCCAAATTTGAACAGTTGACATTACGTCTGAAACTTTAACTTTACCGCCGCCGGCAACGCCAAATTCCCAATAATATTCAACAAAATCTGATTCGTCGAAAGTAGCATCGCTGATTGAGGCTGTAAATTTAATTCTTTCGTTAGGACAATATTTGCCATCATAATAGGTATCAGTTTCTGTTGTAATTGTTAATTTATGAACAGGTTTTACAGTAACATTAATATTTCCGTTATCGGTAAATGTACCCCATGCAGAAGCTGTACGAACAACTTTAATATTGCCTGTTCCACTGGAAGTAGTCCATTGTACATTAATTGAATTGTCAGTTGGGCTGCCATCGCTTATAATAGTACCGCCGGTTACAGTCCAAGTATAAACAACACCAGGTATAGCGTCAACTGTATATTGTTTAATATTGTCAATATCGTTACAAACTTCCATTTGACCAACGATATTAATTGCAGGAATGGTAGTTAATTTGAAAGCTGTTGACCAAAGACTTTCTTGATAATCGCCACCTTCTGCTCTTACCGAGCGTAAGCGCCAAAAATAGTTTTTACCATAAGTCAAACCTGTCAAATCGAATTTCAACGCTTCAATTTTTGCTTCGTTTACTAATTGATCATCAGGATCAGTAAACGTAACGTCCGTTGATACTTGTATAGCATAATATGATGCTGAAGTAGCGCTGTTCCATTTTAGTTCAACGTTGAATAATAAGTTTTTCGCATTGTCAGCCGGTGTGGTTAGGACAGGCGAAGCAATCGCTGCTAATGCACGAGTTGACATTACGCCAAGCATTAACAAAACTAAAGATAAGTTTAGTATTACTTTGAACTTCATAATAACCTCTGTTTTTATTTATTTTTAAAAAATTTTTTATTTCTATTCGAAAATAAATTAATATATAATACAAAATTATAAAATAAAAAGAAATAATAAAAATATCTTTATTAATTGGAATAAAAAAAGTGAAAATATATTAAAAAAAGAGCCGCATTAGGAAATACGGCTCTTGATTCTTATCTATGAAATGAAAGTTATTGTTTATTAAACTTCCAAATCACAGCATCATTTACTGATTCAACCATCAAGAAGTATGTTCCTGTAGGAATGTCAGTGACTTCTATAGTGTTTTCATAGAATTTAGATGTAATCGGTGCAAAAGATTTAACTAACTTGCCCTGTAAATCGACAATAGAGCATTTTAGATTAGATTCTTTTTCAAATTCTGCAAATACATTAAGATAATTAACAGCCGGATTAGGATATGCGAACATAACAGCCGTTTCGTTTCTTCCTGCAGTAAATTCGTAATCAGCTATTTCTTTACTGCGAGGCACATAGATAACGCCGCGAACCATTTTAGAAGCACAGCCTTGTTCGTTAGTAGATATCAGATAGAATATATTGATACCTGGAAGAACTTTGACATTGTTATAATCATCAATTGCATTGTAATCTGCATCGTACCAAACCCAAGACCAATCGTCGCAACTTGGTTTGCCGGTTACACCGCAACCGTAATGATTAAGTAGTTTATAGTTTCCTTCATCGTCGCCGTTTTCCAAATCAACATACTCAATTCCATTTGGCACGCGCAATGTACTTACCACACTTGGTACCGGACGTGTACGTAAATAAACTTTAAAGTTTGAATGACCGGATTTGTTATTTTTATCATAAGCGTAGAAATCTACATATTTTGATGTAGTAGTTGTTAAATAAATACCATCTTTTTCAGTTGGGTTTTGGAAAGAAGCCTTAGGTACCCAAGAGTATTTATAATCTGTAGCTAAGTTGCCACCGGCACCGCCGAATACATACATTTCGAATAAAGCCGATGAAGCACCGTTACAAATGTAATTATCGCTTAATAAAACTGTAGTAACCGGACAGTCGGTTGTAACAACTATTGTTAATGTCTTTGTATATTCAGCACAACCGTTTGCATCAGTGCGAGCAAAGAATTTAGCTTGATATGTTCCTGCATTTGGCCATGCGAATGTAGTTGACAATACGTTAGGGATAATGTTACCATCACCAAAGTCCCAATAGTATTCTTGGAAATCAGCTTCGGTAATACTAGCGTCGTTAATTGTAGCAGTAAATTTAATGTTTTCATTTGGACAGAATTTGTTTGTATAGTAAGTACCGGTTTTGGTAGTAATATCTATCGTACCCATTGCTCTTACATTTACATCTAAAATGTCTGAATCTGTGAAAGAACCCCATACTGAACCGGAGCGGGTAACTTTAAGTTTGCCTGTTCCAGGAGTATTCCATATAATTCTAATATTATTATCAGTCGCATTGCCATCGGAAACGATGCTTCCACCTGTTACGCTCCAAGTATAAGTTATACCCGAAATAGCTTCAAGTGTATAATCTTGAGTGTTCTCAATACCAACACAAACATCTGTTGCACCTGCAATATCAATTGCCGGAATAGTTGTGAATGCATAAGCTTTTGACCAACCACTTTCTTCATAAACGCCTTCTTCCGCTATTACAGAGCGCAATCTCCAATAATAAGTTGTTCCATAATCCAAACCTTTTAAACTCCACTTGAGTACAAAAACTTTCGCTTCGTTTACCAGTTGGTCTTCGGAATCGGTAAATGTTGGGTCTGTTGATACTTGTAATGCATAATATGATACATTAGGAACTTCAAACCATTTTAAATCAACATCTAAAAATACATGTGTTGCACCATCAGCAGGTGATTCAATTTGTGGAGGTCCTAAAAGTTTAGTATCGAATTCATAGTAATTTGACCATGCGCCATATTGCTTTGTTCCACTGCAGTTTTGATATGCGCGGGCTTTCCAATAATAATGAGTATTACTGTTCAATCCGCTATAAGGAGGTGTTAAATCAGTACCATTATATTCAAATGCAATAGTTGTAAAAGTAGAAACTTCAGAAATTTGTATTTGGTAACCGTCAGCACCAGTAGTACCTGTTATTTCTAAATCACCCCAAGATGAAATATCAACAGCATTATCAGTAGGTGAAACCAATGTTGGTACGTCAGGAATTACTTTAAATGTACGAATCTCAGCTTCTGTCAAGTCGTTAGAACCGCATTTATCGGATGTAACTCTCCAAAAATAGTCTTTACCTTTTTGTAATCCGGAAATTGTAACATTTGTTGCACTTGGTTGTTCAGTGAAATCAATGGTTGCAAATGTAGGATCTTTTGTAACTTTTACTGTATATTTTGTTGTACCGCTTATTGCATTCCAAGTGAAATTAATACTTGTGTTCGTGCCGCAAGCACCTTCAGCAGGTGAGGTTAAAACAACAGGTACGTCAATGGTTGAGAATGTAAATGCACCACTATAACCGGTTGCCACACCATCAACCCAAGCTTGAACGCGCCAATAATATGTTGCGTTTCTATCCAAGCCGGAGAATGATTTATGTGTAACTACGATATTAGAAACAGTTGTAGCACTACCCCAATTGTTATTTACCTTTGAATATTGTAAATCATATTTTTGGGCACCGGTATAAGTTTGCCATTGGAAACCTGTTGCATCTTGAACAGGAACACATACGGCATTGTTTGTCGGCGAGCTTAGACGTGGAGCGTCTAATTCGGTTTCAAAAGTAAATATTCCGCATGTTTTAGTATTTCCATAAGTATCCGTGATTTTGACAGTCCAATAGTAATTAGTTCTGAAATCGAAATCATCAGTAGGATTATATGTATTTCCTGCTTGAGTTACATTGATAAATGGTGTAGCCATATCAGAGTATTTGGAAACTAATAGCTGATAAGTGCTTGCACCGGTAACAGGTGTCCATTCGATGTCCGTTCCAACCAAAACAAATTTCTGATTATTTGTAGGTTTAACTGGACTTGTACAAGCAACTTCTGTTGTGAATGCAAATTCGCTTGACCAATCAGAGAAAATACTGTTAGCTGTTTTTGAACGAGCTTTCCATTTATATGCTGTAAAATTATTCAAAGCAGAAGCATAAGTTCCTAAAGCAAATTCAGTTGTATTACCGGCCGTACGAGGAACTGTAATTGTAGCTACAGGTGTGCCGTCGGCTTTTTGAATAGTAACTTCAAAATTATTTACAATGCTATAGTTAGCACCGGTATGGTCTAATTTCATTGTTGGGTTTAATGCAATTCCGTTAGCATTATTTGCAGGTAAAAGCAATGTTGGTGTTCCCGGAGGAGTATCGAATGTGTAAGGTCCGCAAACCTTTGTGTTGCCATAAGTATCTTCGACCGTCATAGTCCAAGTATAAACTGTTGCATAATTGTAAGAACCTGTCATCTGGATACTATTAGACATAGCTCCACTTGTATGAGTTACAAATTTGGTTTCTACAACTGTATTTGCTGGGTCTTTAACTGAGATAGTATATTTAGCGGCACCGTCAACTTGAAAGAATGTAAATGGACTGGAAGCAGGTTTAAAGCCGTGTTTGCCATCGGTTGGGTCAGAAATTGCTGCACATTTAACTTCTGTTGTAAATGTAAATTCGCTTGACCAATCGGAGTAAATACCTTCTGCAGTTTTCGAACGTGCTTTCCATTTATAAGAAGTGAAGTTATTTAAAGCTGAAGTCCAGGTGAATTCTGTATTATCACCTGTTGTACGTGCGAAAATTTTAGTTTCAACAGGCGTTCCATCAGCTTTCTTGATAACAGCTTCAAATTCAGTTACTGTTGAATAATTTGTACCGGTATGGTTTAACTTCATATTAGGAGTTAAAGCAACGTTAGTTGCGTTATTTGCTGGTAATACTAATGTTGGAGCGGCAGGAGGAGTTGTGAAAGTCCATGTAGCACAAGATGATTTTATATTATCATAATTATCTTTTACTTTTACAGTCCATTCATATTTTGTTGAATAGTTATATGAAGCCGGAGTCATAGTTGCATTATAGGTTGTTCCTGCACCTGCAACAGCAGTTAAGCTTTCAACCAATGCACCGCCAAATAACTTAACATCGACAGTATATTCTTTACCACCAGTAACTTTATTGAAAGTAAGTTTATCGGTGGCAGGAATAACGCCTTTGGCATCATTCGCTGGTGAAACTAAAGTAGGACAATCAACCATAGTAGTAAATGTAAATTCACTTGACCAATCTGATACAATACCTTCAGCCGTTTTTGAACGAGCTTTCCATTTGTAAGTTGTGAAATTGGATAAAGTAACATTCCAAGTGAAATCTGTTGTATTACCAGCAGTGCGTGTTATTTCTTTAGAATCAACAGTAGTTCCACCAGTTGTAGTTAAAAGAACATCAAATTTAGTTACGGTTGAATAGTTACCACCTGTGTGATCTAATCTCATAGTTGGTGTTAAACCAACGTTTGAAGCATTATTTGCCGGTAATATTAAAGTTGGTGCGGCAGGAGGAGTTGTGAAAGTCCATGTAGCACAAGATGATTTTATATTATCATAATTATCTTTTACTTTTACAGTCCATTCATATTTTGTTGAATAGTTATATGAAGCCGGAGTCATAGTTGCTGTATAGGTTGTTCCTGAACCTGCAGCGGCAGTTAAGCTTTCTACTAATGCACCGCCAAATAACTTAACATCGACAGTATATTCTTTTCCACCGTTAACTTTATTAAATGTTAGTTTATCAGTGGCAGGAATAACACCTTTGGCATCATTCGCAGGTGAAACCAAAGTAGGACAATCAACTATAGTAGTAAATGTAAATTCACTTGACCAATCTGAAACAATACCGTCTGCAGTTTTGCTACGGGCTTTCCACTTGTAAGCTGTAAAATTGGATAAAGTTGGAGTCCAAGTGAAATCTGTTGTATTGCCAGTTGTGCGTGTTATTTCTCTAGACTCAACAGTTGTGCCATCAGTTTTAGTTAAAAGAACATCAAATTTAGTTACGGTTGAATAGTTACCACCTGTGTGATCTAATCTCATAGTTGGTGTTAAACCAACGTTTGAAGCATTATTTGCCGGTAATATTAAAGTTGGTGCGGCAGGAGGAGTTGTGAAAGTCCATGTAGCACAAGATGATTTTATATTATCATAATTATCTTTTACTTTTACAGTCCATTCATATTTTGTTGAATAGTTATATGAAGCCGGAGTCATAGTTGCATTATAGGTTGTTCCTGCACCTGCAACAGCAGTTAAGCTTTCAACCAATGCACCGCCAAATAACTTAACATCGACAGTATATTCTTTTCCACCAGTAACTTTATTGAAAGTTAGTTTTTCGGTGGCAGGAATAACACCTTTTGCATCATTCGCTGGTGAAACTAAAGTAGGGCAAGCTACTAAAGTAGTAAAAGTACGTGTTGATGAAACAGCACCTTCTTGGTTACTAGAATTTATTGGTGTGATAGTCCACGAATAAGTGGTGAAGTTTTTCAAATCGCCCCCAGCCCATGTATAGGTAGGAGAAACAGCACTACTTGTTATAGTAGTATTTGTTGTATTTGCACCTTCTGTCAAAGTTAATTTATATTTTGCCGAGCAATCACCATCGCGAGTCCATCCGAATGTCGGAGTTAACGAAATATTCGTTGCCGCATTGGCAGGGGCTGTCAACGTTGGAGCGTTTGGCAAAGTTGTCAAAGTTATTGAACTGGATTGAGGACTTGTGTTCCCTGATCCGGTATTTAACGCTTGAACAGTCAAAGTATATTGAACACAAGGTAAAAGCGTTGTTACAGTTTTTGGGGAAGAAGTAGCATCAACCACTATATCGCTTCCCGATGTAGGGTGGAACGTTAATCTATAATTATCTGCTCCCGAAACGGTTGTGAATCCAACCGAAGCACTTTTAGGATTAATGTTCGTTAAACCTGTCGCCGGACTTGTGATGGATGGAGTTGGCAATTGGGTTAAAAACTCAGCATCGCTCCAATCGGTTTGAACACCGTCAACTGTAGCGCGAACTTTCCAATAATAACGAGTGTTATTAGATAAGCTTGCAAAAGTTCTTGTTGTAGTCGTTATATTCGCATCGATTAGTAGAGTTGAAAAATCAGCCTGAGCAGATGCCTTTACGTCATAAGAAGATGCGCCGGAAATTGCATCCCAAGTCAATGTTACACTTAATGGTTGACCTACTGCATTATCAGCAGGGTTTGTCAAAACCGGGCTTGAATAAACATAAAGCTCTTCTAAAGTTACATAAAGATAGCTTGATTTAAAAGTAGTAATAAGATTGTTACTAGGATCTCTTAATTTATATGTCGAAATGGTATAAAACCGATCTGCAGTTTTATCATATACGTAAATATAAATTTTATCATTGTTGGAAAAACCGTCTAATTCATCAGATTGTGAATTGTCACCAAACATGGCGTTTCCATCGTCAGTTCCAGTCCAAAACAAACCAGTTGCTTCGCCAGCGTCATAAGACATTGCACGCCAGAGTTTACCGGCGGATGCGTCGTTAAAGATAAAACCTATTTCAATCGAACCATCTGTTGGTGCGGTTGCACCATTGATTTTTAATACCATTGTACTTGGTATTATGATTGGTACGGTTACCTCGGTACTAGTTGGGCATGAATAGCCATTACCGCAGAAATTTGATGGTGCGGCAGTTAACATACTAAATGCTCCCGCCAATAAGACGAGTAGTAATAGTAAGTTAATGAGCAATTTGCGTTTCATAAAAACCTCTTATATTATTAAAATAATTATTTTCTTTATAAAATAAAATATACAATATACATTATATACAAAAATAATCAATATATTGCTGAAATAAAAGCATACAGCAATTATTTTGCCAAAATCTTAAAAAATAAATCTTCTTAATCATTGACCACCCCATGCCGAAGCATGGGGTTGATCATTCTTTCTTTCTTCCTTTCATTCTTTCTTCGCATTGACAATTGACAATTAACAATTGACCATTCTTCTTCTATCTCGCAACAACAAATCGTTTTGTTATGCTCTTGTCTTTCATCTGAATTATAACATTGTACGTTCCATTAGGAAGCGATTCGCAGTTTATTTGCAGTTTGCTTTCTCCTTGCGGTAAATTACCTGCAAATACTGAAATCAGCTCATTACCTTGCAAGTCATAAACTTTAATATCTGAGTCTGTAGTTGTGGAAAAATTGATTTGCAATTCGATTTTATTTTTAGTAGGGTTAGGATAAATTGATATATTATAATCCTCACCAGTTTTTAATTCAGTTGCGGCTTTGGCTGTTAGTACTGTATTTGTTGAATAATTGATAGCCGTTAGCATTTTCTCTGAAACTAAATCCTGAATTTCCGTACAACCGAAATTCTCGTAAAAATCATTCTTAGGATTATATGCCTTGAATGTAACCGGTTCGTCCGCACTGGCACCATCAATTTCGTATGTATTTTCATCGTCTGCAAATATGGTTACTGCCGCTTTGCCATTCTCGACCAAACCGGAGCCAACGAGTTCACCGTCTGTGTCATAAGCACCGATTTCATATTCGTCAGGTAAATCGGTTTCTATAATTATGTTCATATTGTATGGACTTGTTTTTGTTATGAGATGCGTTGGTAATTTTACAAATTCATCCACTGTTCTCTTGCCGCTCCCTTCAGGGTAATCCAAAGTATCAGCAGTCTTCATATAAATCATATACCCTGCGCCGGGTTTCAAATTGCCGATTAGGTTTATATTTTTTGACGGATAGTACATCAAACCAGCACCGTTTTTTGCAATTACCATATTCGACACTATTCCGGCTAAAGCCGTAGTAATAGCTTGTTCCGTTTTACGTGTGTAAGCAATCAAATTCCATCCTTTAGCTAAATATAGTAATGAATCTTTAGGAAGAGGCATGCCAGTTATATCAACTGTATCCTTGTCCTTCATATAAACCATATAGCCCTGACGGACGTTCCATTTTTTAATAAGGTCAATAGATTTTGAAGGATAGTACATTAAACCTGCTCCGTTCTTCGCTATTACTAAATTATTCACAATAGGCTTAAGCACAACTTTTATACTATCGTTTGTAGGCTGAATATAGGTTGAAACCATATTCCAACCCTTCGCTAAAGCTAGCGAATGGGTTTCGGTGCAAATTGCATCTATGGATGAATATTCTGTGATTCCATTGATTGTATAATAATTTTTACCTGATTCAATTGTACCTTTAGCTTTAACCTCTTTTCCTAAAGAAGCATCCCACATTTTAATTACATAAGTTTCATCTACGGCAAAACCGTCTTTTTCCTCAGTCATTTCATCATCGCCCCAAGCTACAAGCCCTAAGTTCTCACCATCTTTCCAATAACTGTAGCCGGCGCATTTTTCTGTTTTACCATCCATATAGAAGAAACCGATAGCATCCCCGGTGGCTATTTGACGGTCGCAGAACATATTTTCACCGTTTTTATCAACGATTATTGTGGCATTATTACCCGTTTCGACATATTCCCAAGAAGATGGAACACTCTCACTCCCTTCACTTTCTGAAGCATTTAAGACAGCATAGTCATTAGTCAATGTGTCGAAGACTTGTACAAAACAGATTACATTCAAATTATTTTTTTTATAATTCTCAGGTATTTCATAAGTAAAAGTATAATCATAAGTGCTTCCCTTTGTAACACCGGATGAAGGGAAAGAACCTTTAACACCGAAAACTCCACCTAAATTCTGGCGAACTGCCATATTATGTTTGAAATTAGTAATTGGATCACCCATATTATAATAAGGATGGCCAACTGTAGTATTATTAGCATTTTGTTGGTCCCATCCGGAACCGGTACCACTTAGAGAGTCTTCTGTTATAATAACATTAAATGTAAGTTGTTTTGAATAATTGGTTAATATTTCGGTATTAACTTTGACAGTTAATGTTTGACCATTTATACTCCAAGAGTTAGTTACACTAATAATAGGTTCTTCAGCAAGAAGATTTTCAACATTAGTTCGCCATAATACTCTAGTTGCCCTATAATCATAATTATAAAATTCAAAATCCGGTAAACGGTTAAATAGTGCTGATGGATAAGCGTTAATACCAAACTTTGAGCTTATGGTATCGTCTGCTGTTATCGTTAAACTATCATAATTATGCCAAAGCGCTCCAAATACCCTTTGTGGGTATAATAATAAAATTGAATCCATTCTACAAAAGCCATCAGGGCACCAGCTACACCATGCTCCGGTCTGAAGTTCAAAAAGAATATTCTGTTGTTTTGAAATCGCTGTCGTAGCAGTTGTAAAACTAACTTCATTTCCATAAACTGTACTGTCTGAATTAGAAGCAAAAGATCGGACATAATACTTTGTATTGGATGATAATTCAGATAACTTAATAGTAAAATTACTCGTACTGCTCGTTACGATGGTTTTATTATAATCTGCAATTGTTGGATTGCCTGTAGAATTCCAGCATAATCCTTTTGAACTTAACCCATCACCTGGATCAGTTATTATTCCGCCGCTAATAGCGGAAGTAGATGTAATTCCTGTAACATCGTTTGTAGTTAAGGTCGGTAATTGGAAAAATCTTTTAATATGAATAGTATAATCTTCCGTTTCACCATACGCTTCATAACCACAAGGTTCAGGTGAATTTAAATAAACTAATCTTGCTCTAAGCCTATATAATCCGGTATCTGCTTCAGCCGGAATATACACGGAACCTTCAAAAGTGGACCCTCCATCATAAGAGGTTAGCGAGATTATTTCTTCTTGATCGAAGTTATCATTTGCATTAAAATCAATCCAAACTGCCGAATTATCACTTTGATATGGCTTTGGGTTAGTAATTTTGATACTATATTCTGAATCTTTGAACACATCAATAATTCTATCAGTATAATCAGAATAACCTAGTATCAAACCACAATCGGATGAATTACTGAAATCTCCCAATTCAAATGTTGATATATACTCATCGCAATAATAATTTAAAGCATTACAATATTTACCTTTATATTCAAACATCCATTGCCAGGACCAATAGTAATTACCACCAGCATCAACTGCCGCAACTAACCAATAAACAGGCCCGTACGGTATTGCACCTGCATCAAGAACTATAGAAGTATCGGTGGTTGAAAAAACATTATAATCAGTAAAGTTTGAATAATTTGAAATATAAACATAATATTGAGTTGCTCCGGTAAACTTTTCCCATTTAAATGCTAAATTGTTTTCCATTGTACTAGCAAATTCAGGGCTTACTAGATCGAATGCATAAGGAGAAGAGAAATTATGAGGAATTACTAAACCGGTAATTTCGTCATTGTTTTGAATATCCGAGATTTTACTTAATTTGTAATTTACAAGGTCAACGTAAGATATACTTGACTCTCCGTAACTATTATAAGTAGCCGCAAAAATTTTATCATTTTTTAAATCATAATCCATATCTTGAGCATAAATGAAATCATCCTGCAATTCAAAGACTGTATAAGCATTCCCTGTCCATTTATCGATACCCACAAGCAAATCCTTTGCAATATCAATAGAATATAGTTGACCATTACTTGTGCATGCTAAATTGATATAGATCAAACCATTATTAGGGCTTGCCATCAATTTTGCAGTTGCATCATTAGGATTAATTAAGAATAAATCATCGTAATTATCATCGCCATCAGCATTGCCTACACCCCAGATCATATTTGTTTGCATATCGAAAGCTAAACCATTGATATTTTTACCCAAGTTCCCAATATATGTTCTGGCACCGGAGGTGGTATCAAGCGTTATAAGGTCATAATCATCTTCTACACAATACCATTTCCCATTAGCCCAAGTTGATGCTATTACATACATAGGCGACATATCATCAGTCAAATATGTTAGATTAGTAGCATTATCTAATGGGAATTTCACAGGTGCAAGAGGATCAATATCATGCCCCCACGCTACGTAAGCCCTTACTTCTGATAATTCATTTATGGAAAAATATGTATAAAAAATACTATCACTATCAAAACCCTCCTCGTTTGTAAATATTATACCCACATTTGCGTTTTGAGGTTGAGCATTTTTATTGATTCTAAATACTAATGAATCGAGTGTAAAATCAGCATCTGCATTGACGTCTATCTCTTTTGAACCGGACACAACTACAACGTTAGTATCTGTTGAAAACAAATGATATTCAACATTATTTGAACCATATAAAGGATTGCTATTTGAAAATTTATAAACGACTTTAACAGTATCGCCTGCTCTAATTAACCCGCATTTTGAAATCAGTTCTTGTTGCAGTAAGTTTACTTTAGGTGACTTGGATATAGTTGCATCTAAATTTTTTAAAGATTTGTATGCATTTATTTTCCCATATCCTAATTTATCAATGTAAGATGAATTTTCTGTGTCAATATTTTCGGCATTCCCAAGTAATATTTCTATTATTTTTGAATTACTGTAGGTCGGTTGATAAGATTTTATTAATCCCGTTAAGCCTGCTACTAAAGGACTTGCCATAGACGTTCCTTGGAAGTAGTCATAATTATTTCCAGGGATACTGCTTAGAATCATATTATCGACTTGATTATCACCGCCATAAGCTGAAATATCAATAACAGCACCATAATTGGAGTAATATGCCTTAGAGTCATTCTCGGCGATCGATGCAACTGAAATGATTCCATGATAGGAAGATGGAAAATGAGGGGTTTCTATATTACTATTTCCGGAAGCGGCAATAATTATTGAACCTAAGCCAACAGCATAATCAATAACTTCCTGCAAAGAAGCAGATGCTCCATAACCTCCCCAACTGCAATTTATTACATCGGCTCCAAATTCCGCTAAATAGATTATGCCATCATAACCATTATAAATTGAAGAGCCGCCGCCATTGTTTCCATGCTTTGTAGGTAAAAATTTTACATTCCAGGAAATGGAAGCAATGCCATTTGAATTGTTGGTTACGCCTGCCGATATACCTGCAACATGCGTTCCGTGTTGATTACTGGTCGAAGCATTAGGATCGTTTACATTAGTACCGTCATTCGTGTAAAAATTCCAACCAACTAGATCATCAGAATATCCATTACCATCATCATCGGTATCATTCAAATCACCAGGATCTAAAACCCATTCACCATCGATATGTTCTATAGTATGTCCATCATCGTCTGCATCTTCTCCTAAATTTTGATAGAGGTTTTCCATTAAATCACTATGCATCCATTCTACACCGGAATCACAAATACCTATTATGATTGTGCTATCCCCATCTTCTCCTTTATGAATAGCCCATGCTGATTCGGCTTGAATATGTTCAAAATAAAATTGCGAGGAATAGTATGTATCATTTGGAGTTGCAAAATATTTATCTTTAGGCACGGGTTCAATATATTCAATATTATCAAATTTACTGAATTCAGTAATAAATTTCAAAATATCTACCGGTTTGCTAAAGTAAACAACAAAAATATTATTTAAATTCCTTTTGCCGTTTTCATTAACATTGGGTTTCTCTAAATATTCCTTATATTTTTTTTGGTTTATCTTAAAGGCTTGTTCAATTTTATCGAAGTTATATTTTGTGGCAATCTCATCCATATTTGCATCTGAGAAAGATCTTGTATATAACTTACTATTGTTCGGGTTAACAGTAGTTATGTTTAAACTATGTGTTTTAAATTTTATATATACCCTATCATTATAGTAATTATCGTTTTCTTTAATCTCTGTTGGAGTATGTGTTCCGTTATCAATATTCGTGGATTGTGGTGTTGTATTTCTTTTCAGCAAGCCGTGTTTGATCTGATACCCAATTGATTGTTTTTCTTGTAGTTTTTCATGTGAAGGATTCGCTGGGATTTTAGGCTGTGCAAAAGCAGCACAATAATTAGCAATAATAATGATAAATATTATCGCGACGGTTTTGAAGTAGTGTTCCATATTTTTTTCATCTAAAAAATTTAACTTGATTCTATATAGATTAAATTATTTTTTTATTTATATACTTTTTGTCAGGATAAGTGACTTAAATATGAAAAATCAATTTGTGAGCTTCAAAAATTCAATTAAATGCTTGAAATTCTTAAACACATTAAATAAATACCGAAAAACATGTACAAAATTAAAACAATATTTTGATTTAACAAATAAATTATTAAAAAATGTTGAATTTATTTTTTTTTGTTGTTGGCGAAGCATTTGGGCTTGCCCAAATGAAGCTCCCATTGTACGCCACGCGGG
>JBAXXL010000045.1:0-31228 GCA_037127915.1 bacterium
CATAGCGTTTTAGGAAAGGTTTTGCATCGGTGATATAGCATTTCATTGGGTTTGAGATTCCTTGAATTGACAAATCATTTGCCCAAGATACTGAAAAGCGCTTGGTCATATATTTAGGGGTCGTTTTTCCCGGTAGATATAATTCTAATTCAACATAATACTCGCCGCTCTGTGCAAAGTTAACTTCGCCGGCACCGGTTGTATAGGAACCGGTAGATTTAATGAACTCGAAAAGCTTTGGCGTTTTAGTATTGAATGGTTTTGACAAATCAAATTGAGCGTTACCTTTTGGATCCAAGCCGGTATAAACTATATCTTTAGCCGGCAGTGGTCCGCGGATGCGGTATGTTAATTTCATTCCAGGTTGAGCGGCGTCACGCAGTTCAACATTTGGACGTGGGAATTCCTCCATAACTTCATCAATTTCTTTTGGTGTTCCGTCGTAATCACGTTGAGCAAATAATACATCGCCTGCTTCAGGAAAAGTACCTTTGATAGGAATGATAAATTCTACTAAGTAATCTTCTGTTTCACCATATTGATAAGCATAAGCATAACCATAACTACCATAATCATAAGAATAAAAATAATCGGTTCTGCAAGGATCTTGACGATTAGAAGTTGGCAATAAACTGTATCCATCACTTGCGGCAGTTATTCTCAAACGAGTTTTACCTGGGTCAACATCTTCAGGAACTTTGAACGTTCCAGTAAAGACATTACTTAAGCAATAATTGCCCGATATTCTGCAATCCCACCACTGAACGTATTCAGAAGCAGGTGCAACATCAATCCAATCACCATCACGTGTCCAGTCAAAGAACAAACGTGTAGTAATTACTGTATAATAATACGAGCCAGAATAATCACATTGGCTATAACCCCATGAATATTCCCATGAATGGCCTTGAACACCAATCTCAATATCATATTCATCGCCTGGTGTAAATTGACCAGAACCATCATAATCGTTACTCATATAAGCATAGCAGAAGGTTTCATCGCCATTATAGTCCTCGCCAGTAGATCTGTACAAGATAACTTCGCTTGGATTATTCTTAGCTGTAATTTTCACATAAGTGATTGCCGCTCCGGATGCATCCAAATATGATTCGGGATACAATTTCGGATAATCAGGATAGCAGTAGTAATAGGCACTGAATTTTCCACCAACGTAGTTATCTGTAAACCACTGCTTGGGAATACAATAGCCTTCAGGACCGTTGTCCTGAGCAATAACCGGTAAATTTGCAAAAGTGATTTGTAGGGCAATCACTGCAAATACCGTCATTGTTAATCTTTGAATAAAGGATTTCATAAATACTCCTAAATATAATTTTGTTTATTATTTATTAATAATTTTATTTGTTAATCTTATTTTGCTTAATTTTGTTTATATAAATTCTTTATACCAACAATAACACATTTTTTCTATAAATGTTACATAATACTTTTAAAATTTTTACTTTTTAAAGTATTAAATTACGAAGAATTTATCTAATAATAAAATATTTTCCAGATTTAAACATAATATTTATGAACAATTTATTTTCTAAAGAGCAAGAACCAAAATTTACACCATTAGCAGAACGAATGCGTCCGTGCAAAATCACTGATATTTATGGACAAACACATCTTTTGGGTGAAAACATGCCTTTAACTGAATTTTTTAGAAAAGGTGAGTTCCCATCAATTATTTTTTGGGGGCCACCTGGTTGTGGAAAGACTACTTTAGCAATGCTGATAGCCTTTCATTCTGATTACAAATTTATTCGTATTTCTGCTGTTGAATCCGGTGTCAAAGATTTGAGAAGAATAATTGACGAAGCGGAAAAATTAGTGGCAATCGGAAAACGTACTTTACTATTTATTGATGAAATTCACCGTTTTAATAAATCTCAGCAGGATGCTCTTCTACATTCCGTTGAAACAGGATTATTAGTATTGGTTGGTGCAACAACAGAAAACCCATCATTCGAAATCAACTCTGCTCTAATGAGTAGATGCCAAATATATCGTTTAGAAAAATTGAACTTATTAAACACAATTAGCTTGATTGATAATTCTCTAAAGAATGATGTAATTCTATCAAAATACGCTATAAAAATTGATAACTATGAAGATTTCTTCAATATTTCCGCCGGTGATGCAAGAACAACATTAAACACTTTAGAAATTGCATTCGAAATGGCAGATAAATCGAAGGAAATAATTATTGACAACGTACTATTAGAAAGAGCCTTGCAACATAAAGTGGTTCAATATGATAAGAAAGGTGATAATCATTATGATACAATATCTGCATTTATCAAATCCCTGCGTGGTTCCGACCCTGATGCGGCAATGATTTGGCTCGCTAAAATGCTTGAAGCAGGAGAAGATCCAAAATTCATAGCTCGACGTATGGTAATTTTTGCAAGTGAAGATGTAGGTAATGCTGACGTTTATGCACTCACATTAACAATTTCCGTTTTTAATGCAGTCACTATAATCGGAATGCCTGAATGCCGAATCAACTTAGCTCATGGTGTTACTTACTTGGCATCATGCCCAAAATCAAATGCTTCTTATATGGCATATAATAAAGTTGAGCAAGAAATACGAAATGGCTTGTGTTTGGAAGTTCCTTTACACTTGAGAAATGCTCCTACTCCGTTGATGAAAAAAGAAGGTTTTGGTGCAAATTATAAATATCCTCATGACTTCGAAGATAATTTTGTTGATGAATCATACTTCCCTATTGGTGTAAAGCAACGAGCATTTTATTCTCCCGGTGAAATAGGTAAAGAAAAAACCTTCAAAGAAAGGTTGCGCAATTTATGGAAAAGCCGGTATTAATATAAGAATAAAAAAAATGAGATACACTAAGTAGTTATCGCATTTTTTTATATAAGCTTATACAGTCCTAATTATTTGTTGATTTTTCACAAATAATTTGGAATTGATAATTAGTTTAATTAATTTGCATTAAAAGTAATGACACACTTTTAAAAACTTTTTTGAGGTATAAAAAAATGAAAACAACCTCACGCGTCCATACACTAATTATAGCATTTATCTGCCTGATTAATTACTACTCTAGTGCCCAGACGGAAGCACAAATTATTCATATCCAATTTTCCCAATTATTAGATAAAAGTTCTGGAATTGAAGAACTTACATCAATTGGAATGTGCGATTTCGAATATATTCCGGGCATACACCCTCAATTTATTAATATTGTTGCTACAATAAACCACGATGAGAACTTATGGATAGCGAAGAATATCTATTTATTCGAAGCGGCCCAAACAAAAGTCCCCGTTGAACAAATCTCTATAAGATTCGATTTCGATGACTTTCAAATAGCTCCAGGCTTGAGGTTTACGGAACTCTACTATAAATTTATTATTACTGATACTTGTTTTACATCAATCCCCATATTTAATCCGGCTGAGTTATTACCTGAAATAGTATTTCCATCTTCTGTATTATATGGTGGAATATTGAATAACTTCCCATCAGTCCCTAATTTACCTCCGCTCCCTAAAGAAGTATTTTCGAAACCATGGATATTCGATGGGGGTTTTTTATATGGTTGTTCGGTTCCAAACATAGATTTAAACAATAGTTTTGCCGTTAATGGTGAAAATGGTTGCGCTCCAGCAGCAGCAGCTAATAGCCTAGCTTGGCTAAATCAGCTTAAACAATTGAATATACCATTAGATTTGTTAGAAATGTATCAATGTCTTAGTAATCTGATGGATAGAGAAACCGATGGAAGTACGTCATTTGAGCAAATGGTACGAGCAAAATTGGATTTTATTGAGATGTACGATTTGCCAATCAAAGTAAGCTATCAATCATCAACGTTAAAAAAAACCGATACTATAAAAAGCACTTCAGGAAATAGTTGCGGGCAAAACGCGAATACGGGAGATTACAAATATCCTACAGTAGGTTGGTTAAAAGCTCAAGGTCAGCAACAAGGTGATATTGAAATGATTTTAATAGCAGGAGACAAAGCTCACGCGGTCACATTAACAGGATTATTGCAAACAAGTAGTGGCACTTACATTAAATACAAGCACGATATTGATCAAGGTGAAGATGACTCAACAAGAGCAGAAGATGGTCAGCCACGTGGAACAAAACAAGAAAGAGCCAGAGTTGTCGAACAACCTATCACCCCTGGCAATGATAAAGTTGTTGTCGTCGAGAATGTTACAATTCCCGGAACACCGGGTAAGGTCAGTGCAGCAATTACGTGTGCGGTTTCAGAATCTTTTGATCCAAATCATAAACCTCGAAAAAAAACTTTGAACTTTAACCAAAGATGTAAGAGTCAAACCGTTATCGTTCCACCTAACAGCACAGTAACATTTACTTATCCATCTGATCCGGACCCAAACAAACAATTTAACTCTACTGCTTACGAAACTTCAAGACCGGCAACTCAAGGTGCTGATGGTATTTGGAGACGTAATTTAGAAAAGAAATCAGAGTGGAACAGTAACAATGGCGCTCAAAGAACAGTTGAAAATAATTCAGATACACCTCTTTATGTTACTATCCACGACGATTATAACGGTAATCCGACTACCCCAAATTCTGGACCGGGATATAATGTTGGGTTTTCAGTAACTCAAAATCCTAAGATTATGTTTGGTAAGAAGAATCAAGATGCAGAACTCCAGGGGAATGAAAGTTTCGGCGGTTTTTCTATTGGCAGTAACGATGAAAGTCATTATGAATTTGGTTATATAAACAAACCTGAATACTACTTCAATGCGAATATTGGATGCCATTTACTTGATTTTCCTGAAAAAATACACGATGGTATTATGAATAAAGTTCATATAACCTATCTTGTAAATAAAAATAATACTTTCTGGTCAGATTTGAGTCTGGTTATAGGTATTGATTCGCTAGTCGCTCCGGGACAATTATCCATAAAAATTCCAGCCACAGGATATGACAAAATAATTGGAATCAGTGGTGCCGGCGATCAAATTATCGAAAATGTAGGCGGATTGAGCGACAAAGGTAATTTGGAGATTACTCTCGAAGCTTCCAATGGTCTTATTGCGTATTTCGATAATATTGGATTATTCACTAATATTGGAATAACCGGCGTAAAAGATAAATTAATATCGAAATACAAAATTAATGTTTATCCTAATATGATTTCTGATAAATGTTATTTTGAGTTTACAACCGACATTTATTCATCAATTTCTTTAGATATGTATAACATATTAGGCGAATTTGTTCAAACCGTCACAAGGACAGAATTAGCTGAAGGTAATCACAGATTAATCTGGGAACCACTTCAAATTCCGAATGGTATCTATCTTTATAAATTGTTAATTAATGGAGAATTGATTTGCGGAAAAATAATCGTTAATAAATAAAAAATATGAATAAATAAATGAATAAATAAATAACCCTGATTTAAATTAAATTATCTCAGGGTTATTATTTTTAATTATTTGAACAAATTAGTTATTTACTGATTAATAAACTCTTTTCGACAGCACCATCCATGGAACTTATTTTAATAAAATAAATACCCGTCAAAAAACTGCTAATATCATAAGTATGTTTATTTAATCCTGCAGTAAATTTTTCTTTTGCTAATATAGTAACGAGTTGCCCTTTGGAATCGTAAATTTCTATTTTGCATTGAGAATCTTTTGGTAAAAAGAATTCCAGATCAATAGCATCGCTTGCGGGATTAGGAGAAATACTCTGAATGGTAATTCCACGAGGAATCACTTTGGTTTTGTATTGCAAACCACATACTGAGTCGAGTGAAAATATACCATTTTCAATATTACCATCAATATTGAGAACATCATCGCAAAGTCCATCACCAAATTTCGTTTTGCTTTTTGTAAATGCAAGTTCTGTAGTCAATACCTCACCCAAATATGTTCTAAACTGAAGATTTATGAGTGTATCAACAACTTTAAAATAATCTGCTTTATTATTAATATTTATTTCAATACTTCCACTTGTTAACTGTGAAATATTCACATCGGCACCTTCCGAAGCAGTTCCTATTAACTCTCTATTATCATAACGCATTATGGTCGAATCATAAGAAATAACCGTTTGGAAGTTTTTTGCATTTCTTATAGGATGCTTCCCGTAATCTTTATCTT
Source organism: bacterium (assembly GCA_037127915.1). Taxonomy (GTDB): domain Bacteria; phylum Bacteroidota; class Ignavibacteria; order Kapaibacteriales; family UBA2268; genus JBAXXL01. The sequence continues at coordinate 6,147 of JBAXXL010000045.1, forward strand.
CCAAAATAATCGGAATACTAATTAACCTCCCTGGTTGAGCTTTTATATTTTTTGGAATATTCAACCAAGATTTTTCTTTTGGAATTCTGTTAACCATCAATTCTATTGAACCCGCAGGTGTCATCATATTGGTTACAAATTCTAATTTCGCTGAAAAAGGACCAAATTCTCCATCATCAGCAAAAAAACTAAGATTTAAAACTTTGCTAGTGTTTGGTTGTATTTCAAATGATTGTTCACCTATTAAAAATTTTTCGTTAGGTATAACAGTTATATTCTTAATAATTAAAATAGATGTACCTACATTAGTAATTGTTATCGATGTATCTTTTTTACTTGGACAATTGAGATCATTAATGACTACACTTCCAAAATCCAGAGTATCGAATGGGAGACGCAACTTTGGCGAGGCACCTATTCCTCTAATATATATAGTTTTGCTTACTGCTTCGGCTGGAACTCCATGAATATTCCGTTCTTTTATATTTGTATTAATAATATATCGTTCTAAGAAAATTCCATTTTCTTTAGGTTCACAGTTTATCTGAAATTGTGTTTTCTCTCCAATTGGTAAAGCTTTAACAATAAATGCCTTTTTGCTTAGAGTGTTGACAACAGCATTATCATCTGATTCTACTTTATAACAAACTTCACTAAGCGCGGCTATTGGAACATTGCCCTGATTTTCAAAATTTCCGGTAACGAATGTTTTAGAACCTGTTACTACATAACCAATATCAATAGTATCACCGATAATTGAATAATTCGATTCGATAAGAGCAAGTTTTTGTTCCACACCTACTCCATACAGTTTCACCTTTGCAAATCGTGTGCTGTCGGGAAATTGTTCTTTATTAGGGGCGTAATATACACGAACGAGACCGCTATCCTTGCCTTGATTGTGAGGTACGTAACGTATATTCCACGGAATAGTCTGATATTTTTGATTGAAAACCGGTTTTTTCTCAAAATCAACAATAAAAAATTCATCGTCAATATATGGACTTTCTATTTCAATTTTTTGGTTTGTTACTTCAACTTTCGGCATTTTGGTACTTTTAACTAGCCATACTAGTTCTTTGGGAGTCACAGGATTTACATAAACAGAATCAAAATTCAAACTATCTGTAAATCCGTCTATATATAAATCTGTTTTTTTTGCCTTTAATGTAAACGTATCTGCTATTACTACATCGTTATTACTAGATTTTGCAAGTGCTAACATGGCTCTAGCATGATAAACACCTAATGGCCAAAGAGCTACATTAATATCAGCATAAAAGTAAAATGGTAATTCCAATTTTGGTTGTAATGAATTTAATGTTCTGGGTAATTGTACCCTCTTCATATCAGGGTCAAAATTACGAAATTGATTTTCTAATAAACTTTTATCATGCGGACTATAAAACACCTTCAACGTTGGTTCACCGTTATTGATATATACCGATTCAGTACCATCGTAAACTAAAACGATTGATGAATGGACACTATCGCCAAGAAAACACGGACCGAAATTCACAACTTTGGATTTTGGGTAATCCTTTGAATAAATTGCTGTTTCACTTTGAACCGCAATTAATGTAGTTATCGTTAGTATTATTATAGTAAATAAATATTTCATTTTCCGCTATTCATATTTTTCATTTACAAATTTAACTAATAAATAAAAACTATAAAAATTTCATCTGAATATTTGCATATTTCAAAAAATAGTCTTAATTTTGAAGTTCTTATTCAGTACCGAAATGAATAAATGCGGAAGATTCGCATAATTGGTATTGCAGCGGTCTTGAAAACCGCCGGGCGCGAGCCCGTGGGGGTTCGAGTCCCTCATCTTCCACAAGGCTTCTTGAGTTATCAAGGAGCCTTTTTTTTGTATAATAACTCACCCTAGAATTCGCAATCATTGGATGGGTAGAACAAGGTAGAATTTATCATATCTGTAGATTATTTATCAGAAATAATTTGGGGAAAATAATATTTTTTCCCTATTTTTGTATTTTGTTAATTGATTGAGGAATTTTTTTTATTACATCTGTTTATTAAAAAAATATACAATAATTAATACAAATAAAAATTAGCAATATCAACATCACCTAATAATAATAGAGGATACTTATAATGGAACCAATTCCATATTTTTACGAGCATATAAACCGCTGTGCCATTGTTGTAAAACAAAAACAGCCATTTTTGGACTGGATAAATAATATATACCCTGAAAGTCCTTTGGAAAAACCTGAAGAAGGAAATATATATTTAGTTCGCGAAAAAGATTTTATTGAGGAAATTGAAAAATGGCTAAAAAGACACTTTGATGAAATTTTCCAAAATGAATTGAATGATTGGCATACAGATCAAAATGATTGGCCCCAAAAAAGGACTTTTAAAATTTTTACTGAATGGTTTGATTATGAAATTCATACAATGATATTAGACATTGAAGATACAATAATAGAAAAAGAATAAGATGAAACTAAAGTAAGAGTAGGGAAAAACGAATTTTTTCCCTATTTTTGCATATCGTTTATTGAATGTTCGTAGATAAGCGTAATTTGGTCTTTTTGAGAAAAAACAGGATTCTTTGTATAGTATTAGCATTTGTATTAGCAACTAAAGCTACTTATGCGCAGACAGAAATTACTTTCTACACCAATATGGGTACTTTCACAGCCGAGATGTACGACACATTACAGCCAATAACCGCCGGTAATTTTATAAAATTGGTTGAAGCAAAATTTTATGATAAAGTGATTTTCCATAGAGTTATTAAGCAATTTATGATTCAAGGCGGCGACCCAACGGGCACAGGTTCTGGCGGACCGGGGTATTCCATTAAGGATGAATTTGACCCATTAGCCAAAAATGTCCAAAAAGCGATAGCTATGGCTAACGCTGGACCAAATACAGGTGGAAGTCAATTCTTCATTAATTTAGTTGATAATAATTACCTTAACTCGGGTTATCCGGTATTTGGTATTGTAATATCGAACTTTGAAGTAGTTCAATCTATCGGTGTAGTAGCTACAAACAGTAAAGACAGACCTTTAACAAACGTAGTAATGGATAGTTTAAGAGTAACAAAATTGGGACCTTTGGCAGTAAATGAGGCAAAAGGTCAAGCCCTAAATATCTTTATCTATCCAAATCCAACAAATGATATTATAAACATCGACTTTGCTAATCAAGTAGATATTAATAGCGGCTATAAAATAAAAATTTCTGATATTTCAGGGCATATTGTTTTTGAATCCGGGATTATCCAATCTAATACTTCAGTCAACTTATCATCATTGAAGAGCAAAGGAATTTATTTTATACACTTAATAGATGCGAAAAATAGATCGATAGTAATCAAGAAATTCGTATTGGAGTAATATATTATGACTAATACAGAAATGAATATCTGTCTTTGGTATGACGGCCAAGCAGAAGAAGCCGCCAATTTCTACACTTCAATTTTTGAAGACTCTGAAATTGGACAGATAAGCAGATTTGGGAAAGAGGGATTTGAATTCCACGGCAAACCCGAAGGAACGGCTATGACAGTGAGTTTCAGATTAAATCAAATGAATTTCATTGCTTTGAATGGCGGACCGCAATACAAATTCACCGAAGCGGTGTCAATTATAGTTAATTGCGACACACAAGAGGAAATTGACCATTATTGGTATAGTTTGTCGAAAGGCGGTGAGGAAGGTCCTTGCGGATGGTTAAAGGATAAATTTGGCTTGTCGTGGCAAATCAATCCAAGAATTTTATCCACTTATTTGACCGATAAAGATAAGGAAAGACGAAGCAGGGTTGAAAAATTAATGTTCCAAATGAAAAAATTCGATATCGAACTGTTAAAAAATGCTTATGAAGGAAAGTAAGCATCTGTAAATCTACAACGACCGATTTTCCAATAAATGAAAAAAACGTTTTTTGTAGGATTCGCTTATAGGTAGTTTCCTATCCCCTATTTTAATAAGGCATTTTTCGATATAATCTATGTGGTTTATCGAAGCAATAAACGATTTATGAACGCGGGCAAATGAATCTTCCGGCAGACTGCTTTCTATTGACTTGAAATTCAGTAGCGTCATTATCTTTTCGTCTTTTGTAACTATGCACAAATAATCTCCCATCCCTTCGATATATAATATATCCGAAAAATTGATTTTTTTCAGGCGGCAATCAGCTTTTACAAAGAAGTACAAATCCGGTTTCGACGAATCCGCGGAACCTTCCTGCTCCAGCTTTTCTTTAACTTTGTTCACAGCTATAATAAACCGCTCGAAACTAATAGGCTTCAGCAAATAATCCACCGCTTCCATATCGTAGCTCATTAACGCGAATTTCTCATAGGCGGTAGTGAAAATCACATTCGGTTTATGCTTCAACGTTTTTAATAGTTGAATCCCTGTCAAATCATCCATTTGGATATCTAAAAATAGCAAATCCACCTTATTATTGTTCAAATATTCGAGTCCTTCTATCGATTTGTCGAATTTGGCAAGCAAATTTAGAAAAGGAATTTTGCTGATATAATCCGCTATTACTTCCAAAGCCAACGGCTCGTCGTCTATGGCAACGCAATTTATTTTCATAACTTCTCGATAGTTAATTGAACAATATATTTGCCGTCACGTTCATTGATTTCGAGTGTATGGCCGTTCGGATAGAGCAGTTCCAAGCGGCGGCGGACATTTTCCAAACCAATTCCATTGTTCGAATCTTTGTTATCCGATTCATCACTTCCCAGATAATTCATCACAAATAGTTCTACCTTTCGATCGGCAATCTTTATATAAATGTTTATTCCGGGCGGCAGAATCTTTTTATTCCCGTGCTTAAACGCATTTTCTATGAATGATATAAACAGCATAGGAGCTATCATCAATCCATCCGGATCGCCTTCTGTATTGAATTCAACAAAATTCGGCTCCGCAAACCGCAATTGCTGAAGTTTTATGTAGCTTCTCAAGTATTCGATTTCATCGGTTAGAGGAACTTTCTCGCGGTTGGATTCTTTAAGCATATATCTCATAATACCTGAAAGTTGCATCACTGCTTCCGGCGCGTTTTCGGATTTTTTCAATGTCAGGGAATAAATATTATTCAATGTATTAAACAGGAAATGAGGATTGATTTGCGAACGAAGCAAGGCGATTTCGCTTTCCTGCTTCTGATTTATCAGTTCGGTTTTTTGTCTTTGTTCGCGATACCAATCTATTGTAAATTTGATAGTTATAGGTACCCACGAGAAACCGAATGTTTCTAAGAATTCTGTAACTATCGAACCAAAATTAATGTGTATCTGGTTGGCAGGAAGTAAATGGAAGGTGGTATAAATACCCCAAACACTAACTATTCTAATTGCTGTAAAGACTGTTACAAATAAAGTAAAAATCACCAAATTGCGAAGAATTTTCTTTTTATCAAATATAGTGGGAGTGGTTAATAAGTAACAGATGTAGAAGTTGATTACATTTAAAAAAGTTGTGATGAGCGAATAAATAAATGCCGGGTGCGCCAGCCCCTTCTCGTTAAAAACGAATGTCAAAAATGGAAGAACTGAATAGAACATCCAAAAGACTATATGAAGCCAGATTATATTTTTCTTTTTTAATTCTTTAAGCATAACATTCGTATCTTTCAAATTATAAAAATTGTTTCTATGGCAAACTGCTAAATACCAGTGCCAATAAATTGAAATACGGTATTATTATTTGAAAGTTCCAAAAGTTTCTTAGATGTGGCACACTTTCAAAGTGTGCCACATCTTTTCTAAATAACCGCGGGTGAAACCCGTGGTTTTGTGGCGACAAGCAAGGATGCTTATCCCACCAAATACAAGACATATCGGTGGGTCAATCATCCCTGATTGACAAAAAAAATGACCTCTTTTGAGGTATCAAATAATTATAAATTATAAATTATAAATGAGAAGAACAAAAAATGACCTCTTTAGAGGTCGAATGTTTATAGAAAAATGTGTCCCTTCGTTGAATCTCGACCCCAGCGGGGTCGAATAAACTCTTGTGGATAAATAATATTCTAAACAGTTGATAATTATAACATTTTTTTATTATTTTTGTACGGTTACAATTAATCATTATAGAAAGATACTATGAATCAGTTGATACTTACCGACTGTCTCGAATTTATGAGATTTAATTTAATAATATGTTCAATTATTGGTTGAAATATTGTAATTTTGAATATTAAAATAATAAACATAAGATAATAATGGAACTAATTGATAACTATATAAATAAAATAATATGTGGAGATTGTTTGGAAACAATGAAACTGTTGCCAAGCAATTCAATTGATTTGGTAGTTACATCACCGCCATACAACCTAAAAAATTCAACCGGTAACGGTATGAAATCAAATACCAAAAGTGGAAAATGGGCAGGTGCCGCATTACAAAACGGATATTCACATCACGATGATAGTATGCCGCACGATAAATATGTCGAATGGCAAAAAGCTTGTTTAATTGAAATGTTTCGTTTAATCAAAGATGATGGTGCGATTTTTTATAATCATAAATGGCGGGTTCAAGATGGTTTATTACAAGATAGACAGGACATTGTAAATGGATTACCTGTTAGACAAATAATTATATGGAGAAGGAAAGGCGGAATTAATTTTAATCCTGGTTATTTCTTACCAACGTATGAAGTAATCTATATGATTACAAAACCAAATTTTAAACTTGCACCTAAAGCAAATGCTTTCGGTGATGTTTGGGAATTCACCCAAGAAATGAAGAACGAACACCCAGCCCCCTTTCCAATAGCATTAATTGATCGAATAATTAGTTCAACCAACTCTCAATTGATTTTAGACCCATTTATGGGAAGTGGTACTACAGCTATTGTGGCAATGGGATTAGATAGAAAGTTCATTGGAATAGAACTATCACCCGAATATTGCGAAATGGCGGAACACAGAATAGAAAGAAATAAAGTTCAAAGTGAGCTACAAAGAATAAGACCATTAACACTTTTTAAACAAAACGCATGAAAATTTACACAAAAGAAGTTTTAATAGCAGAATTTAAAGAAATTGCTAAAAGAGGATGGATTGAAAACGCAAGACATGGAAACCATGGTGGCGTAGGTAATACATTAGAAGACCTTTTAGGAATTGAAGAAAATAATTTACCGATTCCAAATGCGGCTGAATGGGAATTAAAAGCACAAAGGATGAATAGTGGTTCTCTAACTACACTTTTTCATATTGAACCTTCTCCCCGTGCTATAAAATTTGTTCCACAAGTATTACTACAAAATTATGGATGGAAGCACAAAGAGGCCGGTTTAAAGTATCCCGAGAATGAAATGAGTTTCCGTCAAACAATACATGGGAATTCTCCAAGCGATAGAGGTTTCATGGTAAAAATTGATCGTGAAAACCGCAAAGTTTTAATTTCATTTGATTATACTAAAGTTGCTGAGAAGCATCAAAATTGGCTTAATAAAATAAATGATAAAATTGGTTTGGGTGAATTGAATCCTCAGCCTTATTGGGGGTTTGATGATTTATCTAATAAAGCCGGAACAAAACTATTAAATTGCTTCTATGTTCAAGCTGAAGTGAAAAGAGAAGAAGGAAAAGAGTTTTATAAGTATAGTAGGGTCTTAATGTTGCAAAAATTTAATTTTGATGGATTTCTTGATACTTTAGAAAAAGGAAATATATTAGTTGATTTTGATGCAAGAACCGGTCATAATCATGGAACAAAATTTAGAATGCGCCAAAATTGTTGGCCTGATTTATATGAGAAAATAACAGAGATACTGTAAAACATATTGAATTTTGTTGAATATACTTAGCAGTGGACAGCGAAGGACTGGAAGCCCTCGAAATCATCAAATTGAAAGTTAATGGAATTGTAGAAAGAGAATAAAAAAATATTTTTTTTATAAATTATTTAGGTGATAAAATGGAATTAGAATTAGAATATTTGGTAATTCATCAATTGATTAAAGAACCAACAAAAGCAGATGCTATATGCAAGCTTTCAGATCAATTATTATCATTAGAACAAATAAATAAGGACTTTGTTGAGAAGTTGCACGATTTATTTACTAATCATGTTTATAATTATACCCATGCTTTATTTGAAAGTAATGAAGAAAAATTTCCAAAAGAACTTAATAAGTTTCTAATAAAGCCAGACGATGCATCATTTTTACTTTTAACAAAAAATATAATGAATTTATTAGTTAAAGAAGTCAAAAGTACAGCTGCTAAAGGTGGATATATTGTTTTTGCAAAATATAAATCTAATAAAGAACTTTTTACAATTAATATACTAAGAGAAACGAAAGGTTTTACTTTAATTGATAAAGATTCAAAAGGAATTAATCCGGGTTTTATAAATCATTTAGACCTTGATAAATTAGCTATGGCTTGCCAAATAGATATAAATAAATTATCCATAAAACAAGAAAAATACATAAGAATCACAAAAAATCAAAAAATGGCTGACGTAAGTAAATATTTTTATAATTGGTTGGCAATTGATTTTGAAAAGATTTCAAATACAAAAGAAAATAATGAAAAATTACTTGATATTGTAAACACCATTGATGAATTACCAATAATTGATGATATACGAATTTCTCGGGATGAATTTAAAAAGCAAATATTAAATTATGTCAAATCAAAACCTGACAAAAATATTAATCTTAAAGATATGGGCTCACATTTTTATCCTGATAATCCGAATAAATTACTCGATTTTGCTCAGACTAACGAAATGAGTATTGATACTGAGTTTAAATATCATCAAGCAACTTTGAAAAAATTAGTGAAATTTGATGTAGAAGTAGATAATATCAGATTAGCATTTTCGTATGAAGATAAACAAATGGGAAAAATAAAAATCAAAGGTGATACCATAATAATTACATCACCTCAATTAGTTAAAAGAATTTCTGAAGAAAGTTCTCAATAAAAAAAATGAATAAAAAAGTAAATACATTAATTGATTTTGTAATTAGTTTAATAAAAAAATCAATACAGCCACCAGAAATTACTGGTGGTGGTATATATTTATCTTTGGTTTTTAATAATATTGAAGAGATAACAGAATTAATAAATCAATTTATAAATCAACAAGCGCAAGGTTTTTATTATAATCTAAATGGGCAAAATGGCATTGATATAGTAATTAATAAAAATCCAAAAATATATTATGGTTTAGATTATTTTAAAAAACACTTCAGTTTTGAAAATATTTATGACAATTTTAGTATAATTTTTGAAGATAATAATTATCTTATTTATGATAATACAATTGAAGTCGAAAAAGATAAAATTTTTATTAATCATGATGATTTAAAACCTTTTTATGAAATAATAACCAATTATATTTATTATTTTAAAATATTAAGATATTTATCTGAAGAGGAAAGCTCTGATTTATTCTGTTCTTTTCATGATATAATAAATAACAAATTAATTATTATATTGCCAGAAAATGGAAAATTTGAAATTGGTTATAAATATAATTTATCTCAAATCGAAATCCGTGTTGATTTAAAAAAATACTATGATTTAATAACTAATGAAAATCGTGAATTTAGCCCTTTTTTCAAGAAATCAGTATACGATTCTTTGAAAACTTTTGAAATGGCAGATAGATTTGAACATTTAATAATTAATATTAATACTATTTATGAAAATGCTAAAAATAATTATGATTTATTTTTAAGTGGAATATCCGTTCAATCATTCATTGATGAACTGCGTGAAGAACAATTGAAATATTTTTCGGCTTTTAGAGAAGTATTAAATAAAATTTTTACTTATTCTATAAGCATACCAGTATCAATTACTGCGACCGTATTAGGAATTATAAATGTACCCAAAAAGAATCCATTAATACTATCAATAATAATTATAAGTTTTTTACTTTTTACAAGTTTATCTATCTATTATCAATGTTATTTAAAAAAAGATATTTTAATTCTTTGGAATGATATAAAATTAGATTATAAAAGATTTATACAATTAGAAATATTTAAAAAGGATTATACCAGAAAAGGATTTAAAATATTATTGCGAAAAATTCAAATGATTATAAATTTGATTAATATTATAATTATATGTCTAATTTTGTTTGCAGCAATAATAATTATAATTTTTATATATGTTTTATGTTCTAATCCTACTGAACATTCTCAATATTTAAAAATAATAATTAATTAATCAACCTCTTCTCTCCCTTACAAACCGATTACTCCGTAATCAAAATACCTAAAGTGAAAAACACGGTAAGGGAACGCCCAACGATAACCACGTCGGGCGTTTTTTATTGAGTGCTTTATTTCAAAAATATTTAATTTCATTCCAATAAAAAAACAATTTATTCGTAAGATGGATAAGTGGGTTATTTCTTTTATAAGTACTTTGATAACAAACACATTTTTCTTTATAAAATACATAAAAATGTTTTTAAAAAGGCAAATTATTACCTAAATAAAGCAAGGAAAAAACCTCAATAAAGCGAGGAAAAGTGGCAATAAAGCGAGGAAAAACCTCAATAAAGTGAGGAAAAGGGGCAATAAAGCGAGGAAATACCTCAATAAAGTGAGGAAAAAGGGCAATAAAGTAAGGAAAAATGTCAATAAAGTAAGGAAAAACTATATTAATATATCTTATTAATATGAATTTTAATTTAGTCAAGTTATAATTGTTTTTTGTTTTACTAATATACAGGTTTTTTAAAATGGCCACAGCAATTGTTCAAAGAAACTACAATATTACCGATGCGGAACTTTGTATGTTTACCTCAAATCTTTGCATTACTATGACAAGAGATTTGTTGGATTTAGCAGATTTCGGGATTACTGCTCCAAAAATCGCGGCTTTGAAAGCATTGGGAGATGCTTTTGAAATTCTACCATCGGACGAAGTTTTAATGGCTTATGTTATTGCGGCTACGGAGACCAAATCAGCTAAAGCGGAATTGGTTAAAGAAGCAATTCGTAATATGGTTACACGTTGTCAAATCAAATGGGGTGTTGATTCTTGGCAAGAAAAATCGTTGGGTGTGAAAGGAATGAATAAATACACCGATGATTCACTTTTGGTTGCCGGTAGAAGAGTTCATACGCAAATGACTGCTTTTTTGCCTGATTTGGCAGGCACCGGCTTGACTCAGGATATGCTCGACGATATGGACGATTTGAATGATGAACTTGAAACCGCCAAAAATTCGCAATTTACAAAAGTTTCAGAGCGCGAAAACGAAACTGAAGATAGAATAAATAAAGGAAATGAAATTTATTCTTTGGTATCTATGTATTGTGAAATCGGTAAAAGAGTTTATGCAAAATCAGACCCTGCTAAATATAATGATTATATCATTTATACAAGTCCAAGTTCGGGAAATTTGACGGCACCCGCGAATTTAGCATTCGACCCTATTATGATGAACTTTACTTGGGACGCTGTCGAGAACGCGACGAGTTATGAATTTGAATCTTCCTCCGATGGCACGACATTTTCTCACGTTTGGGCGGGTCCAAACTGTGATTACGGTTTAAATGAAGTACCTACTACTGTGATGCATTACCGCGTGAAAGCCCGAAACGCCAATGGTTACGGTCCTTACTCGGCTGTGATTCATTATGACTTTTTATCTCCATTGATAGCTCCTTTCAATTTGGCTTACGACCTTGTTCGTACCGAATTTACTTGGAATCAAGTTCCGGCGGCAACGAGTTATCAAATACAATACAAACATTTAGACCAAGTTGAATGGACTTCTCTTGAAGCCGGCAACGGTAATAGTTATATGATGCTTTTCCCTTGGGGTGATTATTTGGCAAAAATCCGTGCGTTGCGCTATTGGCAAGAAGGTCCTTTTAGTACGGAACTGGCATTCACCATTCCTCAACCTTAATAATTAATCTAATTTAAAGCAATTTAAAATAAATCAGGTAGAACCTTTTTGGGTTCTACCTGATGTGTTTTTTTGGGGGGAGGAAAGATTTGGTAAATGATAAATTGTTCTAATACATGATTCTCATGCAAAATATCATTCTGACATTTTTCAAAGACAATATTTTATCGTTCAGTTTTAGTGGTTGTTGTATTTCTAATATTTTTAATTAAATATAAAAAAAACCATATTCCAATTGCAATATATGTTCCTAATAAACCAGCGCAAGGGATGATTCCATAAGTTTTTAAGACAAATTTAGTAGCTATATAAATTGAACCTATAAAATAGACTGAAAAAAGTATATAAAAACAATAACTGACAAATTTATCAACAGATCTTTTCTCAAATTCATCTACTTTTTCTAACCAATTTTCCCATCCAATAAAATCTTTAATTTCAGGTTCGATATGAAGACGAATATATCTTCCACAACGCATTAAATCATGATTTTCAGATAAATAAAGCAATGAAATCACTATTACTAGTATAGGAATAGAGATGAGTACAACATCAAGTTTATATACTTGTGAAAAAAAATGAGCAGCAGGAACTGTAATCACACCGAAACCGACTAACTTGAAGATTCGGTCTTTTGTTGCTTCAATTTCTTTGCGAAGCGTCTCGAATTGTAATTTTAAAAAATCTTGTTTTTCCATAATAAGTCCATTGATATTTTGGTTATCGCATAACATACTATTTATTAAATATATATTTGTTTGAATCATTAATAAATAAGACCTTTTAATAAAGTATAATTCAAAACTAACTCTTTTCTTTTAAATGACAAAAATTAATTTGCCATTATCAAAAAAAAAAGTAAATAAATAACAAGTTGTTTAATCTTTTTGATATTTCTTCCTTTACAAACTTTCTACTTGATAAACTTTACGAACTGAAAGATGGATCCTTCACTTCGTTCAGTATGACACCATCCCTTTATCCGGGAGATTCCTTGTCAAGCACGGAATGACAGCTAAAAAAAGGGCGTATGCAATACGCCCCTACAAATCTTTCAATTTTCAATTATCGAAGTGGATCATTTCACCGATAAAAACAGCCAACTCACAGATGAAAACCGCGGGAACGTAGATTAGTGGCGGTTTCCGGGGTGGCGGCACGAAACATTCGGGTCTTTTTTTGGTATTTAAGGGCAGTTGTTTGTTTAAAATTTTGGAATTATAAAAATGAAAAAGATTAGTTTATTAATCGCAATAATGGTAATAGTATTTGCATTCCGCGCCACTGCGGAAGATTTACCTAAATTAAATATCAAATCGCTTGACGATAAAGTTCAAGTTGATAAAAACATCCGCGTCGGCAAGCTGGATAACGGCTTAAGCTACTACATACGCAAAAACAGCAAACCCGAAAACTTTGCCAAATTCCGTTTGGTCGTAAAAACCGGAGCAATTCAAGAGGACGATGACCAAACCGGTTTGGCTCACTTTATCGAACATATGGCATTCAACGGAACAAAGAATTTCCCGAAGAATGAATTGGTTGACTTCCTTCAAAAAGCCGGTATGCGCTTCGGACCGGAAATCAATGCCTCAACTTCGATGGAACAAACTCTGTACGAACTACCCGTATTTTTGAAAGACCAAGCTTTTTTGGAATCCGCATTCCAAATACTTCAGGATTGGGCTGGGAATATGACATTAGCCAACGATATGATTGACGGCGAACGCGGTGTAATTATGTCCGAATGGAGACAGAGATTTAGCTCCCAACGCCGATTATACGACGCGCACTCCCCTATCATTTTCAAAGATTCCAAATATGCTAAGCGCAATATAATTGGCGATACTGCCATTCTTCAGAACTTCAAATACGACGTTATCAAACGCTACTACAAAGATTGGTATCGCCCCGATTTGATGGCGATTGTGGCTGTTGGTGATTTCGATGTTGATAAAATTGAAAGTATGATTAAAAAGAGTTTTTCGGTTTTGAAAAACCCAGCAAACGAACGCCCAAACGTTTTACCTGAAATGCCTTACCAAAAAGATTTACTGATCTCTATAGCTAAGGATAAAGAAATGCCAATGGAGCAAGCTGCAGTATATTTCAAATTACCTAAATTTGAAACAGAAACTTATAATGGTTATAAAGAAAGCATTAAACGTAGTTTATACGATATAATGTTTTCAAACAGACTAACTGAATTCCAAACCAAACCTAACCCCCCTTTTGTTTACGCTGGCGGCGGTGAAGGTAGTTTTTATGGAGAAAAACGTTCGTATAATCTACAGTGCGCCGCGAAAGAAGGCGGACTCAAAAACGCGCTCGATGTTATGCTAACTGAAGCCGTTCGAGTAAAACACTTTGGATTTACTAAAACAGAATTCGACAGAGCAAAAGTTGACTTATTAAGCAATCTGGAAAAAGCCTACAACGAACGCCATACCAGATTGTCGGATAGCTATGTCGAAGAATACACAAATAATTTCACTGACGGTGACCCTATACCCGGTATTGAAACTGAACTTGCTTTTGTAAAGCAATTATTTACTGAAATGACACTTCAAGAAGTCAGCGATTTAGCAAAACTATATATAAAACCCGAAAACTGCGTAATTACAGCAAGTCTTCCTGATAAAGCAGGATATACCGCGCCAACTGAAAGCGATTTAAAAACGATTTTTGTAAGTTCACTAAGCAAGAAATTAGAACCTTATGTGGACAATACTACGGACAAGCCTCTTTTCTCGAAATCATTGAAAAAAGGAAGTATAGTTAGCGAAACGAAGAACGATAAATTAGGAATAACTGAATTGAAGCTATCAAACGGTGCTAAAGTAATTTTGAAGAAAACCGATTTCAAAGACGGCGAGATTTTATTTGATGCATTCAGCCCGGGCGGTTTATCATTAGCATCGGACCAAGATTATATATCAGCAACGGTAGCAAGCAATATTGTCACTGAAGCAGGTGTTGATGAATTTGACCAAAATACATTAACTAAATTACTTACCGGAAAACAAATACAATTATGGCCAAGTATTGATGACCTTTACGAAGGATTCAGAGGAAAAACAGTTAAAGGCGACTTAGAAACCTTTATGCAATTACTTCATTTGAATTTCTTATATCCACGAAAAGACAAAGAATCGTTTAATTCGGTTATGGACCGCTTGAAACCAATTCTTGCTAATAGAAGCGCCGTTGGAAAAGATGTTATGGCGGACACAATTAACGCGATTTTAGGTCAATATAATATGCGCTCTATGCCGTTGACAGTGGATAAATTATCGCAAGTTGATATTGATAAAGCTTATAAATTTTACAACGAACGCTTTTCCGATGCAAGCGGATTTACTTTCGTGGTGGTTGGCGATTTTGATTTAAACGAAATGAAAGGCTTATTGGAGAAATATATAGGAAGTTTGCCATCAAAAGGCGGAAAAGAAAATTGGAAAGATTTGGGCATTCGCTATCCAAACAAAGCAATAAACAAAACGATTACTATGGGCACAGGTGACAGAAGCGTTGTTAGATTGATGATACCGGGCAAATTCGATTGGACTATGCAAAATAGATACAATCTTAATGCGCTTTTAGAAATGGTGGATATAAAGATTACCGAAATTGTACGTGAAGAAAAATCAGGTATTTATTCACCGGATGTGTATGTTAGTATAGATAAATATCCTTCGAGTGAATATTGCGTAATAATTGAATTTGTTACAAAACCAAACCGTGTTGATGAACTAACTAACGTGATAGTGAAAATTATGGAAGATATGAAAAAGACTATTGACCCAGACGATGTAGAAAAAGTTAGAAAATCGCAACAACAACAAAGACCAATTAATCTGAAAAACAATAACTATTGGATGAATATGATGTCTAGTCTTCAGAAAAACAATGAAGATATGGAATATATCCTAAATTACGATAAACTTACCGATAAATTAAATGCTGAAGATATGCTGAATACCGCTAAAAAGTATTTGAATACTAAGAATTTGATTAAAGTAGTACTTAATCCGGCAACGTCCAAATAATTGCGAATTTAATTTAAAAGATACGGAATACGAAAATGAAAGCAAATAAATTTTTTATCTTAACGATAGTAGTTCTATTGGCAACTACAGCACTGACAGGCTATTCGCAGGGCAATGGTTCTCGACAAATCGGTGATGGGATTATCAAAGGTGAAGTCGTGGACTCGACTACAAAACAGCCGATTCATTATGCAACAGTGAGCGTTTTGAATTCCAAAGATTCCACTGTAGTGGATGGTTCGATAACGAAGGAAAACGGAAAGTTCGAAGTAAGCGGCTTGCCAAATGGCGAATATTTGGTTAAAAGTAGTTTCGTCGGTTATAAAAATACTTATATAAGCAAAGTTGCAATAGCAAAAGGTAAGAATATCGCAGATGTTGGCAGGGTTAGACTCCTGCCGTCTGCTGTAATGGGTGAGCAAATCGAAGTTACAGGTGAAAAAGAGCAAATCACATATAACATTGATAAGAAAATTGTTAATGTTGCTCAATTCCCTTCTGCTCAGGGTGGTACAGCTATCGACGTTTTGCAGAATGTTCCATCCGTTACGATTGATAACGAGGGGAATGTTAGTTTGCGCGGCAGCACCAACTTCACTTTGCTAATTGACGGAAGACCAACTCAAATGAGTGCCTCTACGCTTTTAGGACAGCTCCCTGCAAATATGATTGAGAATATTGAAATCATCACCAATCCATCCGCAAAATACGATCCAGATGGAACAGCCGGAATTATGAATATCATTTCGAAAAAAGAAAAAATGTCGGGAATGACAGGAATAATTAATGGTACTGCAGGTATGGGCGATAAATATAATGGCGATTTTACTGTTAATTTCCGTCGCGATAAATTCAACGCTTTTATCGGCGGTGATGCGAACAACCATAGGCATTTATCTTCTAGCGATTTGGATAAGGAAAACTATGTAGGTAACACAATATATTCAATGACAAACCGATCCGATAGAGTAACTAAACATTCAGGATACGGTTTGAAAGCCGGAATTGATTATAATCTTACAGACAACGACGTGATAAGTTTAAATGCTGATTTTTCGAATTTCGGTTATTATCGTAATTATCCAAGTAAATACCATTTATGGACTAATAGAAGTACATATCAGCAATACTACTTGAATTTGGACGAAGGAACGATTTCGAATAAGTACTTTAATTTATTAGCAAATTGGCAAAAGCAATTCGATAAAAAAGGGCATACGCTTAATTGGTCAGCTCTTTACCACGGTGCAGAAGGAATAATTGAGAATACAATTGAAAAATATTATTCAAACATTGATTTTTCTGAAAAGTCTTCTATAGTCAATAAGCTAAGAAACATCAACGATGGCTTCAGGAAGTACTTCCGCTCCGATTTGGATTATGTGTTGCCTCTAAGTGATAAAAGCTCATTAGAAGCCGGTGCTATGTATGAATTCAACTACAAGCAAGCTGATTATAAGTTTGATTCTCTCGATTTGAATCAATTAAAATGGGTGCCTTACTCACCATATACCGGATTAATGGATTTTAGACAAAATACCGGCGCAATATATGCCACTTACAGTAATTCGCTAATAGGTTTAGATTATAAGCTGGGACTTCGCGGTGAATACTATTCAAGAGATTTCGAGCCAAATAATAGTTTACCAAGTTATTTTTATAGTAAATACAACTTATTCCCTACTTTACATATTTCTAAAGACCTCAAAAATGATAACCAATTGCAGTTCAGCTATAGCCGTAGAATTCTCCGCCCCGATGAGCAATTTCTGGTACCTTTCCCAATTGGAATGGATGATTATTATGTAAACACAGGCAACCCGGATTTGAAACCGGAATATACTGATTCGTATGAACTCAATTATAGAAAAGGGTTTAAAAAATCATTCCTGTCGGTTGAATCTTTTTACAGACAAACGAATAACGTTATTTCGAGAACCACAGAAGTACGTAGTGATAACAAAATATGGCTTTCTTACGCCAATTTAGATAAAGATTATATGTTGGGTGTGTCAGTCAATGGCAACGTTACAGTAACAGATTGGTTTAAATTCAACGTGAGTGCCGATTTATACAATTACCACGTATTTCAGACAGATCCCAATATGCCGAAAGAAATTAGCACAAATGTCTTTAATGGTAATTTGATTGCTACATTCATACCGTTTAAAACAACTTATGTGCAATTAACCACAAATTATTACGGTAGGCAACTTTTTGCCGATGGCAGAATGGAGCCAATGTATTTATGCGGATTTTCGATTAGGCAAGATATGTTTGATAGGAAACTTTCGATTGTGTTAAAAGCTTACGATTTGCTTAACTCATATAAATATACAATTATAAATGACCGCAGTAACTTTAAATCCAATTTTAAAATGGAAATGGAACACCAACTATTAACTCTATCGCTAAGCTATAAAATCAACAATTACCAGCAACGCCAAAGAAATAGTGACGCCAATATAGAGCAGGAAATGAATGCCGGCGGTGGAATATCAATGTAAAATTGCGTAATTTAACCCTACGTTAATATGGTAAGAGAGCCCTTCAGCAAGGCTCTCTTTTTTATTATTCAGTAAAACAATTGATTTGTGTAAATTATTAAGAAATGTTAACTTTATCTTAACATTAAACTGATATTAAAAAACTAAATTTGCGGTATAATTTATTTCATAAAAGCGATTACAATGTCAAAAAAAAATATCATACTTATGGACAACGATCCGGATACGAGAAAAGAAATTGAACTTCTTTTGCTTAAGAAAGGATATATAGTTCATATTGCTCACAGCATCAAAATAGCTTTTTCGGTGATAAAAGAATTTGATATAGATTTGATAATTTATGATCTGTCGCTAATAAAATTTTTGGAGCGATTTAATCAATATAAAATTCTTAAAAAAAATCCCGTTATCTCGCAAATACCATTTTTAATCGTTATTTCACATATTGAACTGGTCGAATATTTAACAAATCTCGATGTAGAGCCGGAAGATTTTACTACTAAACCAATTGACGAAATACTGTTGTTAACCCGAATTAAATCAATATTTTCTAAACAGGATAAAAACAACCATACCTATAAAATCAAGTTAGATAATTTAAAAGAAAATATTTCATTAGCCTTACCCCACGAAATTCGTACATCCTTAACCGGAATAATAGGCTTCTCTAATTTAATAATTGAAATGATGAGAGGGAAAAAAAACCTTTGTGAAAGCGAGATTATAGAAATAATAGAAATGTCTGAATCAATTTATGAATCAGGCAGAAGATTAAGCCACTTAACAGAAAATTTTATAATGTATTCTCAAATCCAGGTTATAAAACTTTATCCTAATAAAATGTATGAACTTCGGCAACAAATAACTCTAAATCCGGAAGAAATAATTGCAGAAATCACAAATGATTTAGGTATTTATAATCAAAGACAAAATGATTTTTATTTGAACATCCAAAATGAATCACTTGCAATATCGAATGAATATTTCCAGAAAATAATATGGGAAATAATTGATAATGCAATCAAATTTTCAAAACCCGGAAGCAATATCTCAATTAAAACACGCAGTAAAACCAAATACTATTGTATAATCATAAAAGACAACGGAATCGGTATGACAAATGAGCAAATCCAAAGCATAGATGCTTATGAGCAGTATAATAGAGATATACAGGAACAGCAAGGAACAGGTTTAGGATTGATGATTAGCAAACTATTGACACAGCTTCATAAAGGCAAATTCGAAATATACAGTGAAGAAAACAAAGGAACAAAAATAATAATCAAGTTACCAAAAATAATTGAATAAGGATGAGTATAATGACAGTTAATAATGGTTTAATAAATCTTCATTTAAAATCTACTATTAGTGAACTGCAATTATTTGATATTACAATTGATATAGACTCTAAAGTTTCACAATTAAGAACTCTTTTTGATATTAATTATATGATTCCCGGTGTAATAATAAATGAAAACTCTGAATGTATTGGTGTCATTTCCCGAAAGGCTTTTTTTGAAGCTCTTAGTAAACCTTACAGTTTGGAATTATATATTAAACGTCCAATTCGTTTCCTGATTGATTCTTTGGATAGTATTCAAACGATTCGACTACCGTCTGTGATGCTTATAGTAGATGCCGCCCAAAAAGTATTGGAACGACCTAAAGAAATTTTTGATAATCCAATTCTAGTAAAAAATGACGGGAAAAACCGAGTTTTAGATGTTTATCACCTTTTACTCGCTCATTCGGAAGTTAATAAAATTGCAATGGATTCATTAAAAGAAGCCAATGATTTTAAGATAGAATTACTGAGCATCGTGGCGCACGATTTGAAGAATCCGCTATATACTGTTAAGAGTATAGCTGATTTTTTGCTAAAAAGTGACAAAATCGCTAACGATGAACTTCAGAATGTGTTTCAAATATATGATACTACTAATCAAATGCTCGACCATATTAGTGAATTATTGAATACAACAGCAATCCAATCTGGTAAAATCGAATTAAAAAAACAATTAACCGACTTGGATGAAATTATTTCAGCAATTATTTATCAGAGTAAAGCAATGCTAGAGGCAAAAAATCAGAACATTACTTATCTTCCCGATAAATCGCAATTATATGGAGCTGAGGTTGACCCTTCGAAGATTCGTGAAACTTTCGAAAACTTAATTAGCAATGCTATAAAATACTCTCCTTTTGATAAAGAGATTGTTATTGGATTAGAAAAAAATAACGGCTTAATCAGATTTTCGGTCAAAGACCAAGGACCGGGATTTACTGATGAAGACAAAACAAAAATCTTTGGAAAATTTCAAAGACTATCCGCGCGCCCAACCGCGGGTGAATCATCAACCGGTTTAGGTCTATACATAGTCAACAAAATAATTGAGCTTCATAATGGGAAAATTTGGCTGGAAAGCGAATATGGCGAGGGAAGTACTTTCTTTATCGAGCTTGAATCGGCTGAAATTGAATAATAATATGCACTATTGAGTAAAAAATTAGTTCCAGTGGTGGATTTGTTGTAAAAAAGTTGGATTTAACCCTACTTTAAAATGGTAAGAGAGCCCTTCAGCAAGGCTCTCTTTTTTTTAGATGTGAAGAATTAGCCGGTCAGTCAGTTGTCGCAAAACTTGCGACAACTGTAATAGACAGTAAAATCAATCAAATAGAGCCTTATAATTTGGATATGATTATTTTTTAATCACAAAACCTAAAAAAATTATTGCAATTTTAAAATGAATCAGGTAGAACCGAAAAAGTTCTACCTGATGTGTTATTTTGGGGGGGAATAGTTTTTAAATTTAGGAGGCAGCCTAATATTAATTAGTTATTTCTAACCCTTACTGCTATATGGGTCATCTATTCTTGGATATGTTCTTTCTTCCTCAAGTGAACCATCTTGTTTATGAATTTTTACAGAGCCGATTTTATCTTTCATGAAATATTGCATTTGTTGTATTATTTCATACTTTGTATCTGATCGAATATATGCTCTTTCATGACCTTCCTTTTTCAATTCCCAATGGTCATCTTCCTTAGTAATATGATAATTATCCATGATTGCTCACCTCTTTTAAAAATTATAATATTTATTGTTTTTTGTCTATTTCAAAACTAACTCTTTTCTTTTTAATAACAATAATTAATTCGCAATTATCCAAGCAATAGTTTTCCAACATTTATAATAAATTAATCTTGTATCCAATTCTCTATCATCAAACTACCACTTTCCGTCATATAAGATTCCGGATGGAATTGAATTCCTGTTACATCCAATACTTTATGCTTTACACCCATTATAATCCCGCGTGGACTTTCTGCAAAAACTTCCAAGCAATCGGGCAATGATGAACTATCCGCCGCCCAAGAATGATATAATCCTACTTTGATATTTTCGCTCAATCCATCGAAAATTGAAGCTTTATTATCTACTCCTATGTCCTCGCAAATTCCGTGATATACTTTATCTAAATTTACCAACTTCCCGCCAAAAAACTCTACAATGGCTTGGTGGCCTAAACATACACCTAATATACTCTTGGTTTCAGAGTATTTGCTGAGAATTTCGAATATTTTGGGATATTGACTTGGTATATCGGGTCCGGGAGATATCACTAATTTATCGAAATTCACTAAATCATTGATAACAACATCATCAATTGATATTACTGTTACTTCACAAGCAGGATTCTCGCGAAATAGTTGCTCTAAATTCCAAGAAAACGAATCATGATTATCTATTATTATAACTTTTTTCATATACTAGGGATTTAAACGATAATATTTGTGATTGGTATCTCAGGCTGAGTTTCGAATGGACACATTGCATTTATTACTTTGAAGGATTTGAATCTGTGCAAATCGCTTTCCTTTATTTCCATTTTAGTAATTGTTCCTTCTTCAAGAAGCTTTTCGCGCTGAGTACCACGCAACATTGGCTTATCGGGAGTAACCCACTTGTTATCCATATTGAATACAATATTTGCCCTAGTTGTATCGGTAATTAAACCCCTTTTTACAATTAATACATCGTCGTATTTAGTATCTTCACGTAAAACATCCAATTCTTTGCGTTCAGTAAATTTATGTTTGTATTCTATATTATTGTGGGTTTCCATTTTAATAAAATTAACATCCATTGGTAAATAAGGTAAAAACTCATAAGCATATTTCGCATCCGAATACATAAATCTACATTTATAAGTTCCTTCATTCAATTCACTTGGGATTTTAATAATCTCATCAATTTTATATTTTTTCGATGACATATAAACGGCTTTGAGCGCTGTTAGTATCCGTTTGTTATGGTAAAAAGCATTCAGCAATTCTCCATTTTTTAGACATATTGCTTCAAATAATGGGTACATAAATCTTCTGTATTAGTTCATTATATTCTTTAATTACATCGCTTTTCGAGGTTATTCCTCCGCCGCTTTTAAAAACAAATCCCTCGTCGGTCTTTTCTATAAATCTTATCATAACACCACTATCTAATGTATCACCGGTAAATATCCCCATAATTCCGGTGTAATAGCCGCGTTCGTATTCTTCAGTATTCTGAATTATTTCTACAGTTCTTTCTTTTGGAGCGCCGCTGATGGAGCCAGCCGGCAGGAGTTTAAAAATAATCTCACCGATTTTCGATTGCCAATCGGCTTCCATTTTGCCGCTGATTTGAGAGCTTACCTGCAATATACTTCCTTGATCAGTAAGAAGTTTGTCTATATATCTAAATTTATCGACTTTTACTTCGGTTGCTACCATATTCAAATCATTCCTTATTAAATCTACTATCGTAAAGTGTTCGGCTGTTTCCTTTTCATCTGCAAGAATTATACTTTCCGCATCTGGTATTTCACCGTCAATTGTACCTTTCATAGGATATGAATAAATTCTACCATCAGAAATTTTGATGAAAGTTTCAGGAGAAAAGACGGTAAATTGATCTTTGTAGAGCAATTTATATTTTGCTTTTGAATTATCGAAAACATCGCGCAAAGACCAATTCATGCCTATTTCGGTTGGAAACGTAAGGTTCAGCAAATATGTATTTCCATAAGCAATCTCAGATTGGATTTTCTGATAACAGCGTTCATAATAATCATACGATATTGGAGTTAAATCGAACATCAAATTAGTAGCCGGTAGCTTGAATTCCGCCAAATCAACATTTGTTTCACCGTTTAACGAATATAAAATCTCGTGGCGGATTATTTGATTCAATGATAATACAATGGGTGTTTTACTCAAAAAATCAATAATAAACAAGAAAGGAACTCGCTCGTTCCCTAATTCATTCATTATGTTAATTGCAGTTTTCGTTTTATATATATCGGATATTGAATATAATGTTACGCAAAATTACGCATTATTTTCAAGTTTAACTAAAATTACATATTCTATGCAGATTCCAAATATGGAATTTGGATAATTTTTAAAACCAAAAAAATCATATTTGAAAGTGGTTTTGTCAAATCGTCATTTTTTGTTTGTTTTTTTTAAAAAAATAACTATGCTTTTAAATTCATAACTTTATATTATTAATAAGTTAATATTTACGAAAAAAAAAATTTTATTTTTTTTAAAAAATAGTGAAACGCAAATGCCGCAAATGTGTCTTTATAGTAAGTAAAAGACATATTTCAAAAATATTGTATTTATTTTTAAACGCTATAATGCTAATAATATATCAGGCATAAGGCGGTTATAAATGAGGAGATTTTGTTATGTTATGTTTCTACAGTAGTGATTTTTTTAAACTATTTGGGAATACATAGATGGAATATCAAAATTTTGAAACTTTGGTTTCTTCATTGCATATCAGCAATGACGATATACCCTTTATAACTGTTGAATACAATCAATCTAATGATAGAACTAACAGCAATATATGGTATTTAGCATTTAAAAGAACAATGGACATTTTCCTATCCTCTTTTATGCTAGTTTTATTTTCACCACTATTGGTGATAGTATATTTGATGATTTGTATAATTATTAATGAAAATGGTATTTTTACTCAAAAAAGGGTTGGTTTAAATGAAAAGGAATTTACAATTTATAAATTCCGAACTATGCGAAAAATAATTTTATCCACTGAAATCGAAAAATTATTAAAATTCAACGAATCGCGAGGAGTAGTGGTTAAAACAAGCAACGATCCTAGATTATATGGCTTCGGAAAGTTTTTAAGGAAAACAAGTATTGATGAGCTTCCACAGCTGATAAATGTTTTTCTGGGTAACATGAGTTTCGTAGGGCCAAGACCATTAATGGATTTTATTGTTTCGCCTTATCCTGAAATAAAAAAAGCAAGAACGGTTGTAAAACCTGGAATAACAGGCTTATGGCAGACTTCTGCACGAGGCAATAATACTTCAGTTCTACAAATGATTGCTTATGATACGGAATATATTCGGAATTTTTCACTATTAGCAGATATTAAAATCCTAATAAAAACAATAGGCGTGGTGATTAAATGTAAAGGCGCAGTGTAAATCCAAATTATAAATAAACAAGGGGTTTCTAATAGATAACCCCTTGTTTTATGTTTTATGTTTTATGTTTTATGTTTTATGTTTTATGTTTTATGTTTTATGTTTT
>JBAXXL010000046.1:0-30702 GCA_037127915.1 bacterium
CCGCGGACCCTCTGATTAACAGTCAGATGCTCTAACCAACTGAGCTACTCAGGAAAAATACGAATTCAAAATTACGACTTTTTTTTTATATTTTCAAAATTTAAATAAAAAAAACATCAAGATTGTACAAAAATAGATTTTTTGTTTAATTTTGTATTTTTTATAAAATTCTCATTTTAAAAATGATAACAAAAGAACGTGTTAAAGATATAATTTTAGCCGCAGACGGCAAAAAAATAGCAGTCATAGGCGATGTAATGTTAGATCGCTATTTTTGGGGTACAGTTACACGTGTTTCACCCGAGGCACCTGTACCGGTAATAGATTTAGAAGAAGAAACTTGGCATCTCGGTGGAGCGGCCAACGTGGCGTTGAATTTAAAAACTTTAGGTATTCAACCGGTGTTGTGCGGATTAATTGGCGATGATAAAAATGGTACACTATTTAAAGAATTGGCAAATGATTCCTGGCTATTAACCGACGGTTTATTTTCGGATCATTCAAGACCGACAACTGTGAAGATGCGTATTATTGGGAATAATCAGCAAATAGCACGATTGGACAAAGAATCCCGCGATGAAATGAGTGCTGATGGAATGAAATTTATTTTAGATGCCCTTAGAAACATTGATGGTCTTTCAGGTATTATAATGGAAGATTATAATAAGGGTGTAATCAATAAGAATCTTATTGAGCAGACGATGGCATTTGCAAAAGAAAATAATATTCCTGTGTTTGTTGATCCAAAGTTCAATAATTTTTTCGAATATAAAGGCGCAACTTTATTCAAACCGAATAAGAAAGAAGCCGGACACGCTCTGGGCTATGATTTAAAAAATGACAGCGATATAATACGCGCGGCTAAAGAAATTTTAACTAAGCTTGATTGTCAAAGCACATTAATAACGTTAGGTGCAGAAGGCATGATGCTTTTAGAGAAAAATCAAATCCCATTTTTCGATCGTGCAAAAGCCAAAAACGTTGCCGATGTATCAGGAGCGGGCGATACCTGTATTGCAACATTTGCGATGGCAGTCACCGGAGGTGCGACGCTTAAGGAAGCTACTGTTATTTCCAATTATGCAAGTAGTGTTGTAGTTAGCGAGCCCGGAATTATTGCAATCCAAAAAAATATTTTATTGGATAATTTTGATGAAACATATTAAGATAAATTACGTAAAAATAAATTGAATTTAAAAATTGTAAATCGGGAGATTTCATGACACAGAATAAATTCTCATTAGAATTCACACAGAACGAAGAAATTCAAAAAATAGATATATCGGGCTATTTAGATGCCCAAACAGCACCAGTATTAGAGAACGCAATACAGGAAGCAATCAACAAGGGTTGTAACAAAATATTAGTTAACTTCAAAAATTTAAAATATATATCTTCGGCGGGACTCGGAGTTTTCATGGGTTTTATTGAGCAAATCCGAAAGGAAGGTGGAGATATAAAATTAGCAGAAATGCCAAATAATATCTTCAGCATATTCGATTTGCTCGGTTTTCCTATGATTTTCGATATTTCAGAGACGGAAGATAAATTAATAGAGAAGTTCAACAATAATGAAATCCCGGGCAATGATTTATAAAAATGACATAAGCTGTAGTTTGGTTGTTGCAAGTTCTTACGAGGAGCTTGTAAATATCCGTGATTTTATTTCTGTGCAAGCTTTAGAATTTGGCTTTTCTAATGAAATAACGCAAAAAATTGTTTTAGCAGTTGACGAAGCTTGTACTAATTTGATAAAATACGGTTATTTTCAAGATCACAACAAAACAATTAAAATTAATATCGAGCATGATAAAAATGCTTTTATTATTAAGATATTAGATACATCTGAATCTTTTAATCCCAAAGATAGACCTGATACCGATGTAAAAACATATATCCGCCAAATGTTGAAAGGCGGTTTGGGAATTCAAATTATCAAACTAGTTATTGATGAAATCGATTATATTCCCGCAAATATTGATAACAATGAAAATGTATTGATATTAAAGAAGTTTCTATAACCTCTCTAATTATATAAATAGAATATGAAAATTAAAACTGTTTACCGTTGTACGGAATGTGGTGCTGAATCATTACGCTGGGCCGGCAAATGCCCGATGTGTGATACTTGGAATTCATTAGTTGAGGTAGAAGTTGAGAGCAAAACTCAACGAAAGGCTTCTGCTATTCGCCAAAGTGATAACGTACCGGTACGTTTTTCTCAAATTCAAGATAGCCAAATAGAAAGAATTTCAACCGGAATTCAAGAATTAGACAGAACATTGGGCGGGGGAATCGTTCAGGGTTCATTTGTGCTAATAGGCGGCGACCCGGGAATCGGAAAGTCAACGCTACTATTACAAATGTGTGCTGAAATCAAAGATGAAACAACCCTCTACGTAACCGGCGAAGAGTCAATACATCAAATAAATCAAAGAGCAAAAAGGTTAAACGCAACCCACGATAATATTTTAGTTTTAGCGGAAACAAATTTAGAACGAATTTTATATGCTATTGAAAACACAGAATGTAGAATAATAATAATTGACTCGATACAATCAATTAGAACCGAATATGCGGATGCCACAGCCGGAAGTGTTGTCCAAATTCGCGAATGTGGCCAAGCTCTGATGAATACCGCCAAATTAAGCAATAAGGCAATTTTTATCATAGGTCACGTAACAAAAGAAGGTATAATAGCAGGTCCAAAAGTTCTTGAACATATTGTTGATACAGTTTTACTTTTCGAAGGAAGCAAAAATTATAGCTATCGAATTTTGCGAGCTATGAAAAATCGTTTCGGATCGACCAATGAAATCGGTATATTCGAAATGTCGGGTTATGGTTTACGAGAAGTATTAAATCCATCGGAAGTGTTCTTATCTACAAGAGATAATAATGATTCGGGTATTGCACTCTCAGCCGCAATAGAAGGTACACTACCTATAATAGCAGAAGTTCAAGCACTCGTTGGGGCTTCAAATTATGGAGTTCCTCAACGGAGTTCCAATATTTTCGATATAAAACGTTTACAAATGATATTGGCTGTGCTTGAAAAACGTCTCGGATTGAATTTCGGGCACAATGATATTTTTGTAAATATAGCAGGGGGTTTCTCAATAAATGATACTTCCCTTGATTTAGCGGTAGCTGGAGCTATCGTCAGTTCTTTCAGAGATACAGTAATTGACAATAAAACCGTATTAATTGGTGAGATAGGACTAACCGGCGAAGTTCGATCTGTACAATATATGGAAAAACGGATACTAGAAGTACAAAAATTAGGGTTCAATAGAGTGATCACACCTATTTTACCCAAGGACATTAAAAAGGAAAAATTTACGTTAGAAATCGTATCTGTAGGTAAAATTACCGACGCATTGCGAGAAATTATGTAATTATGGTATATTTTTATGCAATTTAGCATAATAATATAAAAAATATTTTTTTTGTTTGTATTTTTTTTTTATTTTTGAACTTTATAATAATGAACAAGTAATATTTGTAAAATAAATAATTAATGGAATTATGGAAACTAAAACAGTAACTAAAGCCAACATCGTTGACGATATCTCAAAAAGCTCAGGTTTAACAAAAGTTGAAACCAAAAAAGTAGTTGACAGTGTAATCGAATGCATCATTGATGCTATAGCAAACGGAGACCGCATTGAATTAAGAGGTTTCGGAGTATTTAAACACAAAAGCAGAAAACCTCGCGTGGCTCGTAACCCTAAAACTGGTGATTTAGTAAAATTGGAAAAAAGATATGTTCCAGTTTTCAAACCATCACCAACTTTCTTCAGAAAAGTTAATTCAAGCATCAAAGCCAAATAATTATTATTAAAATTGGAGTAAACTATGCCTTGCGGTAAAAAGAAAAAACGCCATAAAATGGCTACGCATAAAAGAAAAAAACGACTTCGTAAGAATCGTCATAAGAACAAGAAATAAGTATAGAGCTTTGCTTCGGCAAGGCTCTTTTTTTATATTTCCCATTATTCTTCATGAAAAAAGTAACAGTATCCAAAAAACTTATAATAAATTTAGATAAAATTAATAAATAGCATTTTGTCATGTAACATAATAGTCTTAATTTCGTTTTTAATAATTTACTAATATCAACGAATTTTAAAAAACTAGGAGAGATTATGAAGAAAATTATATTACTACTTGTTATAATGACTTCTTTAATTACAAGCGTTAATGCTCAAGACAGACGACATTTCACTTATTATGATTTGAATCCATATCTGCAAGCATCACCCGGCGCATATAGGTTTGGATTGAATGGCTTTCAAAACCCAGCTAATTTAGCTATTAATGGCATGGACCATTTCGAAACGAGTTTATTTCTTAAAACCCAAGATTCGAAAATCAAAGATTTTAATAACCTAGGTTATTTTTTGCAAATGGGTGGTTTAGGTTATGGAATGGTAAGGAAAGTGGTAGATGGACAAAGAGTAACAAATCACAGATTGTCCTTGGGTATAGGTGATAGAACTTTTGCAATGGGTGCAGGTTGGGGTTTTTATAGCGGAGCAAAGGATAGCCTCAACTTTGAAAACACATTTCAATTTGGAATGTTATACCGTCCAACACCTTATCTATCATTTGGATATTCTGGTCTATGGGCTATTAAGGCTAATCAATTTGAGCATGTTGTAGAAGCGGGAGTTCGCCCGATTAAAGATTATCCTTTAACATTTTACGCAGATGCGGCATTTTACGATACCGACTCTTGGAAAAAACCTCGTTGGAGCGGTGGTGCTTCTTGGGAAGTTGTTGATGGAATCCGCTTAAATGGAAGATATTTTAGCGATAAAACAATTAATGTTGGCTTTGACATAAGTTTCGGTGGTATTGGTATTTCGGCTACAAATAAACAAAATAATACTACAGTTGGCGTAAGACTTGGCTCTGATAGAACTATTTTCGACAAAATCGAGGTTATGAAAGATCAGTATGTGAAAATTAATTTAGCAGGAGCATATAAATATAGTAATGAATCATTCTCATTTTCCTCACAACCAAAAAATTCATTAGTTCAGTTTAACGAAAAAATGGACAAGCTAATAAAGGACAAAAATGTAAAAGGCTTAATATTGAATATTGACAAATTAGCCGCAGATTACGCAACTATGTGGGAACTTAGAAATAAATTGGAGCAGGTAAAAGCCTCCGGTAAACAAATTATTATTTTTGCTTCAAATATAGATTTTAAAACTTACCATCTTGCATCCATAGCTGATAAAATAATCCTTGATCAATTTGGTATGGTTAGTATGGAAGGATTTGCTACCGGTAGAAGTTATTATAAAAAGCTTTTAGAAAAAGTTGGTGTTGGTTACGAAGAAATCAGGTTGTTTAAATATAAATCGGCTGTTGAATCGTACACAAGGGAAGAATTTTCGGAAGGTGAACGCGAACAACGTCAAAAGATGATTGACGATATGTACGAATTCGCACGGAAAGAAATAATGGCTTCTCGAGGAATGAGCGAAGAAAAATTTGAAGGGATTGTAAATAATTCATTTATTTACACTGCCAAAATGGCTAAAAACGAAAAAATAATCGATGGAATCGGCAGGTGGAATAGTGTTGATTCAGTTATGAAAAATATTGACAAAAAAGCAAGTATTATCGAAGATAAATGGTTAATCGAAACTAATGAACCGAAAGATAATCAATGGTCCGACAGAAATAGATATATAGCCGTTGTTTACGCTGAAGGTGCTTGCGATATGGAAACAGGTATTAAAGGCAGAGCATTAGCAGGAATAATGGAATCAGTACTGAAGAATAAAGATATTGTCGCTGTTATTTTCAGAGTGAATTCTCCGGGTGGTTCAGCTATGGCTTCCGATTATGTGGCTGATGTTATCAGAAAAAACAAAGGGAAAAAACCAATATTGGTATCGCAAGCCGCCGTAGCCGCATCGGGTGGTTATTGGCTGTCTATGGACGCAGATACAATTTTAGCAACACCTATGACAATAACCGGCTCTATTGGTGTTATTGCCGGTTGGATTTATAATAAAGGTTTAGCAGATTCTCTGGGTATTAGTACAGACTTGGTAAAACGTGGTCAACATGCTGATTTAGCTTTTCCTTTTACAACACCGATCATTCCAATCGGTCTTCCATTACGAAATTTAAGCGATAACGAATTAGCAAGCTATAAAGCAATGATAGGGGAATCTTATGGTGAATTTGTAAATTTAGTCGCGAAAGGTAGAAATATGGATAGCGCAAAAGTTCACGAAGTAGCTCAAGGCAGAGTTTGGACCGGTCTCAGCGGTAAAGAAAAAGGTTTGGTTGATGTTATCGGCGGATTGGATAAAGCAGTTTCGATAGCCAAAGAATTAATGAAATTAAAACCGGATGAAGATTTGGTAATAAATGAATATATGCCTTCGGCTGATTTCTCATTCATGAGTTTATTAAACTTGGTATCGATGAGAGAAGAAATAACAAAAGCAGAAATATTAAAAACTTTTTTCAATAGTGATGTTTTAATGCGTTTTCAAAATAATGGAAAGCCGATGATGCTTTTACCAAGTGATTATTATGACTTTATCTTGAATAATTAATTGAAAAAAAAATATTTATTAATAAAATCCTCTGTCAAAAGAGGATTTTTTTTTAATTTTTTTTTAATTTTGTGTAACTTTTTTCGGTTTGAATTGTTTTATGATTATAGAAAATGTACAAAGTAAAAAAGATGTTAAAATATATAGCAAATAAAATAACTAAATTCCAATTGGACGAGGCCTCAAAGAGGCTTCCGGAAGGTAGTGCCGAGGCTTTTAATTTGCTATATACAAAATATCATAATGAAATTTACAGATATTGTTTGAAGATGCTGGGCGATGCAACAAAAGCAAAAGACGCTTTTCAAGACACATTTATTAAAGTATATGAAAAACGTGACCAATTCGACGGCGGAAATTTCAGAGCATGGCTTTATAGGATAGCAAGGAATATTTGCATAAATTCTATTAGAAATCAGCAAACAGATACCGAATTTGACGAAGAGTTTTTAAGTCCACTTTCACCCAATCAAGATGAATACGATATTAAAGAATTGATTGGCAAAGCTCTGGCAACTTTACCCGATGAAATGCGGGAAGCAATAGTATTAAGAGAGTATGAGCAATTATCATATTTCGAAATATCAGAAACATTAGGAATTAGTTTGTCCTTGTCAAAAATAAGAGTTCATCGTGCAAGGAACTTACTACGTTTATATTTAGAACCTATATTAAAAGAATTATGAATTCAAAATTAGATATATTAATCGAAAAATATCTCGATGGAAATATCAGTAAAAAAGACCAAACAGAGTTAAACAATCTTATTGGAAACGATATAGAAAGTAAAAACTCGTTTCAATATGCCGATGCTTTGCAAAAGCTTATTAAACAAGATGCCGTCGGAATTGAATATCCTGAAGAATTATTCAGCGATGTTCAAGATCTGATATTAATGAAATATCTTCAGGAAGCACCTCAAGAATCAACAGTATTTGTAGATTTAAAAAGTGCTTATCCAAAGCAATTATATACTTATGTACGATATGCCGCGGTTATTGCTATATTCTTTTTAGCATCAATTATTTCAATTAACGAATTTATGCCTCTATATAATTCAAAATTAGGCGTAAAGGAAGTTGTTTCCAATTCGTCTGGTAAAAACAGTAATTTATCAATTGGAAAAACTAATATCCAAAATGCCGGACTCATAAGTTCAATAAATATTCAAAGAAGAGAAGCCAAGGCTTCTTCAAAAAACACTCAAAAAAATGAATCAAATACTGCTTCAATCGCTTCCAATGTAATACCAGCAACCTTAATAGGTAGCGGCACATTAGCGACTGAATCGGTTGAAAATACAATTACTCAGGAAACACCTCAATTAATAACTCAATCTGAGTTTGTCGCTGAAGTAAATGAAGTAATTACTAAAAATATTGATTATAATAATAAATCAAATTCAAAGGAAGCTTATAATTCTCTCAACGAATTAAGATTCCCAAATAATAATGAACGTTCAAATGAATTTAGAGATATGAATCAATTGAACTTTGTTCCTGCATATAATTTTGGATTGGAAGATTTCGGGCTGAATAAGATTAATTTTGTTGCTTCGGCGGCAAATGGTTTTGCATCTTTTGGTTTGCAACTTTCAGATAATAAAATAACAAGTTATTCACAGAGTATTAGCTATAATATAGATAAAAAATCGGTAATGGGTATTGAACTTGGATTAACTGAGTTTTCCGCAAAAGTTCTTCGTGATGTAGTTTTAGTAATGCAGGATAATTCCGGTTCGGGTGATGATTTCACAGGAAAAGATTTATTTAAGACCAAAAAGCCTTTTAAACAAAAAATGCAATTAGTATGGACAACTATTTTTTATGAAAGAGCAATATTTCAAATGAAAAATTCAGAGCTATCTGCTCGGGTAGGATTAGGATTGACAGACAGCGATCCGGTTTTTATGGCAAAAATATTGGGTAAACAAAGAATTTACAGAGATTTATTCTTAACAGTCGGAGTTGACACAAGATACTATAAAACAAGCATAAATGGGACGATAAATGGCAATTATCTCTCAACATTCAATATTATTTATGGTTTACAATATAGTTTATAAGTAAATATACATTAAAATTTATCAACATATATGATTAAATCAAATAAATTTTATATATTTGATATTGCTAAAAAGTGTGAAATTAAATTTTTATTAATAAATCAAGATTCGCTATGACAAAATATATACTTTCTATACTAATAATCACCATCATTCTTGTTGCTGGCAATTCTGCTAAAGCAATAGAACGCACACAAAAACCGGAAGATTACAGGTTTCCTAAACATTTGATTAGTTTTGCTAAATCAGATATTAATCATTACGGAAAAAAAGGTAATAAGTTACAAGCCGTTCCGCAGTTTTTTGTTTTGGATTCACTTGCAAATGGATATTCATATTATACCCCTGATCAGATGCCTTTCATGTATCAGCCCGAATCAAATACTCTTGTAACCATTAAAAGAGGCTATTCAGAGACGGATGCAGGAACAGCAAACGACATCAATAATACAAAAAATAATTTATTTATTCTTGAATCAAAGGATTTAGGTTATAATTGGTCATTACCAATTATAATTTATAATAAGGCTGAAGTACCTTTAGGTGATGCGCGTTATCCAAGTATATATCCATTTATGTATGATGGTGAATTGGCTTACGGTTATATGGCACCTATATCAACAGGTGCTGGATGGGAAGGATTTATCCAGGGATTTTATTCGGAATCATCATCATGGATAGCCGAGAAAAAATTTCAATTTGAAGATGAAAGAAATGATGCGTATGTTTTTGAAGCTACAAGTAATGCTCTTTTAGCATATCAAAAAGATAATAGTTTCTATGTTTATGGTGTATCTGAACCAATGCCTCCAACCGGAACAAATAATTTGAGCCGTCAAAGTAGTTTTGCCTATATTAAAAATCAAGATATGATGGATTGGTTTTTGAATGTTCCTGAAAATTGGAATAGTGATTTGTTTAGACCAATCGAATATCAAACTACAGATTCTTATAAAGTCAGAAATTCAACTATTTCAGGAATACAAAAATTAGATGGCGACAAATGGTACATAGGTGCAGTTGGTGCTTTCAAAGATGGTGATGCAGTAGACAGTTGGCAACCTGGAGTTTCAACATCCGAAGACGAGGGTTTAACTTGGACACCTTTTAATATTTTTCCTTATTCTTTGGTTAGACAATATGCTACAGCTAATGGTTGTAACCCCGATTCAACTTTTCTAACATCTGCAATGAGTTTTAACGTTTATGCAAAAGACTCCTATAGTTTTTTAAGTTTTATGGTAGGAAGAGATAATACCGGTACAGCTAGCAATTATGATGTAGTTGAAGTTAATTATGAAGGCGAAACATGGAGCATCCGAAAAATTTCTGATCATGGTCTTTATGGTTCTTTACTATATTTACCTGCGGAAGGTGAGACCAGCGGAACAAACCAAATGAATTGGGAATTCCAGTTGTCAAAAACGGTTGATAAAACTACTTTATTAGCGAAATGGGTTATGTTTTATGATATTATGGATACAGAGGCAGATACCCTTATTTCCGGTGGCGCACAAGATGTGTTCGTTTCTACCAGAATAATCGGTGAAAACTCTTGGAGCAAACCGTACAATGTCACACAAACTAATGAATTTGATAGAATAACTTGGATACCTAATTTAATTCCAAATGATTTGAAAGATATTCCACTTTTAAAAACATGGACAATATGTGACCCAAGTCAATTAACAGGTAGCGAATATTCCTTGAAACAAAGGAATTTAGAAGTACCACAATATGTTTTAATGACACATTTTAATGCTGATCCGATTAGTAAAGTTAATAATGATATCGATTATGGGTTTAATTTTAATGGGATATACCCAAATCCGGCAAGTGATCATATTGAAATCACTATGTCAATAAACAAATACGATTTTTATACAATAGATATATACGATGTTTTGGGAAATAAGATGAATAATGTATTTACTGGTTATCAATCCGCTGGGCTGAAAGCGATTGTGTATAATACTGAAAAACTAAATACCGGGACATATTTTTGTGTTATAACTTCATCGAATGGTAATTTAACAAAATCATTCAATGTTGTAAAATAGTTAATAATATTTTTTAATAAAAAAGGTTAAATTATCGGAGTAATTATGAAACGTTACTTTCTAGCTTTGGCGCTATTAGTTACCTTGTTATTTCCATTAGTGGCAGAAGCCGGTTTATACGGCGTTCTAAAAGGAAAAGTTACTGATGCAGATACAGGGGAAGGTTTAATTGGAGCCACAGTCTTTGTGATAGGAACTTCTATTGGTACAAATGTTACCAACAAAGACGGAAGTTACACTTTAACAAACATTCCTTCTGGCACATACCAAGTAAAATTTAGTTACGTAGGTATGAAATCAATTGAAAAATCTGTAAGAATATCTGCAGATAACCAATCTAATTTGGATGCCGCTTTAAAAGCGGAATATGCAAAAGGTGAACAAATTGATGTAGTTGCCGAAAAATTAGTGCGTAAAGGTGATATCGGAACCGGAACTAATATGGGTTCCGAAAAAATCTCTGTAGTATCACGTACTGATCTTGCAGGCGTTGTTACATTGTCAGCCGGTATCCAATCGAACGGAACCGGTTTTGAAGTACGTGGTTCACGTGCTGAAGATACACAAATCCGTGTTGATGGTATGGATATAGGTAATCAATTTACCGGTGGTTTAGGTAGTGCCGGTGTAGCTTATGCACCGGTTGTATCACAATATGCCACAGAGGAAGTTCAGAGTTTACGTGGTGGTTTTTCAGCTGAGTACGGCGAAGCTTTAGGCGGTGTTATAAATAACATTGTTAAAACCGGACGTTTGGATCGTTATGAAGGATTTTTAGTTTGGAGTACAGATGTCCAAGCTCTTTATGGGAAACAACCTTTCGGTGTTACACTCCAAAAACAAGGTACCAAATATATCCCTGTAACAGGAGGCGAAGGCGCTCAATTGCTTTCACAAAAATCTAACGCATTTGAATTTGGTACTGGTGGTCCAATACCATTTTTAAAAAATTCAACATTTTATATTAGTGGTCTTTATAAAACAGAAGAATATCCTTCTTCAGGGTACGAAAGATATGACCCTGCCGGTAATAATATCGCAAGATTGTCTGATCAAGGTTCTTGGGTTAAGAACATAACCGGCCGTTTGACATTTGGTATAACCAAATCAATGAAACTATCGCTTGGTGGTACATGGGGTTTGACTAATTATCAAAATTCAGATTTGGGTTGGTACTATTGCAATGATGCAGGTAATATTGAATCATCGGCAGGTGTTCCGGAAAGAATCGCTAAACAAGCCGTTTGGAATATCACCATTGCAAACATATATGCCAGATTAAATCACACAATAGATAATACACAATTTTATGAAATCACGTTTGGGCGCTCAACAAATAATGATGAACGGTCACGCAGAGCGTCAGGTGAATGGGGAGACCCCGATTTCTTTAATGGTTTTGCGTTAATGTTACCGCAAGATCAGATGAAACTGAATGGAAATGGTACCGGATTAGTAGCCGGTTCTGATAGATTAATTGATCAATATACTTCATTAACAGAAACTCGTACCTCAAATGATGGCTATATAGTTTCTAACTATCCTGCAAAAAATCCATTAACCGGTTATTATGAAGGTGCTTCTAACGCGAGTGGTACAACTAATCCTTGGGGTATGCAATGGTTTACACCTACTCATGGTAATGCAGGCGGTTTTCAATTCCGCAATGGATATTATTGGGAATTAGATGGAAACTATACAAAATCATTGGAAAGCGGCGATTTTAGTCATTATATTAAAGCCGGTGTCAATGGCCGTTTGTTAGAAATGCATCGTCACATGAATGCTATGCCTTGGGATGGTAACGCATTCCGCGATATTTATACAAATCAATGGGGCGGAAATATTTATGCAGATGGTATTACAAAAGATATAGTTAATGAAAGAACAAGTAAGCCATATTATCCTGTTAAAGCTTCCGGTTATTTCCAAGATCAGATAGAATACAAAGGGATTATTTTGAGTGGTGGTTTAAGATTTGATTATTTTATGCCTAATTCATTATATCGTTTACCTCGTACAGACGGCGTTTTTACTAGTATCTCTGATTCGGCATCAAGATTTGGAACAGCAACTAATAAATTCCAAATTTCACCTCGTTTGAACGTTGCTTATCCTATTACCGAAGAGTCTGTACTTAGAATTTCTTATGGTCTTTATTTCCAGATGCCTATGTTAAATTATATGTATGATGGTTTTGGCATTGACGTGTTAAGAGCAGGTAACATATTAGGAAATCCTAACTTAGAAGCACAAAGAACAAATAATTATGAAGTTCGTTTAGATCAGCAAATTGCAGAAGGTGTTTCAGTTGGAGCATCAGTATATTACAAAGATATATATAATCAATTAGGTGTAGCGTATGTTCCTACTGTACCATCACCATATTTTGAATATAATGTCAATGAATACGGTAGCAACCGTGGTTTGGAACTTGAAATAAGTAAAGCACCTATGGGAAGCGACCACTTTGGTTTGGATATCAATTATTCATTAGCATGGTTAGAAGGAACTTCTGATGGTTCTAACTCAAATGCAAATGCCATTATTGATCCTTATTCAGGTAAACAAGCATTTCCATTAGCTACTTATCCTTTGAGTAGAGACGTGCGTAACCGTCTTAAAGGTTCTGTTTATTTTATTTGGGGTGATAACGATGGTCCAGCGATCGGTGGAATCCAACCTTTAGAAAATGCTTCTATTTCAATGACCGGTACATATCGTAGTGGCATTCCATATACTAAATCAGATAAAAATGGTAACCCATTGGGTGAAACAAATGCCGAACGCTTCCCAAGTGCTTGGGGTGTTGATATGCGTTTGTCTAAATCATTTTATTTACGCGATTGGTTTGGTGATGGTTTCAAAAATACACAAATTGAATTTTACTTAGATATATATAATGTATTGAATCGTCGTGTAGTAATGTATTATTACACAGCAACCGGTGACCCTATTGATGATGGTGCATCATTAGAAAGAACAATAGGATCTTTTGCCGATGTATCATTCTTCAAAACAGCGGATTTCTCTAATGCCGCCAGTTACTCAACATCACAATACGACAATTATGGTAACAGACTTTACAGCGAAGCCGCAGATTATAACAGAGACGGTATTGTAACCCGCGAAGAAATTTATGAAAGCTATTTAAAATACATTGAACTATCCATGAGCGGTTTGGGCAATTATCAAGGTCCAAGATCAGCTTATGGCGGTATTAAAATTGTATTCTAATAATTTAAAATTGTTAATTAAAAATAGAGGGAAAAATGTTTAAATATTTCTCAAAAACAACACTATTAGCAATCTTTGTCATATTAGTTATTAGCACTTTTAACGCAAATGCTGACATCAGTCCTGCGGCGAAAGAAAAGAATGCTAAAAATCAATTGCAAAGAGCGGCCTACGGTGTTATGGATTTACAAAAAAATACCATAAGTAATCTTTCGTTTTATACTACGAACTATGGTATATTCGGTTTAAATGTCGCCTTATCAGGTACACAAAATGCCGGCGGCGGATATTGGCCAAGAGGATCTGTAAACCAATATATATTTGGTGGCGGTATTTGGCTTGGTGTAAGAAAATTTCTTAGCCCACAAGATACAGTTCCAAATAAATTATGTATGATTACATATAATCCTAATTCGGGTCTATCGTGGATGACTCCGGGCCGTATTAATGAGGCCGGACCACAACCAGATAAATTATCAACTTACAGTATGAAAACAGATCCTAATGACAGAACAAGTTATAGAGTCTATTTTTCAACCGACTGTAATAAAGCTACAGGCGAACCCAACGTATCTTCTGACGGTCCAAGCTGGCCAATTTGGGATGCCAGTACACGTACAGGTGATACAATAAAGAAAAATAGATATTTTGGAT
The DNA here is from genome assembly GCA_037127915.1 of bacterium. GTDB lineage: Bacteria > Bacteroidota > Ignavibacteria > Kapaibacteriales > UBA2268 > JBAXXL01. The sequence continues at coordinate 14,607 of JBAXXL010000046.1, forward strand.
ATTATGTAAATCAACAAGTTGATAGAAATAAAACAAAATATTCTAAAGGTCCTGCAATAATATCCGGCGAAGATATCTTTGCTACTTATAAAGATACTGATTTAAGCCGTTATGAAGATGGTGAAGCCAAGCGTAAAGCCGAAGGTTACCCATTAACTATGCAGGTAGAACAATATATTTATTCTTGGGGTTTCGGCGATTACAGAGATTTTATATTCTTAAGATATGATTTAACTAATTACTCAGCCGATACTTTATATGACTGCTATTTAGCTCCTGTAATGGACGTTGATATTGGACGGGCTCCTTATACTTCCGCAGGTGCCCAAAATGACCGTACTAAATTTTATGATGCTGATAAAACTTTGAACTTAGCAGTACAATGGTCTAACACAGACCAAGGTGAACAAGGTTTTGGTTTTGGGTATTTAGGTTTCGACTTCTTAGAATCACCAGCTGTAGTTCAATATTACGATACAACTTATGTTAAAGATTCTTTGGGACATATTACAGGTACAGTATTAACAAAAAATAACAATAAACACAAGGGCGATCCTAATTGGCCTTTAGCCGGATCTATTCGTAAAGATAAAAAATGGTATAGTAATAAAGAACAACTTGGTTTAGTTACTATGAAAAACTGGAATATCGCAGAAGATAAATTAGAAAATGCTAACCGCTATGACTTTATGGCTCTTGGAGAAAGAGATAACGACCAAGGTGATGGTGATAAGCGCTTTATGATGGCTACAGGTCCATTCCATATTATGCCGAAAGATACTTTCCGAACGGTAGTTGGTATAATTTTAGCAAATACTGCTAAAGGTCTTGAAGCAGATGGTACTGTAGCCGATATGGCTGAACTTATCCGCAAAGATAAATTCGCTCAATCAGTTTATGACAATAACTTCCGTGCACCAACACCTCCCGATGCGGCGAGATTTACCGCTTGGACTCCTTTAAATCATGCAATTACAATGGAGTGGGATTCTACTTCTGAAATGAGTAATGACCCTGATGAAAGAGGAATGGACTTTATGGGTTACAGATTATTTAGAGCTCGTAGAATAAATCTCGATACATTTTCTTTGAATGAAATCGCCGGCGGTGGTGCTTATCCACTTGGTAAAGGTCCTTTGGGATGGAAAGAAGTTGGCCGCTGGTCAATAAGCACTCCTTTCTTTAAAACTCCTATCAAGGGCGGATTAGATCAAACTGACGCCTCCATGCCTAATATAGATGATTTACGCCTATTAGGTCCTGCGACTAACGATGCAGGATTTGTAAAGAACAGTCAAGATTCAATGGCTATTAGAGTGATGCGCATTGGTAGAGGTATGTCAACTTATAGTCCTGCGTCGGTTCTTCAGAGTATGGGATATATGTTCCCTGTTTTATCAGGTACTATAGATACATCGATTAATAGTTATCCATGGGGTCAATATTTTGCAAAAGTAGCTCAAAACGACCCTGCAATTCCACAAGATGGAAGAGGTTATTCATATTATGAATTTAGTTCTAATGGAGTTGGTCCAAAACTTCATTCTAAACTGTTCGATAGTATATTAGTAGGCGACATTTACTTGAATTCCGCGGTTATAAAATATAATCCAATGTATTATAAATACCACACAGCTAATGTAAGTCTTAAATATTTGGATACACTTAGAAGTAAACCTTGGTTTAGTGATTTGATGGTTGGTGATACAATACATAAATTGAATAAAGATACATTAGGAAATCTTAAGAGTACGGATACCATCAGAGTTTCTATCGATACGGTCTATCATGTTAAAACATTACGTCAATCAGATGCCTCGACAACGGGATGGGTAATTGACATTGAAACTAAATATGGCGGAAATCCTTATGATATGATGAAGGATGCATTCCAAGTTTCTAGAATCAAAGACTCTCTTTACAAATACATTACAAATGCTCAAATTCAACCTAAACTATCAACATTACCTGATTTTGAAGGGTCTCCGGCTTGCCGTAAGATAATTGAAAATTATTTCGATAGGCTTACTAATAAAGATTTCTTTATGGATATAGGTGATGACAATAAAGATGGTATAATTACTTATGATGAAGACCCATTAGTCAGCGAAAAAATGGTTAATAATCTTGAATATTATTACTCTATGCTTGCTTATGATGAGGGTGACTTTATGCAACCTACACCAACTAAGTTCAATACGGCATCGATGAGCAATACTAACTTAATAACAACATATCCTAAAGCTAGTGCAGTAGGTAATACTTCGAATTTTGAATTTATAAGTATTGATTCTAATAGATTAGGCAGTTTATATAATTTCAATTTCTTTGCTATTGACAATCAACGTGTTAATCAATTATTAGCAGGTCACGAATTAGAATTGGAATTCAAACCATTTTGGAATCAACAAGCATTGCTATTAGGTGATGCTCAAGAAGGTCAAGAGCCATTCCGATTTGGATTATACCAAAGCTATGTTACATTGAAAGACGTAACTGCACAAAAAGATTTGTTTACTGGTCTAATTTCCTTTGAATTAACCCCTTGTTTTTACCCTTATTTGGATTTATATTCCGAAAACGCTGCGTCTGTAGTATATTGGCCGCCTAATTTAGCTAGAATTGATTCAATAACAGGGGATTCAATTAAATTTCATTACAGAAGTAACCGTGATTATAGACAAAGAAATGGTAGTTTTACCTCAGGCGATTTTACTGATCAAGGTTATTGCTACGAACAAAATTTTGCATCTTATGCTCGCGGGCTGTTAGGATTCAGTTTCAACTTTGCTCATCGTCAGTATGGTGGTGTAGTAAGACCTGATACAGCAATCAATAATCATTCTAAAGCTTTAGGACAAACTAATGCCGTTACGCCGGTTGTAGCAATTGATGGTAATGCCGCATTAGAAAAAACTGCTTATGAGAATCAAGATGAAATACAAATTACTCAATTAGCTTCATGGGATTACACAGGTATAGCTGGAATGGATGCCGGGTTCAACAATGGTCCTGGTGTTTATGAAATTGAATTCCTACCGGGTGGAGAAGAAAGTGTTAGTTTGGTTTATGGAGGTAATACTTATCCTTCTGAAGCAAAAGCTACTGTCAAATACTTAAATATGAAAGTAAAAAACATATTTAAATACAAACGAGTTAATGAATTTGGTGATTCTAGTTTTGTAAACTATCCTGGGGATATGCCGCATTTAGCTCTTCCTATCATGACGAAAGTTGCATATAATGATTTCCCTCAATTAGGTTTAGTTTATGGTTATGGTGACACAGCGAATTCTAATAAAAGGTATAATCCTTTCTATGAAGATAGATTGTATCCAGACCCAAGAAACTTAGGTAAAGTAAGTAACAATTCTTTAGGAAGCGCTGAGAATGGCTATCAATTAAATACTAATGATTTCATTGGTAAATATAATCTTGCCGCGTATGCTTGGGTCGATTTACGCAGTGCTAAAACACCTGCCTTAGGAGTATCTAAAGCCAGTGCTATGAGTAATGATCCATCGAATCCAGCTTTTACAATTATAAGAGGCGGTGGATATAAAGCACTTCCAACATATTCAGGTTTAACTCAAGGACGCTATTATTTATCTGCTCAATCCGAGGATGGTTTATGGATTGACTTTACACATGAAGTAAGAATCAATGGTTGCAGTTATATGCTCGATTATGCTAACGCTGGTAGAATATTTAAATCTGGCGGCAAATCATGGCCTTATGTAAAAACAGGATATGAATTTGGTGCGGATTTCCAACCTGGTGATAAAATAGTAGTAGGAAATACCGGTGGTGCCGCAGGTTTCCCATTACCAAATGCAAAAATAAAAGTTCGTGTTACAGGTTCAGACCAAACACAAATAAAATATACTGACGACATGCTTGATGGTATTAATGTTGTACCAAATCCGTACTTCATTGGACATCAAGGACAACGTTCACCTTACGATGCTAAGATTTACTTTACTAACTTACCTCCAAAATGTACTATTGAAATATATACTGCATCAGGTCAATTAGTCAGAAAACTTGAACATACGGATAGTCATGCTACTACGAGTACTACTGATGGTACATCCTCTGAAAACTGGGATTTATTAACAACTAATGGGCAAAGAGTACAAAGCCAAGCATTAGTGGCTATAATCTCAACACCAGATGGTGCCCAAACAGTAAAGAATTTCTCAGTTGTTGTAGGCGGATTTAAAATTATCACTGAATAATATCTGTTGTCTGTCCATTAGATTAATGGACAGACACTCTTATTTTTTCAAAAAATATGGAGTAAATAAAAAATGAAAAACATAATAGTATTTTTAAGTGTTTTGATATTATCTGCAAGTCTGCTTTATGCAGTTGAAAATGCATCTTCCGGCTCTACTAAGGGCGGAGACTTGACCAAAGTCGGTGCTACAGGTGCTCAATTTCTAAAAATTGATGTAGGTGCTCGTGGTGCGGCTATGGCTGGAGCCTATGGTTCTGTAACAAATGATTTAACATCTATATATTGGAATTGTGCTGGTTTAGCAGATGTTTCATCAGTATCAGCGGATTTTTCTTATACACAATGGTTTGCTAATTTCTCTCACAATTTTGTTGGAGTAGCAATACCTATTTCGGACGGTTATACCGTAGCATTAAGCTATACAGGTTTTGGCGCTAATAACATTAAAGTTACAACTGTTGAAAAACCTGAAGGTACCGGTGCAACATATAATATCAATGATATGTCTGCGGCGGCTACTTTTAGTGGATATTTAACAAAGCAGTTTTCCTTTGGTGTCACTGCAAAGTATATTTCCAATTCCTTCGCTTCTGTTGCCTCTTCAGGTTTAGCTTTTGATATTGGAACAATGTACGACACAGAATTATATGGCGTTAAACTTGGGTTCGCAATTCAAAATCTTGGATTGGAGCAAAAATACCAAGGGCAAGACTTACGTACTATGACAAAGATGTATCAAGGTTTCAGTGCTAGTCCTATAGATGCCGAATATATGTCTTATACATTCGATGTGCCTTTGATGTTTAGAGCTTCAATTAGTTCTGAAATAATCAATTCAGATGGCAATTATTTATTAGTAGCTGGTGACTTTCTTACTGCTTCTGATTCAAAAGAGCAATTTATGTTAGGTGCAGAATATACCTGGAACGATCTACTTTCATTAAGAGCAGGTTATAGATTCAACCACGACCAATTCGGTTTTTCCGGTGGTATTGGTCTGAAATATATGAGCGGTTCTTTTGGAGGTCGTTTAGATTATTCAATTTCACCAACTTATAGTCTTGGTTTAATAAATAGATTGTCTGTAGCATTAAATTTTGGTTCTTAAGAAAATAAATGCATAACTAATACCGTCAAGTATTATACTTGACGGTATTTTTTTAATATTTTAGTGAAAAATAGCTATGAAAAAGTTGTTAATAATTGTACCCCTATTGATATTTTGTTCTATGTTTGGGGCTTCTGCGAAAAACATATTTGTTAATATTAATATGTCTCAATTTAATCGTGGCGATAAGACTATGGTTGAATTTTATTTTTCATTTCCTGATACTTCTCTTATATTTAAGTATAAAGAAAATGGAAAATTTACTGGTGAAATCTATTTCAATGTAGAGTTTTATGATAATATCAAGTTAGTCAAATCAGCCAAATGGGTCATGCCATTGGAGATTGAAAAATACGATGGCACTCATAAGCAAGTATTTTATGGTCAAAATGATTTTGCTATGGAATCCGGTCAGTATAAAGTTAAAGTTCATGTAAGCGATTATAATGATTCTACATCAAAAGCTGAAATTGAATTTCCTTACGTCATAAAAAAGTTCCAAGATACCAAAATAGAACTATCTGATATAGAATTAGCCGCTGTTTTGGAAAACAAGGATGAATCATTGAGAAATTGGGATAAAATGTTCGAAAAACCAGGTTATTATGTTGTTCCTAACCCATCTGCGGAGTTTAATGATGATCCGGGCAATCTATTATTTTATTGTGAATTGTATAATACTAAAAAGTTTTCACCTGAAGGTATCACAATCTATTATAAAATAATGAATTCATCAGGGGAAGAAAAATTACGGTTCCCTATAAAAAAGCCGGCGAATTCTGATGCAATGATTTTATCGGGTGAAATACCTTTAAATCAACTACCAACAGGTGTTTACTATTTCAATATTACAGCAGTTTACCCCAATAACAAACCTATTGATTCGGTAACAGTTACCAAAAAGATGTTCTATTACAACAAGTTTAAAGCGGCGGAACAAAATGCTATTTTTGTTGAAAATATAACATTCGAAAAGAGTGAATTTGCGACATTTTCCGAAAGTAGGACAAATGATGAAATTGAGCAAACCGCTATTATTTGTAATGAAAGTGAAAGAAAAAGTCTTCGTGCTCTAAATACTCTCCAAGCAAAACAACGGTTTCTTTTTAAATTTTGGGCTCAGCGCGATCCCGATACAACCACAACTATTAACGAAACTCGAGCCACGTTTTTAAAAAATATAGAATATGCCAATATTCATTTTAAATATGGCAAAGTAAAGGATGGTTGGAAAACCGATAGAGGTAAAATTCTATTGAAATATGGTAAACCTGATGAAATAAATTATAACAATGGAGTCGAAAGTTCTAACACTTATGATGAATGGGTTTATGAAAATTTATTCGGTGGCTGTAGGTTTTATTTTGTTGATATAGGCGGTTATGGAAAATATAGATATGTTCATTCAACTGCCCCCGGAGAGCGCTATAATCCTAATTGGTACACCCAATTTGTCGATAAATCCAATGAAGATGACACAAAAACGAATAATAACAGCGGTATGTGGTAGATGAGCAAGAAAATGGTTGATTATTTTACTGCAAGTTTGTTAATCCTGCTTGGTATTGTGGGTACATTGCTTAACGATAAACTCCAATATAAATTTGGTGTTTTAATTGGAGTTTTAATTCGAATTTTTATGAAGAAACGTCGGATTATTACTGAACAAAACCTAAAGTTAGCTTACCCGGAAAAAGATTTATCAGCAATTAAATTAATAGTAAACGAATCATTTAAAAATTTGGGTATTACAGCTATTGAAATAGCTTCCATGAAGTATATGTCCGATAATCGTATTCTTAGGAAAGTAATCGGGTTTGAAGGTGAAAGCATTTATGATGAAGCTAAAGCTTCAGGAAAACCTATGATGGTCATATCTTCGCATTTCAACAATTGGGAACTTCCTGGATTTTATTCATCAATAGCAAAAAATAATATCTTACACATGATAATTAAAAAACAATCAAACGAAAGAATTGACAAAGAGATTAATAAAATACGCGCAAGGGCAGGAACTAAAACAATTGATATGGATAATGCCGCACGTAAGATAATTTCTGTATTTAGGAGTGGGGGATGCGTCGCTATGATTGTTGACCAATCAGCTCTCGGTGATAAAGGGGTTTTATATCCACATTTTTTTAATATTCCATCAGCGACCTATGCATCCCCGGCTTATCTTGCATTGAAATTCGATGCAAATATGCTTTTGGTAGTGATAATACGTCATAACACAGGGAAATATATTTTATACTGTGAAAAAATTCAGACAGAAGATTTGAAATGCGACGATGAAGGCGTAAGTATACTTACTCAGAGGCATGTAACGGCTTTGGAAAGAGTTATTAGACAGTATCCTGCTCAATGGGTTTGGCAGCACCGTAGATGGAAAAGAATGCCTAAGGTTGCGGAAAATGCTAATTAAATTAGATAAAATCAATAGTGTATGTATATACCACACAGCATTTTTAGGTGATATAGCATTATCGCTATTTGCTTGTCAATTGCTTAAAAACGCCAAGCCTGAAATAAAAATTACTTATGTAACAACTCCCATAGCATCGGGAATAGTTAAATCCGCTACTGCTATCGATGAAGTTATTATATACGATAAGAGAGGCAATTCCGAATTTGCTATGAGTATTCGCAAATTGGCTCGTAAGCTTTCGAAAAAGAAATTCGATTGTATAATTGTTCCACACCAGTCTTTTCGTACTTCTAGAATAATCAATAAGACTAAAAAAAAGTATTCGATTTCATATAAATCGTCTGCTTTGAGGAATACTTATTCTCATTTAGTTGATCATCAAATTCACCAACATGAAATTTATCGATTATTCGAATTATTAAATGCAATCGACTACTTTCATTCGCAACCTAAACCGTTGGTTATTCCCGCGGTAACTATGGGATTTGAATCAATTGACAGAGAAATTGTTGATGGTTTGCTTTTAGTAAACAAAATTCAAGATTTTATTTGTATTTCACCAGGTTCTGTTTGGGAAACTAAGCGTTGGCCAAGCGAGTATTTTATAAAAATGATCGATACTTATAAAACTCTTACCAATAAAGCAATTATTATTAATGGCTCAAAATCGGAAGCGCAATTATGCTCCGAGATCGCCGATAAATGTGGTTTTCCTTCCTTTGCAGGGAAATTGACCGTTGAGCAAACATTGTATCTTATATCCCGCTCAAGTGGTGTGATTTCAAACGATAGTGCACCAGTTCATTTTGCACAAGTTCTCAATAAACCTGTTTTGGCTATATTTGGTCCTACAGTACCCGAAATCGGTTTTGCACCGATAGTAGGGGATTATATTGTTTGCGAAGATAAGCAAATGAAATGCCGTCCTTGCAATATACATGGCGGTCATGAATGTCCAATAGGGACTCACCAGTGCATGTTAAATGTAACACCGGGTGTCATTATGGAAAATGCTTTAAAACTGTTTTAAAGCTTCTCTAAACCTAATAAGAGATACGCTTCAATAGATTTTATATACGGTTCTGATTTGGCTTCTTCTACGAAGATTGTATCATATATTGAATAAACAGGTGTGCCGCTACTAGTAACAATATATGTTGGTAATTGATTCAGTTCAAAACGTTTTGAATATGGGTGAGAACTTTTAATTGAACTCATCGAGTAAATCTTATAATTAGATTCTGGAATACCGGCTACGTCAAATATTTTAACCAATTGTGCAAATGACTCTGCTTCGATATCTCCGCAGGAGCAAGCTGGTTTTGAAAAAATTATAATTGTATCCTTCGTTAAATCGAAAGTGGACTTGATTAAATTCATTATACTATCGTTGGGTGTATAATTGGTATAGGTTGAATAAAACCATTGGTAGCCCGGCAACGGGGTCGTTAAAAGTTTTTCTTTCGACATTTCTTCTGCCGGTCCTGGTGTGTTGTCTTGACAAGCACTAAATAGTAGCAATGCCGATAATATCAATATATATTTGTACATTTTTTTTAACCTTGATTTATAATATTATACAAAAGTACGATTTTTTTCAGTTATAGTAATGAACTTGGTGCCAAGTTTTGACTAAAAAAATATTATTTTTGATTATTATTATTAATACATAAAGCATTTTATTATGAAAAAGAATATCTATCTTATTATATTTTTGATTTTGTTTTGTTTTTGCATTGAAACCGAAGGAGCAACAACAATACTAAGGAACGTAAATTTAGTAAATCCGGGTGCTAAAAAGTCACTGGTATTAAACCAAGACGTTGTTATCACAAACGGTTTAATAGAAAAAATAACTAAAGTTTCCAAAAAGGATTATCCCACCGGTACAGAAATTATTGATTGTACTGATAAATTCTTAATACCGGGTTTGTGGGATACGCATATTCATTTTTTCCAATCGGGTGGACTTTACACCAGACCTGATATTATAGATTTACAGCATCGAGTACCTTATGATTCTAATCAAGCTTCTGTAAAAAGAAATATGACTGATTTATTCACACGCTATTTGGCTTGTGGTATTACAAATATTGTCGATTGCGGTGGACCGGATTGGAATTCAGAAGTTGCTGATATGTCTAGAAATTCTTCTAAAGCACCAAATGTATATTTTAGTGGCCCATTGATAACATCATGGAAACCAACGGTATATGAAAGAGCCCAACCGCCTTTTGTTTTAGCAACAAACGTAAAAGACGCCATTAAAGAAGTAAATCGTCAGTTGCAGTATAAACCAAATATGATTAAGGTTTGGTATATCGTTGGAACAAAAACCAAAGCAGAAGATTACTTTCCTGTATTAAAAGCTATTTGTGATACTGCTCATAAAGCTGGATTGCCGGTGTGGGTGCACGCCTCTGAATTGGAAACTGCAAAATATGCAATTAAAGCAGGAACCGATGTATTGGTTCATTTGCCTAAAGATAAAATAGTGGATGATGAATTTCTCAAATTGGCAAAAGACAGCAATGTAAGCATTATTCCTACTATATGGGTTTTCGAATCATATACTGCCGTTTTTTCAAAACAATTGGATTTGATGGAAGTAGAATTGAAATTGGGTAATACAGATGAAATCTCTTCATTATACGATATGTTCGATATTAGTCCGAATGAATTAAGCGACAAAATTAAAAAGAGAATGGTGCCGGAAGATAAAACTGTTTCTACGGACCCTATTATATTGGAGAATATGAAAAAGGTACAAGCCTACGGCATTAATGTTGCCACTGGAACAGATGCCGGAAATATTGGTGTAATCCACGGACCGAGTTTATTCCACGAATTTGCCTTAATGAAAAAAGCAGGACTAACAGACGAGGAAATATTAAAGGATGCAACAGTTGGAGCATCAAAACTATTCAAAAATACTAACGCAGGCTCAATCGAAGCCGGTAAGAAAGCTGATTTGGTAATTTTGAATAAAAATCCGTTAGATGATATTCAAAATACTCAAGATATTTATAGAGTTATTCAGAGAGGCTCGATTATTAATCCGGATACTCTGATTAAAACCGACAAATATGAATGTGTTAAAAAACAATTGAATGCCTATAACGACCGCAATATTGATGCTTTTTTAGATTGTTATTCTAATGATGTGGAGATCTATGAATTTCCTAACAAACTAATTAATAAAGGCAAAGAAGAATTAAAAGAAGTATATATTGATTTTTTCAAAAGGGCGGGGAAGAAGCTCCATTGTAAAATAGAGGACAGGTTGATATACGGAAATTATGTATTTGATAAAGAAACTCTTACATCAGGAATTCCGGGTAGAGAACAATTTTCCGGTCAAGCAATATATGAAGTCAAGGATAACAAAATTAACAAAGTGTGGTTTATAAAATAATGAAAATTTTAGCAATTGAAACTTCAGGCTCTGTTTGTTCGGTGGCATTGGAAACGCCAACATTTTTTGGTGAATACACAGTTGATGGCAATAATATTCACGATGAACTATTAGCGGAATTAGTTAGCCGCATTTTGGATGATTCCAAAACGGCTATTTCAGATTTAGATGCAATTTCGCTATCAGCAGGTCCTGGTTCATTTACAGGTTTGCGAATTGGAGCGGCATTGTGCAAAGGTATGTGTTATGGCGGTTCCCCAAAATTTATTGCTGTTCCGACTTTAAAAGCCTACGCTTCTGAAGCCATTAGCCACGCAAAGGATTTAAAAATAGATTCTATATTTACATACCTGCCAAGTCAGAAGGATTTTATTTTTTATCAGAAATTCGATTTAGAATTGAATCCTCAAAGCGAAATAGAAATTGATGAAATTGAAAAGCTTGATGAATTGGCCAAAGGATGTTACATTAGCGCAAATTCAACTAATAAAATTACAGCCAAAACAATTTTAAATTTAGCAAAATTGATGTATGACGATGGTCATTTTGCAGATGTAGAATCATTTGAGCCTTCATATATTCAAGAATTCAAACCAAATACATCTCCTAAAAAGAGACTTATTATCTAATTAGAATAAACTTTTTTCGGTTTCTTCATATTCAACGATACATTCTTCTGAGTTGTGCGCCGGACTATTGACAAATTGCGAAACACGGTGGAATCCAATTTCTTCGGAAATATAGGGTGATAAAAGCTCTTCAGTTTTTCTTTCGCTCAACCAATCTTCAATATTTTCTGAAGTTAAAATAACAGGCATACGGTTATGAATATGGCTGATTGAATCAGCAGAGTAGCAAGTTATTATGGTGGCACATTCTTCAGTTTCACTCTCGCTATTACTTGGGAGCGTGTTCCAAAGACCAGCGAAGGCAAATAAGGGTTCATTCTTCAAAAAAATAAAATTCGGGATTTTTTTATTACCTATTGCTTGCCATTCGTAATATCCACTTGATAATATTACGCATCGTTTACCATTAAGCAATCTTTTAAATGCAGGCTTCTGTTTAAGTGTTTCCGCTCGAGCATTTATAATTTTCAATGGTTTATCGCTCATATCAGCCCAAGGTGGAACTAATCCCCAATTAAAATCGGAGAAATCGTGAAAGTCGTTTTTCAACCCTTGGATATTCTGTCCGGGAGCGATATTGAAACTTTGACGTAGTGGTGCAATAGGTTTGATTTTCAAATCATTTTTAAATTTTTCAATATCTTTTGTCTTAGCACTCATCGCAAAACGGCCGCACATATATACCTCGAATTAGTAAAAATCATAAAAACGATTTAATTTTAATTATATTTGTAATTATTTAAAACGCAAAAATATAATGAAAAATCTGAATTATAACAATATAACAATAAAAACATTTGCCGGATTGGAAGGTCTAGTTGCAAAAGAAATCAAGCTATTAGGTGCCGAAAATGTAGTCGAATTAAAAAGAGCAGTTACATGCACAGCTGACAAAGCACTCGTATATAAAATGAATCTTCACTTAAGAACCGGTTTAAAAGTGCTTATAGATATTCATAAATTCCGTGTTGATAGTGCACAAAGACTTTATAAAAAAGTACAGGAAATTAATTGGTCTGAAATATTGACACCGCAGATGACGTTTGCCATTGATAGCACCGTAAACAAGGCACCAGCCTTCGACAGCACTAATTTTGTATCACTCAAGGCTAAAGATGCTATCGTTGACCAGATAAGAAATAAGCACCAAATACGGCCTTCTGTCGATTCCGAGAATCCTGACCTAAGAATTCATGTCCACATATCGGGTGAAGATTGCGATATCAGTTTAGATTCATCAGGAATGAGTCTGCATCGTCGCGGATATAGAATATCGGGTGGAGGAGCACCTCTAAATGAGGCTCTTGCCGCCGGAATGATTATGCTGACCGGTTGGTCAGGTGAAAAAGATTTCATCAATCCAATGTGCGGGTCGGGGACTATGCTTATTGAAGCCGCTATGATAGCAGGTAATATTGCACCGGGAATTAACCGAAAGTTTGGATTTATGCGCTGGCGCGACTTTGATAAAGAATTGTGGAGGGAGATATTTAAAGAAGCATTGGCTAGTAAAAAGGAAATTGAGTGCAAAATCATAGGCTCCGATATTTCGGCTGAATCAGTTGACCTTGCAATATTGAATATTGATAGATGCAGGTTAACCGATGATATTATTATTTCGCGAAGAGATTTTTTTGAATCGAAACCAATGGGTAAACCTGCTATAATAATAATAAATCCACCATATAATTTACGTTTGGAAATCGACAACATTGATCAAATATACAAGCAGATAGGTGATACATTAAAAAACAAGTTCAATCAATCTGAAGCTTGGATAATTAGCGGAAACCAAAACGCAATTAAACAAGTCGGATTAAAATATACTCAAAAAATAAAATTATTTAATGGTCCTTTAGAATGTACTTATAGGCAATATGAACTCTATTAAAAAATATAACAGAAAACATAAGAATGCTAAATGGATTTTATCCATTAGTGTTATTCTAATTGTGGCCGCGGTTATAATAATCAAGAGCATAATCGGTTTTAATTACAAAATTGTTGATTATTTCTACGAAACCAATGCAAAACAGAAATTTGTATTTATGTTTACAGAAGTAAATAAACTCGATGATAAAGAAATAAAGTCAAAAGCGGAAGAAATATTTCAAAGCCACATAGTAACCCAAAATCAGGAACAAACCGAGAGGTTGGGAGTTTTAATATACTTTTACAGAAAATCCGATATTGTTGAAGTTCCAGCGAGAATGCATAATTCATTAAAGAAAAAATTCCAAGATAAAAACGTCGAGAATAATCTTCGTTACGTGGCTGATGGAAGAATATTCATGAAATTTACTTCAAAAAACAATCTTGCTCTTGACAGAGATACTCTAATTTCTTCCGAATTTATTATACCACGGCAGGGCGTAAGAGCTAAAGACGTAATGAAAAGAGGAAAACGTTAGTTAAATAAGTTTTCGAAATGTTCCGGCTCAGCATAAACAAAGCACTTCTTGCCGCGCGGACTCAAATTAGGCATACTACATTTAAAAAGATTTTTGATGATAGCTATCATTTCATCCATTCTAAGAGAGTAACCTGCTTTAATGGCTGTATTAAGTGAATATGCGGCGGCTAAATTGTCTTGGATAGCACCAATGCGTAAAATGCTCAATTGTTCGAATGTTTCGATTATATCATTTATAACATTTGCACTTATGTTTTCGGGTAATTCCGGCGGAGTTGCCTGGATTGATAGACAGTTACCCGTAATTGTAAAATCAAAACCGATGGCTCTCAAATAATCCTCAATATCATTAATAACTTGAACACCTTTATTGTTCAAATCCAGTTCCAAAGGAAACATTAGCTTTTGTCTGCCGGATTTTCCATCTAAAAATCTATGTTTTATTTGTTCATAAATAATCCGTTGGCTGGCTTTATTTTGGTCAATGATGAGTAATCGATTGTTTAGATTCACGACGATAAATTTATTATCCAATTGCCAAACATTTTTTTCATTGATTTCAAAATCCAAATCAATAGTTATTTGTTGATTATTATTACCATTAGCCGGTTTGAATAATTCTTCGAATGCTGTTACTTCTTGGTTAAGGGATGCCGGGTTATTGAATCCACCTTGGCTACCCCAGCTTTGTCTGCCGGAACCGGAATAATTGTGATTGTTTGCAGTTTGGTGCTCGTCTTCGACGATTTCTCCGGTAAGAGTGTTAACAATCATAAACGATTTGCCATCGCTACCGGTAGGAAATTTTTGAAACGGGTCATCGGATTGTTGATTGATTATGCTCGTTGAAGCCATTATATTGAATTTGCCGAGAGTGTCCATTACAGCGTTTGCAACTGCACTATGAATATAAACCTCGTCATCAAATTTAACTTCGTGTTTTTGTGGATGAACATTGATATCTACCTTATGAGGATCAATTTCTAAAAACAATATAAACAAAGGTTTTGAATTTTTTTCGATCAGATTTTCAAATGCTTTATAAACCGCAAAGGAAATACTGCGGCTTACAATAGGCCGTTTGTTTAAATATAAAAATTGGTTATTACCCGCTTTCTTTGCTAAAGCAGGATTACCCAAAAAACCTTTTATCGCTAGAATTCCATCCGAGTAATCGATTTCCATCATTGATGATGATAAACCTGAATCTAAAACTTCATTAATCCTTTTATTAAGAGTGGTTGGTTTGACATCAAAAATCAAATTGTTATCATCGTAAAATGTGAAGCGTTTGTCTGAGTGAGCGATAGCCAATTTTCGCATAGTATCGGAAATATGACGAAATTCGGTCAAATCCGCTCTTAAGAATTTTCTACGTGCCGGTATGTTGAAAAACAAATTCCGAACGAATATCTGTGTACCATTATCGCAATTAATTGGTTCAATTTTAGGTTCTGTGTTTGGTTGGGCAGTTAATTTCCACCCGTGGGGTTCATCGGCTTGCTTAGTTCGGATTTCAATATTAGCAACTGAGGATATAGAAGCTAAAGCTTCACCGCGGAAACCGAATGTAAGAATTGCTTCTAAATCTTCTGTGGTATAGAGTTTGCTGGTAGCGTGGCGTTTGATAGCTAACATAAGATCATCTTTTGTCATACCAGCACCATTGTCGATTATATGAATCAACTGCTTACCGGCATTTTTAACAAAAACTGCAATTTCTGTGGCTTGAGCGTCCAAAGAATTCTCCACCAATTCTTTGACAACAGATTCTGGACGTTGGACAACTTCACCTGCGGCAATTTGATTAGCCAGAAAGTCGGGTAATATTTTTATTTGATTTGTAATTTTAATTGCTCTTTG
>JBAXXL010000047.1:0-29889 GCA_037127915.1 bacterium
AAAAATAATAAATTATTTTTGTACCAGTTTTATTTGAAACTCAACCGTTAATTGTTAATTGTCAATGGTTAATGAGAAGAGAATTAATTATTAATGATAAATTATAAATGATAAATGGAAGAGAAGAAGAATGTCTTCATAAGTTATGAGTTATGAGTTATAAATTATAAGTTGGAAGAAGGAAGAGAAACCCCCTAATCCCCTATGCAAAATGGGGAAACAAGAAATACCGTAATTCGTAATTTGAAATTCGTAATTGATTTGTCCATCTTCTTGAATAGCCACTACATTTATGTAGTGGGGAGAGAAACACATTAGCCTCGCGGCTTTAGCAAAAACACCTTCAAACAATTTTGAATTTTGGATTATGAATTTTGAATGTCAAGAACGAAGAAGAAGAATTGCACACTGATAACACTGATAACACTGATAATTCTCTGAGAAACGCTATGTCTTCCTCTGTGTAACAATTCTTTTAGATTGTTATTGGCTAAAGCCCAATCTAATATACGCATACTGTTCCCTCCACCTAAAGGTGAAGTCTATTCAAAAGAAGGGCGCCAAGATGAATTCTATCAATTTTTAACAAAATCCAAAATAAATCAATTATTTTTTCGCCATAGAGAAAGAAATGGACTTCTCAGTTGTCTATACATAAGTAAATGTACAAATTTTGAAAAATCATATTTTTTAATATAGAATTTAAGAGGTTTTAAATGAAAACTGTTTATCGTATTTCGTCAATTGTTGCTCTATGTTTAATTCTGATTGCTTCTCAACTATCTGCTAGCAATGAAAATGAGAAGATATCAAAGAATTTAACAAGTTTATTGGGATCGGCTAGCGAAGGCACCGAGTTTTTCCTTACTTTTCATCCTTGCTGGATTATGGACGTTAATCCACAGAATAAGATTCTTATTTATGTTTCATCAGCTTATAAAACCAAGGTTACTTTGGGAATTACCGCTAAATCGGTTTACAAAGAACAAGAATGTCCCGCTAATGGAGTAATTGTTTTTGAGCTTACCCCAGCCGAAGCGCAATGCTATGAAAAAACCGATAAGGATGAACCATCCACCAAGTTTGCATATCCGGGTTATGGAATAATTATCCGTTCAGAGAAACCGGTAGTATGCTATGGACTAAACACCACGCAAATTTCGTCGGATGGCTTTTTGGCGATTCCCAAAACTTCTCTTGGTACCAATTATATAGTCTCATCATACAATAGTCCAACACCAGAAGGAAACGGACAATATTTAACCTCATATACCAGTATTGTAGGAGTTTACCCCGATACAGAAATAGAAATATGTATAGGGGGCAGTAAAAACAATTTTACAGGAAAACCAAGCAATTTAAAAACCGGCTCTATTATTAAAATCAACTTACAAAAGGGCGATGTATATTTGATTGGTATGAAAGGAGATTATAATGATTTAACCGGAACCACAATCGCCGCTAAGAAACCGGTTTCAGTTATTTCGGGGTCCTTTGGCACAAATGTCACAGCGAATTTGAGCTATTGTAATTATTTGATAGAACAAGATATACCTATTTCAGCCTGGGGGAAGCAATATCATGTTATACCGATAAAAGACCGAAAAAAAGCCGCTTTGGTTCGAGTAATGGCTTCCAAGCCGAACACAGTAATATATTTGAATGGAAATGAATGGGCGACAATCGAAACCGCCGGTGGTGAAGAAGGTAAAGGCTATTTTGAATCACGTACTCAAGCTGAGGATGCAACAGAATTGGCACCCGTAACCATTACCGCGGATAATAGCATTATGGTAACGCAATTCAACACCGGTAATTTTGATGATGGTGTTACAAGTGCACCATTTCAAATAGCGCTTACACCGTCAGAGCAATATAAAAATGAAGTCTCTTGGACAATCGCCAATAATAAGGGAGTGCCTATTTATACAAAGAATTATATAAATATTTGTTATCAAACCGATGATTTAGTAAAAATCCCCGATGATATTTTATTTGGACAATCAGATGGTACAAAAATAATATGGAAAAAATTGTCAACACTTACGACTGTGGGAAAATTATTGATGGATACTCAATTGCCGGAGGGGCAGTATAGAAGAGCTACATCAATGGAATTATCCGGTCCTGCTACGGTTTATTACTTGAAAAGCAATAACCCATTGTCGGTTTATTCTTATGGGGTGGGCGATGTTGGTGTTTATGGCTATTCGACTATTTCAAATTTTAAAGATATTTCAAAATTGGATATTTCAAAACCAAGTCTTACATATTATGTTGATTGTGCAGGGAAAATCAATGCTACAATTTCCGATGAACCGGTAAAAAATTCGGTTTTAAGAACTAACCTAAAAGAAGTAAATTTAATTACGGATCAATCGTATAATGTAACGGAAATTGAAAGTAATGATTTATTAATCAGCGGTGTAACTTATAATTGGAATTTCTGGCTGAATGTAATTGACAGGAATCTTAAAGCTCAAGCTGTTGTGAGTGCTGTCGATTGTGCAGGCAACGACTCGACTTTTACTTTAGAATACAGCCCAATTAAATTTACGATGGACCAACCATTTTATAGTTTTGGCGCAAACTCAATCGATGGACCTACTAAAACGATAACTTGCAAATTAACTAACAATAACAAAATACCCCTAGTTTTGGATTCCATTTATCTGAAATCAAAATATAAAAAATCCAATTTAAAGTTTGCAGGATTTACTATTGATAGTAAAATATATAAAGAAAATGGCGGAACACTTCCTGAACTAACGCTTAATGCCGGCGCGGAAATATCATTTGATGTAACGTTTGCTCCTACATCGGTGAAAGATGATTTTATAGGCGGTAAAAACGAATTTATAGACTCTATAGGTATAAAAGCTTATTGGACAGACGATGTAAATGAATGTCTTTATACAAAGTATTTGGCGCAAGTTACGGGCAACGTACAATTTCTCGATACATTGGCTCCAAGCGTTACTTATAAACCTTGTTGTTGCGGTAATACAGCAAGCGGCACCGTGACTGATGAACCTGCAAACGACCCTGCGAATCGCTCAAATTTAGCTAGTATAGCATTAGATAACTATAAATCGATTAACTGTACAAAAGTAAAATATGATGAAACAGCATTTGTTCCTGGAACTACAAGTTCTATTGATTGGGAAGTCGGCAAACTAGATATTGATAAGGATGGAAAGGCTGTAATCGTATTTACAGATAGAGCCGGAAATGAAACAGAAGTAACTATAGATTTGATTAAAATAAAGGTTTCAACGCAAGATAAAATTGTAGATTACGGTTTAAAAAATCTTGATGATTTGGCTGAATCGCGGACTGTCAAATTTAAAAACGAATCGTCCAAACCTATAGTGGTTGACTCACTAACGCTTTTATCAGCAGACAAAAATAGGGATTGGCCCTTCAGCGGATTTATGATTGACCCGGCTATTTACGAATCGAATGGCGGAATACTTCCTGGTTATACTTTACCAATTGGGGGAGAATTGACTTTTAACGTAATTTTCCTTGCCCAAAGTGTTCAATCTGATATCTATGGCGGAAAATTAGAATTTCAGGATTCCATTGGGATTAAGGCAAATTGGAATGCTGAATTAAATCAATATTGCTTTAATGAGTACAAAACACAAGTAATAGCAAAAGTAAAACCGGTTAGCGTTGAAGACGAAACCCAGGCTTTCGGTATTATGGATATTTCACCCAATCCTGCGAATAGTTCATCAACAAATATTCATTATAATCTTGAAAACGATTGCAATGTCGTTTTACAGCTCTATAATTCTAATGGAATACTAATTAGCAATTTGATGAATGAATATAAGATTGCAGGAAGTCAAACATTCACGATTGCTTTGGATGACCTTCCGGCAGGCATGTATTTTATTGAATTCAAAGCCGGAGCTTTAGTTGGACATAAGAGCTTTATTGTTGTGAAATAGAAGAAAACAATGGTCAATTGTTAATTGTCAATTGTTAATGAGAAGAAGAAAAGAGAAAATCCTATGCGTCTATGATAAACAGGGATTAGCCGCGATGTCATTCTGAACGAAGTGAAGAATCCAGAAATAATTATAAATTATAAATTATAAATGGTAAGAGGACGACTTCATTGCAAAAACGTAATGAATTTATTAGAGACAATCCATATTAGGGTTGTCTCTTTTTTTGTCTGAATTATAATGAAAGGATTTCAGGATTGAAGAAATCAATTACGAATTTCAAATTTCAAATTAGGTTTCTTTCTTTCTTCTCATTAACAATTGACAATTAACCATTGACCATTATTCCTAGATTCTGCACTTCGTTCAGAATGACTAACATTATATATATCAGGGAGATTCCCGCTTTCTCGGGAATGGCGTCAAAAAAAATCTTTGCGTCTTCGCGTCTTTGCGGTGCTTCTTCCCTTTACAAACTTATAAACTTTATAAACTTAAAGCCCGGATTCGTCCTCTTCCAGCAGTATGTCTTTGTAATCGTAGAGATCGTCTTTTTTAAGTTTGTGGCTGATTTCCGGCAGGCGGTTCATAAGCTCACGGATTTTATTTTCGTCAGTAGTTTGCCTCAATGCCGCACTAATATCTTTCATTTGTTCGTTCATTTTCTTGCGTATGAAGTAGTTGATTGAATCACGCACAACTTTATCCCAATTTATAGCATCCAACTCATTTTCGTATTTCTGCCAATCTGCTTTTATCTCATCCATGGGAATGGCGATTGCCATAATGAGGTCTTTGTAATACGAATCCGTATCGCCAGATGCTATTGCATCCAATACGTGTTTTGTATGGTCAGCCGCTTCGTAAATTATGGAAAAAACATTTTGTCCGTAAACCGAAGGAAAATAGCTGTGGTGAATGTCGTATTTCTGCTCAATCATAGCTAATGGATTGTCGGACATTAAAATAACATTCAATAAATTCAGTTCTGCAGACGACATATTTTCAGCCGCATCCTTCGGTATCAAATGCGGTGATTCATTTATCATCACTTTTTTATATTCGATATTCCTTGGCTGGAGCTTTTCTGCATTAGCTCTCGCGGGGCTTTCTTCGCGGTTTGGTTTGTTCCGGCGGTTGTGTTCCGATTCAGTGATTTCTTTATATAACTGCTCAATTTGTCGGTATGTAAGGCGCAATTTCGCCGCGGAAATCTGTATATATTCGTCGTGAACAAATTTATCCGGTATTTTCAATGTCATTTCGATTAGCTTACGGGCTATTTCGGCTTTGCCCGCAGGTTCAGAAATCTTATCTTTGTTAATCCTTACTATATAATCTATAAAGTTCTCTGCATTATCCAATAGTTTTTTGAATGCTTTATCACCACGCGAGCGCACAAAATCATCTGGATCTGTATCTTCCGGCAATGAAACGATTTTCGTATCCAATCCCGCCGCCAAAGTAATATCCAAACTCCGCAAAGTTGCCTTAATTCCTGCGGTATCGCCATCATAAACCAAAAACACTTTCTCGGCATTGCGCTTGATTATTCCTGCCTGTTCATCGGTGAGTGCCGTTCCGCACGGTGCTATTACATTCGTAAATCCGTACTTATGTAGTGCTATCAAATCGGCGTACCCTTCGACCAAAATTGCCGCTTTGCTTGTCAATATTTCACGCTTCGATTCGAAAAAACCGTATAAAACTCGGCTTTTATTATATATAATCGAATCAGGTGAATTCATATATTTCGGACTGTCCGCGTCATCGTTATCCATTTTACGGCCACCGAACGCAATCGCCCGACCTAAGAAATCACGTATCGGAAACATAGCGCGGTTGCGGAACATATCGAATTTCTTATCATTCTTCTCGGTAATCAGTTTCGATTCAATTACCTGAGCGTCGGTAAAGTTCAACCGCTTCAGCTCTTTGAACAAGGCATCCCACGAATTCGGCGAATAACCAAGCTTGAATTTCTCAATGGTTTCTTTGTCTATCCCACGAGCTATAAAATAGTTATAGGCCCCTTTGCCTTCATTGCTTAAAAGTGCTTTATGGAAAAACTCAGCCGCGAAATCTGTAGCTTTTAAAATATTCGAAGCTTTACTTTCGGCATCTTCCGCTTTTTTCGATGTCGTGATTTCAAAAGCGATACCGAATTTATCGGCAATTATCTTAGCCGCTTCCGAAAAACTAACCCCAAGAAATTCCTTAACGAAATTAACCGAATTGCCGCCCGCCCCGCATACAAAACACTTGTATATCTGCTTAGCCGGTGAAATCATCATCGATGGGTGGTTATCGTCGTGGAACGGACATAGGGCTTTGTAATTCGAACCCGACCGATTCACACTAACGTAATCACTTATCACATCGACAATGTCTGTTCTTTCGATTATATCCGTAATTATTTGAGGATTTAGCTTCATTTATTTATTTCTTGATTCGATAGATTTTTGTACTTCTTTCAATAGCTTTTTCTCATTTTCAGCTAAGTCTTTCGGCAAAAGTCCTTGAACAATGACATACAAATCGCCTTTCAATCCGGTTGATGCATAAATCGGCATACCTTCGCCCTTGATTTTGAATTGCTTGCCTATTTGACTTCCTGCCGGAACTTTTAAATTGAACTTCCTGCCGAATAAATCAACGTGAAGCGGCCCACCGAGCATCAAAACGAAAACATCGCAATGTACAGTTAAAAATAAATCGTTTACTTTGCGGTCGATATTTTCGTGCGGCAATACTCGAACTTTGATAAGAACATCGCCGGCTGGTCCGCCATCTGAACCAGGATAACCTTTGGCGGTCATTTTCTGAGCAAATCCGTCGTAAAGACCGGGCTTAAAGTTAACCTTGATTTTATCGTCGTTTATGGTGATTAATCTTGCTGTGCCTTTATATGCTTCTTCAAGCGATATTTCAATATACAGTTCAGCATCTTCACCACGTTGAGCGCGGCTTACACGGCTTCCAAATCCACGGGATTGACGACCGCCGCCACCCGCTCCACCGAAAAGTGATTCGAAGAAATCGGAATATCCGCCGCCACCACCCGAAAACATATCGCCGAATGGTGATTTAGTGCTACGTCTCCCGCCGCCGCCTTGATTAGCATATTGCTGCCAATCGAAATCGTCGTTGGAACCTCCCGCGCTTTGGTGATTTTTCCAATTCGATCCAAATTTATCGTATTTACTTCTTTTATCAGCATCGCTCAACACATCGTTCGCTTCCGAAATATCTTTGAATTTTTCTTCGGCGGTTTTATCACCCGGATTTTTGTCGGGATGGTGCTTTTGCGCTAATTTTCTGTATGCTTTTTTTATTTCGTCAGCAGTGGCGGTTTTCGATACGCCCAAAATTTTATAATAATCTTTGTAATCCATATTTAATGCTCCTTATTTATTTAAATGAACTGCCGCATCCAAACTGCGTCCATTCATAAATATTTCAGGTATAACGATGTCCATCTCGATATATTGCAATACTACGCCCGATTCGATAAACATCTCACGAACTTTTTCTTCAGAAAGTTTCCATTTGCCGTCCGTATTGCGATCATAAAAATCCTGTCCGTTTTTGTGAACAACCACCTCGGCAATACCTGTCTGGATAATCGCTCTGGCACAATCGAAGCACGGAGTCCAAGGCACATAAAGTTTGCAACCTTTCAGAACTGTACCACGGCGCGCGGCATTATAAATAGCGTTACGTTCGCCGTGCTCAATCCAAAAATACTTTTCACCGCCTTCTCGTGATAGCCGTTTATTGTACATATCGGGGTCTATTCCACGCGGAAGCGAATTATAACCTGTTGATACCAAAACATTGTCAGCATCTACAATTACCGAGCCTACGTGGGTTGACGGGTCGCGTGAGCGCATAGCTATTAAATAACACATTGTCATATAAAGTTGGTCCCAATGGGGGCGATTTCTCGAAGCGGCTGATTCTTCTTCCGGTGTTTTCATTGATTTATTTTTTTTATGTTTTACATTATAAGCAAAAATAATTTTTTTTAAGGAATATTTAATGATTAATTTTGCATTCAGAAAATTTGTTTTTATATAATCAGCTTGATTATCAATATAATCAATTCACTTAGGAAATTAAATCTGTATGGATAAATTTGTAGTAAAAGGCGGAAATAAACTCAACGGAAAGGTAAAAATATCGGGTGCGAAGAATGCTTCTCTTGCATTAATACCCGCAACTTTATTAGCACCGGGCATATATAATTTAGCAAACACTCCAAACCTGCGCGATGTATGGACAATGTCCAGATTGATGATGGCTTTGGGTGCTTTTTGTGAATTAAACCATAATACATTGTTTATCGATACAACTAATGTCAATTCGGTGACAGCACCCTACGATTATGTGAAAATGATGCGCGCGTCGTTTTATGTATTGGGCCCGCTTACGGCACGCTATGGCGAAGCCCGCGTTTCCCTACCGGGTGGATGCGCTTGGGGACCTCGTCCGGTGGACTTACATTTGAAAGTAATGGAAGCTTTGGGAGCGGAAATTACTTTGGAAGGCGGTTACATTATTTCCAAAGCCGAGCGATTGCACGGTGCGCGTTTCCATTTCGATATATCCAGCGTTGGAGCTACAGGTAATGCTGTAATGGCGGCGGTTTTAGCGAAGGGCAGTTCTATTTTCACAAATTCTGCAGCTGAACCGGAAATAACACATCTTTGCAGAACTTTGGTCAAAATGGGAGCGAAAATAGAAGGAGTCGGCACGGATACATTAGAAATTGAAGGTGTTGACGATTTGAAAGCTGTAAACTTCGATAATATTCCCGACCGTATAGAAGCGGCTACATTTTTGATTGCGGCGGCAATGACCGGCGGACATATTGAAATAACGGGCGTTAATCCATATCATTTTGCGGCTGTAATTGCGAAATTAGAGCAAGCCGGATGCGAAATTGACTGCATATCGGATAGGATAATTTTGGACGCGCCAAACGGAATTACTCCGGTAGATTTAATTACAGCACCATATCCGGGACTTCCTACCGATATTCAACCGGTTTGGACAGCATTTATGACAACCGCCGCCGGACATTCGAAAATAATTGATAATATTTATAAAGACCGATTCAAGCACGTTCCTGAATTGACCCGTATGGGTGCTATGATTGACGTGGTTGAGAATACCGCCATAGTTGAGGGCAATCATCAACTGAAAGGCGCGGCTGTGATGGCGACCGATTTACGTGCCGGTGCGGCGATGGTATTAGCCGGATTAACAGCCGAAGGTACAACCGACGTTCATAGAATTTACCACATCGATCGCGGATACGAAGATTTCGAAAAGAAATTAAGCTCGCTGGGCGCGGATATTAAACGCGAAAAGACAGATTTGATATAAAAAATAATTTTATTTGTAAATTTGAATTGTAAATAAAGTATTTCGTAAAGAAATGAGTTGTTCTAAAAAGATACACAAAGTTTTAACTTAATTTTAAATTGATATGAAAAATATAGATAAAAAAAGTTTGGAAAATGCTTATCGCTTATTTGAGACCGGCGATATTGACAAAGTTGAAATTGGCACAACTAAAGGTTTGCAGGAAATACACAACTATCTGTTTAACGGATTGTATGATTTTGCAGGTCAAATCCGCACAAAAAATATTACAAAAGGCGGTTTTAGGTTTGCAAACGCCTTGTATCTGAACGAAATTCTGGTAAAAATCGCACAAATGCCCGAAAATACTTTTGAAGAAATCATAGCCAAATATGTAGAAATGAATATAGCCCACCCTTTTATGGAAGGCAATGGCAGAACAATGCGTATATGGCTGGATATGCTCCTAAAAACAAAACTGGAAAAATTGGTAAACTGGCAATTCGTTGACAAAACACTTTACTTGCAGGCAATGGAAAGAAGTCCTATCAACGATTTGGAAATAAGAACGTTGCTTTCAGCCAACTTAACCGATGACATAAACAACAGAGAAATTATTTTTAAGGGCATAGAGCAATCCTATTATTATGAAGGATATGAGATAGGAGACGATGATGAATAATAGACTTTTTCCTCGAATCAAGAGTATTTCTTGACTCGTCTGTTTACATCTTCACAAATTTTGCAACTTCACCTCCTGCTTTAACAAAATACATTCCTTTTGGCAAAGCGGAAATATTGATTTGTAGTGGCACAGCGTGCCGTGCCGAAAACGACATTACTTTTTCACCAAGAGTGTTGTAGATTTGGATTGCCGACCCTTCGTAATGTTCGAAACCTTCCGAAGGTTTCAAAGTTATTGTTATATAATCGCCCGCAGGATTAGGAATAATCTCGATAAAGCGTGGATTTGTAAGCAGACCATCATCATTTATTGATGTTTGCTCAATTCCTTCTCCAATAATTTGTGAAATTAAAATGTCAGATTGAGTTATAATATTAATTGTTGCACTATGTTTGCCAATTCTCATAGGAGTAAAGGAAAATTCAGATGATTTACTATCTCCAATGTTGAGAATATATTTTGGCAGATCTGTCACTAAATTGAAAGCTTTTCTATCGGCACCACTAAAATATATTGAATCTATTCGGAATTTGTAAAACCCTCTATTTACAATGAAATCATTTATTAATGTATCTTTAGCACCTCCAAAATAACAATTTTTCATATCGATATCCTTAGCAGACGCTTGTGGAGAGACGATTGAAAAAAATGTGTTTGATGTGTCTGATTGAAATGTAGGATAAACAGTATCACATATACAACGTACTGAACTAAGTATTTCCTTATAATTACTATTCAATAAATAGGGTTCATCGTTCCTTAATATTAAATGCGTCAGATAGACCTCATCTTCTGAATACAACCAAAAACGGCCTTCAATCCCAAGATCCTCGAAATTATTATCACTAGAACCAAATCCACCAGGTAGTCCAGCAAAGCCGGTTTCATTTGAAGCACCAATATTGGGACTCTTCCAAAGACCATCACCATTTTCAATTGTGCCTGTACTCTTTAATTTTCCACTTAAAGAGTCAGATCTAAACATTTTTATAAGAGTGCTTCTCAATTCCCAAAAATCTTTTTCAGTTGCTACGTGCCAACCCTTGGGAGCCAAACCTCTTGGATCACCAAGAGAATTCCAATTATACAGCTTACCATAGATTTTTCCTAATGCGGGATCATTATTATAATAGCTCCAAGCACCGGTTTTAACATTAACTGCTGAAGATGAGTCAAATAATTCAGGAATTGAATCACCATTTCGATAAATTCCAACATCAAGATTACGGCTCATCCAAATTTGATTACCTATTTTAACTGAAGGATATGAATAATCAGGAATTAAATATTTGGTTATTCTTACTAAGCATTTATTATTTGAAGGTTTTGGTATATTATTCCAGATGTGTTTCAATCCAGTAGCTTTATCAGAAATTAGTTTCCATTTATCACCATTATTTGTACTATATTCCAAAGAAACAGTATCGGTTGCTGGTAGTCCTTCCCAAGTGATGAGTGTATCACTACCAACAACAAACTTTTCGCCACCGTTTGGGCAAGTAATTTTAAGTTGTGAATTTAAGTTTATCGAACATAGGCAAAACAAAACGAAAAACACTAATAATTTTCTCATAAGAACCTTTTTTAAAAAATGAACTTAATCAATGTACAATAACAAATCGCAAAACTAGCAATTTCTTATCAATAAACCAAATATCTAAGAAGTTATTTTATCTTCATTATTTTCAATATAGATGTCGTTGCAGACAATAACTCTACGAGAAATGTATATTTTGGGCTAAGGCCCATTTATCAAGTAATCATGCCCACGACTTAAAAGTCGTGGCAATTCAGAAGATGGACAAATCAACTACAAAGACGGACAGGTCACGACCTGTCCCTACCATTCAAAATTCATAATCCAAAATCCAAAATTAATTGAAGCTGGATGCCTGCTTTCGCAGGCATGACAGCTAATTTTCTTTGCGTCTCTGCGGTGAATTCTTCTTCTCATTAACAATTTACAATTAACCATTTACAATTAATAGGTGTCCCAGTTGCTGCTCAAATAATATCTGTATAGCACCGGGTCGTTCATTTTGTTGATTCTTGTGCTATCGCCCGATTTATTATAGAAATCCTTGCCGAAATACATCATCATTTTCATTCCGTCGTTATTCAGCCATTTGGTTTCTATTTTATCGAATTTCGCCGAGGAAAGGCTTTGCTTCATTTCCTCTTTTGTCAAAGTAGGTGAGCCTATCACCCAGCCCCATTCACCCATAGAAAGAACTTGGTTGTGTATTGGCAGAACATTAAATCCAGCCGCGCGAACGGTTTTCTCAATACAGCGGAATGCCAGAGGTGCATAATACGGGCTTGTGGCGTGAGTGACCAAAGCTCCGTTTACTCCCAAGCTATGGCGGCACAAACCGTAAAACTCAACTGAATATAAGCGGCTTAACTCCACAGAGCGCGGGTCGGGTAAATCAATTACAATTAAATCAAAGATTTGGTTCGATTCGGATATAAATTTAAAACCGTCTAAATTTACTATTTTCACTTTCGGGCTGTTCATGGAGTTCTTGTTCAATTTTCTGATTATTGGATTAAACCGCGCTAAATCGGTCATTTTGGGGTCCAAATCGCAAACGGTGATTTTCTCGATGAAATTATATTTCAACAGTTCACGAACAGCGCAACCGTCTCCCCCACCCATTACTAAAACATTTTTCGGTCTGCGGGCGATGTAAACAGCCGGATGTACAAGTGGTTCGTGGTACAAAGCTTCATCCATTGTGCTTAATTGCATATTTCCATCAATGAACAGCCAGTAATCCTTTTTCCATTGTGTGATTACGATCTTCTGATATCTGGATTGCTGAGAAAATACGACCTTATCTTTATATTTCGCCTGCTCGCCGAACATAATAATCGGCTTTGCCATAAACGAACCAAAAACCAGTAAAGCGGCTACGAGAATTGAAGCACCCCAGGCAAAAAGTTTGCGTTTTTTAGTCAGGGTATTGGATGTGGTAATAAATAGAATCAATGCAACGGAAAAATTCACAGAACCCAAAACAAAAGGTGTGTAAGTCAATCCAAGATATGGCAGGCCAATGAAAACGAAAAATATTCCGCCCAATAAACTGCCGTAATAATCTTTCTCCATCACGCTGGCGACGTTTATTCTCAAGCTTTCGAATTCCTTGTTCAAGCGAATAACAAGCGGTATTTCCATCCCTATTAAAGTGCCGATTATTATACTAAGGGAATAAACAATTAATCCGGTGTATTGTGTAAAAGCCGCCGTGGTGTAAGTCATCAATGAGGAAAATGCAACGAAAAGTGATAATGTGAATTCGATTGCAATAAAAGTAGTAAGCAAATTTGTACGGAAAATTTTACTAATGCGGCTTCCTAAGCCCATTGAAAATAACATTACTGAAATAATCAGTGCCCACTGGACAACGGAGTCGCCCAAGAAGTAAGTGGCTAATGTTGCCAATATATATTCCGCCACCACACCCGAAAGTCCGGTAGCAAAAACACATAGTTTTAAGATATTTGATTTAGATTTCGTCAATTTGCGTATTTTTGTATTTAATAACTGTACAATCTTCAAAAATATAAAACAATTTTGAATAATCAGACATAAAATATAAATGAACAATAAATTCGATGTAATAGTTATCGGCGGTGGTCACGCCGGTATAGAAGCTTGCCACGCGGCGGCGAAAATGGGAATGCAAACGCTTTTACTGACTTTAGATAAATTTTCTATTGGCAGACCCTCGTGCAATCCGTCAATCGGCGGCACTGCTAAGGGGCATATAGTTAAAGAGATTGATGCTTTGGGTGGAGTGCAGGCTGTGTTAGCTGACCGTGCGGGATTGCAGTTCAAAATGCTGAACAAATCCAAAGGTCCGGCTATTTGGTCGCCCCGTGCGCAAATTGACAAATATCTTTATCCGCAGTATGCGCTGGAAATATTGGAAAATCTACCCAATTTGACAATCGGCATGGGAAGCGCAAAGCAAATTTTAATCGAACATGATAAAGCTATTGGTATAATGACTTTAGATGATGAACAGATTTTCGCAAAAGCTGTGATTTTGTGCGCCGGTACATTTTTGAATGGATTGATGTGGACTGGCTACGACAGCACTGAAGGCGGCAGAATTGACGAACCTTCGGTGAAATTCCTTTCCGATGGATTGAAGTCGATTGGCTTTGAAGTAGGTAGATTGAAAACAGGTACACCGCCAAGAATTTCGGCCAAAAGCATTGATTATTCACAGCTCAAACCTGAATATGGAGATACAGAGCCCGAACCATTCTCGTATTTAACCGAAAAAGTCGAGAATAAAATTCTTTGCCACAGCACAGAAACCAATTTTGAAACTCACGCAATACTACGAACAGGCTTTTCGCGCTCACCTTTATTCCAAGGCCGAATAAAAGGTATCGGACCGCGCTATTGCCCTTCGATTGAAGATAAAATCAATAGGTTTGCCGATCGTGACAGCCACAAAATATTGCTCGAGCCCGAGGGATTAAACGACAATTCGATTTATGTAAACGGTTTTTCAACGTCATTGCCGCTGGATATTCAAATCAAGGGATTGCGCAGTATTCGCGGTTTGGAGAATGCGGAAATCATCCGCCCGGGTTATGCGATTGAATATGATTATTTTTACCCGTATCAATTGCGCTTTACATTAGAAACGAAAGATGTTGGGGGACTATATTTCGCCGGACAAATAAACGGCACATCGGGTTATGAAGAAGCGGCTGGACAGGGCTTAGTCGCCGGTATAAATGCTGCGCTGAAAATCAAAAACGAAGAACCGTTTATGCTGAGCCGAGCTGAATCATATATCGGTGTATTGGTTGATGATTTGGTAAATAAAAGCACCGAAGAACCTTACCGTATGTTCACTTCGTTAGCCGAATATCGTTTATTACTTCGTCAGGATAACGCTGATTTCCGATTGATGCAATACGCCAACAAGTTCGGATTAATTTCGGATGAGGTCTATGATAAAGTAAATCTAAGAAAGCAACTTATATCCGATAGCATTGAAG
The DNA here is from genome assembly GCA_037127915.1 of bacterium. Classification (GTDB taxonomy): domain Bacteria; phylum Bacteroidota; class Ignavibacteria; order Kapaibacteriales; family UBA2268; genus JBAXXL01. The sequence goes on from JBAXXL010000047.1 coordinate 15,043, forward strand.
AATCCAAAAAAGTCAAACTCACAATGACGCAAGTGAATTCATATTTACAAAGCATTGATGAATCCGAAGTAATCGGAACTACCGACATCTATAATTTGACTAAACGAAGTAAAACGGATTTTGCCGAGCTAATGAAAATTTCATTAGCCGAACACGAAACCAAAAGCGAACTATTCGAGCAATTATCACTAGATAAAAAAGCTGTCTTGCAGGCGGGTTTTGAAATTAAATACGAAGGCTATATTGCTCGCCAATTAAAGGATATTGAGTATTTCCTTAATAACGAACATAAGTTCATACCCGATAATTTTGATTACGATAAAGTGCAATCCTTTTCAACAGAAGCGCGGGAAAAATTGAAGAAAATCCGTCCGGGGTCTTTAGGACAAGCTTCAAGAATTTCAGGTGTTTCCGCATCGGATGTTTCGATTTTGTCATTATACCTGAAATAGAATGCAAAAAGAAACATCAATCGGAAAAATCAAAATGGTGAATCCACTATTGCTGGCACCTATGGATGGGATTAGTGATTATCCCTTCCGTATGGTCTGCAAAATGATGGGCGCCGATATTGTTTACAGTGAATTTGTTCAAGCCGAAGGTTTTCTTCGCGGTTCCGAGCATATTAATAAACGCGCTTTTTTCGACCCCGAGGAAAAACCATTCGCCATTCAACTTTACTCCGGTAATACGGAAATTTTGGCTGAGGCGGTAAAAAAAACACTTGCATTTAAACCGGATATTATAGATTTGAATTTCGGATGCTGGAAACCGGATATCGTCCGCAGAAATGCAGGAGCCGGAATGCTGAGACATCCGGACAAGATGGTTGAGATAGCAAGAATTTGCGCTGATATTTGCGGATCGGCTGATATCCCGTTAACAATAAAGACACGTTTGGGGTGGGATTTTGATTCGATAATAATTGAAGAACTCGCTCCAAGGTTGGAAGAAGCCGGAATAAAAGCACTAACTTTGCATTGCCGAACGAAAAGCCAAGCCATGGGCGGCGATGCCGATTGGTCGTATATAACGAAAGTTAAAAAGCATATAAGTATTCCACTGTTTTTAAATGGGGATGTATATACTGCCGAGGATGCTAAAAACGCAATGGAAACCGAAGGTTGCGACGGCGTTATGATAGGCCGCGGTGCAATTGGCAATCCGTTCATTTTCAAGCAAGCGAAGCAGTATATTGAAACCGGTGAACAAGCGGAATTAATTTCAATAGAAGAGCGGATTGAAACATGCAAACTCCACCTAAACTATGCTTTCAAAGAAAATCAGGAAAAAGGATTGCTCGCTTTCAGAAAACATTATTCAGGATATTTGAAAGACATACCAAATTCCGAAGAGTATAGAAAGAAATTAGTTACAATGAAATCCATGGTAGAAATCGAAAAACTATTGGATGATTTCTATAAATATTTGAAAATAGAAAATTTATTGGAACCTTTAGAAATAAAAAGCGGTAAAATCGCGGTTTGGAGATTGCACCACAAACACGTCAAAAACGATGAAGGCTATTGTTAAATCAAATATTTGATTAATTTATAAAATTTGGAACGAATGTGGAAAAAGCGTTTTTTTTACAATAATGATTTTTTATTAACGTCAAGGTCTCTTTTGTATAGTTGCGAAATAGTCGGAAATTTTAATGAGAATTACTAAACAATATACTAACCGCGAAAGCCAATCTTTAGATAAGTACCTGCAAGAAATTGGGCGAGTTGATCTTCTTCGGCCTGAAGAAGAAATCGATCTTGCTCAAAAAATCAAAAAAGCGGGTCGTGATAGTAATTATGCGATGGAACGCTTGGTGAAAGCCAATTTGCGTTTTGTTGTATCAGTTGCTAAACAATATCAAAATCAAGGTTTATCGTTAGGCGATTTGATAAATGAAGGCAATTTGGGCTTAATCAAAGCCGCAAAACGCTTTGATGAAACCCGCGGTTTTAAATTCATATCTTATGCAGTATGGTGGATTAGACAATCTATCTTGCAAGCATTGGCGGAGCAATCACGTATTGTTCGTTTACCACTAAACCGTGTGGGTGCCCTGAACAAAATCGGTAAAAAATTCAGCGAATTGGAGCAGGAATTCGAACGCCAGCCAACCGCCGCGGAATTAGCCGAACAATTAAATATGTCAATCACCGAGATTTCCGATACCATAAAGATTTCGGGAAGACATCTATCAGTAGATGCGCCTTTTGTCCAAGGTGAAGACAACCGTTTGCTCGACGTTCTTCCGAACGATCAGCAACCGCCTCCCGATTCTGAGCTTATCCGCGAATCGTTAAGAGTAGAAGTTCTGCAAGTTTTGGAATCTCTTTCTTCACGTGAAGCAGAAGTAATAAAGCTATACTTCGGATTGGAAGGTCAAGCGCTTACTCTTGAAGAAATTGGCGAAAAATTCAGTCTTACCCGCGAGCGTGTTAGACAGATTAAAGAAAAAGCCATCAGGCGTCTAAGGCACGCATCGCGTTCCAAATCGCTGAGAACCTACTTAGGCTAAAAAAATTAAAAAACAACGGAGTCACACTTCGTTGTTTTTTTTTCTGAATTTTAATTAAAGGATTTCACGATTATATGATTCTTTAAGCACTTTACGAACTTTACCTCGAGTCAAGAATTCTTCTTGACCCGTTGGTTTAACGGGCTGGGAAACCAAGCCCCTACAACTTGACAAACTTTGCTGTTTCGCTACCTACTTTCACAAAATAGATGCCTTTTGGCAGGTCAGAAATGTTTATACGTGGTTGCACGGCGTGCCGTGCCGAAACCAACATAACCTTTTCACCGAGTGTGTTGTAGATTGAGATTGCGGAACCTTCCGAAGGTTCGAAACCTTCGGAAGGTTTCAAAGATATGGTTATAAAATCACCCGCCGGATTAGGAATTATTTGAATAATATTAGATCCATCTTTCACACCTGTTTCACCTGTTCTGAAAGTCCAAACTTCGCTCCAATACGCTGTGCCGATTGTTTCCGTATTCCAAACGCGGACCCGCCAATAATACAGAATATCTTTTTCCAAATCAGGAACTAACTTTTCTGTGGCTGTAATGGAATCTTTAGAATAAACCATATTAGTAAATTGCTCATTCTTTGAAATTTGAAGCTGATAATATTTCGCTCCGATGACAGAATACCATTTGAAATTTATTTCCTGCTCTAAACCGGTTTGGGTGTTTTCAGGATACATCAATAATATATCGCTCATGCGGGTTTTGAATTGCCAAATTTCAGACCAATAACCCAAAGTATCGCCCGATTCATTGCGGACCCGCCAAAAATATTTCTGCCAATAATTCAGATTTTTGACATCAGCATTCGCGGTTTTTGAAATCAAGGTATCTGTATTTGTATTTGCAAAATCAATATTTTCCGAAATTTGCAGGCGGTAATCTTTTTTGTAAATACCCTCCTGCCAAGTCATAGCTGATGGTATATCTATAAACTTTGATAAATCCTTTGGTGTTGAAAGATTAACTGAATCCATCAATGTAGTGAATTTCCAAACTGGTGACCAATCGCTCGAATCAAGACCAATAAAACTCTTAACTCGCCAATAATGGGATTTTAAATAATCCAATTTAGAAATTTCATAATTATTCTGTGTTAATATTGTATCAATAAATATATTTTTAAAGCTGTCATCTTGTGCTACTTGTAATTTATACTGGCTTGATTTTGTATTTTCAATCCATTTTAATTGGCAATCAACAGGAATATTTATTGCATTTTCAATCGGTTCCGATAATTTTTGCGGACTAAATATAGTTGTATGGAATGAACTTGTTTCAGACCAATCGCTCAAATATGCACCATTAATTGTTTGAACACGCCAGAAATATTTGCAGTTTAGTTTTAAATCTTTATAAACGCATTTAGGGAACGGAACTACTGTATCAAATACAAATGAACTAAAATCTGCAGATTCAGAAAGTTGAATACGGTATCCTTGTTCATTGACATCTATATTCCATTCAAACGTTACTTTTATAGGGTCAACAACTTCATTATTCTCCGGTTTGTATAAAATTGGTGTAGCCAAACCGGTAAAAAAGCTTTTTTCTTCACCGTAAGCATCGCCTGCCGCAGTACTTAAATATGCACGATAAAAGTACTTTCTAAAAGATTGGAGGTTTGGCAGTGTACTTTGAAACTCACCTAAACTTTTATCATTATCTCTAATTGCTATATCTAAAGTAGGATTGGCTGTTGTACCATAACATACACCGCGTTGATAAATAATTTCACTTCCTGCGGAAGTAACTTTCCCGCCACTCTCTGCAGAATTAGATGTTACTTTAGTTGCGGTAGTACTTTCAATTTTCCCCGGTATAGCTTTATAGTTTCTTATAACCAATGTCAGACTACCCATAGAGGGTAATATTTGAGTTACATTGCTCATGTTTGTCATTTTAGTTGGTAAAAAAATTGTGTCAGATGCTAGAGCTTCTTCATTCCAATCACCCTGACCCCAACGCCAAAGAGTACCGTCTTTTTTTAGAGCAATTGAACGCATATACAAACCTTTTACCGAAAGCCAATCATTGTCCTTCCCTAATTGAGTTGGAATGGGTATATCCTGCAACGTCCCATCGCCTAAGCAGGCATAGTAATTCCAACCCCAGACCCATAGGGTTCCATTTGCTTTTATAGCAAATGTTGCTTCTAAGGGGGATGTAGAAACCTCAAGCCAATCGGAATCACTACCAATCTGAATGGGTTTATTTTGGCTAATTGTAGTTCCATCTCCCAAATAACCATGAGTATTATCGCCCCAACCCCAAAGAGTACCATCCTTTTTAATTGCAAAAGAAGCAGATATATTGCACGAAACTATTTTCCACTCACCCGTACTACCAATTTGAACGGGATAAGTCTTGTCAATATTTGTACCATCGCCCAATTCACCGTCATCATTCCTGCCCCAAGCCCAAAGTGCACCATCCTCGGTTATAGCGGCTGTTATATACGTGTCGGTAGAAATTAACTTTACTTTACCTAAATAGTTTTTCCCTATTTGTATGGGTGTTGATCGGTTAATGTTCGTACTATCACCAATCATACCATACTTATTCCAGCCCCAAGCCCATAAAGAACCATCATTTTTTATACCATAGGTACAACGATAGCCTGCAATAATCAATTTCCAATTATTATCGTTGCCGATTTTTATGGGAATGAGAGATGAATCAGTTACAGTTCCATTACCGTATTGTCCGAAACCATTACTACCCCACGCCCAGAGTGTGCTATCAGATTTAATACCTAAAGCATAACTAAAGCCGCTAGTGGCAGTAATCCAATTCTCGCCGGATATTTGAATGGGTTGTGGTCTCCAATAAGTTGTACCTTGACCCAAATCGTTACCACCCCCTAACCCCCAAAGCGTTGAGCAAGTGGTTAGGGGCTCAGCGGGAATAGTTTGTTTCTGGAAATTGTATATAGACGGACTCTGGCTATAGCTTATGCTGTAGTTCAAAAGGATAAGTGAAAACAATAGCAATTTTTTCATAAGAACAAACTCCAAATAAATGAACTTTAACTTACATCAATACTAGTTACTAAATTATGGAATATTTATGAATAAACCAAATGTTAGAGGGGAATAATAATTAATTTTCTTATCCTGAAAATCTTAAAAGTCCTGCAAATCCTGATTCAGACAATTGGGGAAAAATAATCAGCGTCACTGTGTTCTATTCTTCGGCGGTGATTTGGGCTAAAGCCCATTATATCTTGCGTGTATCTGCACCACGACTTAAAAGTCGTGGCTATTCAAGAAGATGGACAAATCAATTACGAATTTCAAATTACGAATTACGGTTTCGTCTTGGTTCCCCATTTATCAAAGGGGGTTAGGGGGTTTCTCTTCTCTTTCTTCGCATTAACAATTTACAATTAACCATTGACAATTAATTCTGTATCCTTCACTTCGTTCAGAATGACAAACATTATATATATCTGCGTAATATCTGCTTTCAATTTCGAACATACAAAATTCTGCGATAATCTGCCAAATCTGCGTCATCAGCGTGCAATTCTTCACTTCACAATTCAACTTTAATTATAAAAAAAGATGGACTCCACCTTCGAAAGTCGAGCCCATCACTATTTTTTATCGTTTTATTTAGTCGGATTAAATTCGGGTTTTTTATCCAATAAATCCAGATTGAGTACAAATTCTTTTGTTAAATTATATGCCGCGCGAACAGCGGAATAACTAATTTTATTCGCATCGTCCAGCGGTGAGTGGTAATCTTCTGAAAAACCACCAAAAACTATAATTGCAGGTATTCCCTTATTTATGAAAGGGGAGTGGTCAGAAGGCACTGCGCGTTGGCTATGAGTTAATGTTATTCCATTATGTACCGCGGCAGAATCGAGTATAGTAGCGAACTGAGGCGAACTTGCGGATGACATAGCGTACATCGCTTTATCGTTTTTGCCAACCATTTCTAAATTTACCATGCTAATACACTTTGGAGCGTCTTCGCCCAAATTATCCACGAAATAATTAGCACCGAGTGAACCCATTTCTTCAGCAGAAAAAGCGGCGAAAACCACAGTACGGCGTAATGGATTATCCTTAATATATCTCGCTAATTCCAAAACAGCCGCAACACTCGAAGCGTTATCGTTTGCACCGTTATACACTCTATCTTGCTTAGCCGGTGCAACCTTAGTTCCACCACCGCCAAAACCGATATGGTCATAATGCGCACCAATTACTATTATCTCGTTTTTCAAAACAGGGTCTTTCCCATCAATCATTCCAACCACATTATAGGCTTTTGATTTTACAGGATTAATCTTTGTTGTGATTGTCAGCGTCATATCACCCAAATCGAAACTTTCCGGTTTCAGCGCTGTTGCAACTCTATCTTCCAAACGCATAAGATTCCTTTCCGATGGGATGTATTTCGTTATGAATGTTCTGTTAGCTTGAATAACAGGGAATCCCGCTCCATCGCCGAAATATTTCCATTTTAAGTCAAGGAATTTGTTCATCTCGTTTCCTTGTTTGCGGATGAATATTACTCCAATTGCACCGTGATCTTTTGCATTATTTATTTTATAATTCATCGAAGTATAATTGCAGAATTTTTCGCATTTTTCCTCGGGTTCGGGAGAATCCATCATAACAATCACGATTTTGCCTTTTGCATCAACACCGGCATAATCGTCATAATTAAGGTCAGCGGCAGTAATACCATAGCACGCAAAAAGCACGTTCCCGGTTGCGGTAGAATTTGAAGAAGTAGCCAATGGAATATAATCCAGATTTAACTTCCAGCTTTGCTTCATTTTTCTCCATTGCTCTTTTGGCAATCCTGCGCGCGGAATTAATTTTTCAGCAAAAATATTTGTTGAAGAGTCAATTGTGTATGCGATTGTAACGTCAAATTCTTGCTTGAAGTTATTTTTATATGGTTTCAGCCCCATCGATTTCATTTCATTGATTATGTAATCGGCGGCTTTATCAGCACCTCGCGTTCCGGCTAAGCGCCCTTCCAGCGAATCGGAAGCCAAATAATTTATACACTTGACGAAATTTGAATTATCCGGTGTTTGCGCCGAATTATCAAGTGTACAAAATATTGAAAGAACAATTATAACGAAAAAATATTTCATTTTGTCTCCTATTATTAAATTTCAATGCAAATTTAAACATTTTTTTCATAATTTAGTTTATTTTTGTAACGTAATTAAAAGTAAATTTTTATAATAAGCTATGCAAAATGAAAACGAATTAATACAGAAATTAGAGCAAGAGAACTCTTTGCTAAAAAAAGTTCTGGATTTGCTTCCTTATGGTGTTTTGGTCAAGGATGTTAACTCCAACAACCGCTATATTTATGCAAATAAAATGAGCGAATCGCTGACCGGCTTTTCAAAAGAAGATCTGATTGGCAGTAAAGATTCCGAAGTATTCGATTTTTTGGGTTCTCAAAGTGAAAACTTCGATAAATCGGTTATAGCCGAAGAAATCCCTTATGCCAAATATGACACAAATGTGAAATTTCGCTCGGGCAATGAAGGGTATTTCCAAATCCTTAAGCATTCTATTAAGGATAAAAAAAATAATAGCTCTTTAATTATGGCTGTAATTCAAGATAAAGAAGAATTAAAACAATTGCGTACTGAATTAGACCGCAATTCAAAAACTATGGAAATTTTGTTAGAGAATTTACCGGGTGCGGCATTTATTTGTACCTGCGACAATGATTTCGCTTGGGAATTCATAAGCAAAGGAATTACTGAATTAGCGGGCTATACCCCGGATGAGCTTTTACAAAATTCTTCTTTAAGCATTATTCATCCTGATGACCAAGCACAAGTAATAAAAGCATTGCAAAATGCTGAAATGACTTGCAAAACATATCTAATAAATTATAGAATTATTACAAAAAATGGTAAAATTATAACCGTTGGGGAAAAAGGGATTTTCGTAGTTGACGAGACAGGATTAAAAATACATGGATTCATCATGGATATGACGCAAATAAAGAATGCTCACGATGAAACCGTAGAAAACCTCCAGAAAATTCGTTCCATTATCAAAGCTATTCCCGATAAAATTGCGATATATGATCAATCCGGCAGTTTTGTAGAGGGCGATTTGCCGGTCGAATTGCTTGGAAATTTCGCGAATCATATTTCACTCGATATATCAGAAAAGATTAAAAGCTTTGTAAAAATTACTTTGCAATCAGAAGAAACTAATGTTTTTGAATTGAAAATTAATGAAGATGCTTCGAAAAAATATTTTGAATGTAGATTAGTAACACTAACCGAGGATAAAGTACTTGCTATTTTCCGCGACATCACCGCAACTACAGAAATCCGCAAAGCCTTGCAGAACAGCTATGATTTATACCACAATTTAATTGAAGCTACTGAAGAAGGAATCGCAATTTTCGACAAAGACCGTAACCTAGTATTAGCCAATAAAGGCTTCACAGATGGTATTTTCAACGAAATTTGTGATAATAACAAGCTTAATAACGAATTGTTTTTTGAATATAAATCGGCTTTCGATTCCAAAATTATTGGCAAAAATGGCAAACTCGAATTTTATAATACTAAAACAATTCCGTTGAATAATGTAGGCGATAATAAAAGCGGTGTTTTACTGATATCCCATAATCTGACCGACATCAAAGAATTCCAACTTGAATTAATCAGATCAAAGGAACTTGCGGAACGCAGTGAAAAACTTAAAACAACGCTCTTTTCCAATATGGGTTTCGAAATCCGTACTCCTTTAAATTCGATTATCGGTTTTTCTGAATTGCTTTTGGATTCATCCTTCCCGGTGCTTGAGAGAAAGAATTTCTTCCAAATCATAAAATACAATTCCAAAATCCTGCTTGATTATATCAATGATGTTTTGGATATTACCTTAATTGAAAACGGAAAAATTCAAATCAGCAAAGAACAAATAGGAATGAACGATTTACTTCGCTCTATCAACAGTGAGTATTCAATTTTGATGACTACTAAACCGGAAGTGAAACTAATATTGAATATCACTCTAATGGATTACGATGCTATGCTCTATTCGGATGATCTCCGTATTAAGCAAGTAATAATAAATTTGCTGGATAATTCATATAAAGCGACCGATTCGGGTTATATAGAACTTGGTTACGATAGCGAGTTGTATCTGAACAAGTTCGTAAAACTATATGTGAAAGATACTAGAACCGTCCCTATAAATAAGTTAAAAATGGATGACATTAACGAAATTCTAACAGGCTCCGGTAATGAAGACAATCAGACAAGTTCTAATCTGAACTACTGGATATCAAAGAAATTGATTGAGCTTTTAGGCGGGGAAATATGGTCGGAAACAAAAGACGATAAAGTATCTATTACCTATTTCACATTGCCTTATTTGTCGCAAGAAAAAATTCAAAGTAATATAGACATATTGCTAAAAAGTCGGTTTTGGAATGGTAAATCCGTCTTTATCAATAGCAAAGATTACGAAATGTTTTTCAATATCAGACAGGTGCTCGAAAAATCCGGTGCGGAAGTATTACATTCTGCTGATGATACCCAAATGTCCTTTGCATTAGATAAAAACTTTTTTATTGATGTAATTGTTTACGATGCTGATGACTATAATCACGAATTACAGGTATTGATTATGAGTATTACGAAACTATACCCTAATATAAAGGTCATTCCTCTGCTAAATTATAATCGTCCGGAGCTGATAAAAGAAGCAGATGCGCTAGGAATTCAATATCTTGTAAAGCCTTTGCAAACTGCTGAACTACTCGAATATTTAGATAACATTTTTGGATAATATAAATGAAAAAATTACTAATTCTAATAATATTGGCTGTCTTAGCGACAGCATGCGCTGACCCTGTTTCACCAACAACTTCCGATTTGTATGGAATTTGGGAGGGTCGAGAAATATTGGAAAAAGCCAACCCCGATTCAACATACCTTTATTGCGAATTCGACGGCACTAATGAAACCGTAACCGGTCAAGCTATTTTTCAAGCTAACCGTTTTCTTTTACAAACTCCGGATTTTACGAATTTGCGATATTATAGGTCGGGTCAGATTACTGGTAAATTTGAAACCCCAAATTTAACGTTTAATTTTAAAAATGACCAAAATATCGTTTACTCTTTTACCGGTGTTGTTAACGATAGTTTGACTGGTATTAACGGAATTATGAAAATCCACGATATAAAATATACAAATTTGAAAGACACAACAATTAATTGCTCTATAAAAATAAGAAAACAAAAAACATAATTAATAAATATAAGAGAAATCATGAACAAATTAAAAATGGCACTATTGCTAATAACATTAACCTGCACCTCATTTTCCGGCACTTTCAATTTAAAAGGAGAAGACAAAGTGAAAAATGTAGTCGAAGTACCAACACGTCAACAAATTGAAGAGCGTTATAAATGGAACTTAAACGATTTTTATCCTGACAAAGCCGCTTGGGAAAAGGACTTTTCGTGGTGCGAAAAGCAATTTCCCGCAGTAAAAGCTTTAAAAGGAACTTTAGGAAAATCGGATGTACAATTACTGAAGGCTATCAAACAAATAAATGAAGTAGAAAAAAAAGTCGGATTGGTATCTTTTTACGCTTCGTCAATGCGCGACCTTGACTTAACCGATGCAAACGCTCAAGATCTATATAATAAAAGTAATAAACTTTCCTCCGATTTTGCGACTGATGCTTCGTGGTTTAGTCCCGAATTGATGTCCATTCCAGAGGCGAAGTTAAAAGGGTTTTTAGCTAAAAATAAAGAACTTGCCGAATTCAAGCACCTATTGGATAAAATTTTAATGATGAAAGAGCATACTTTATCCGCCGACCAAGAAGAATTGTTAGCAAAAGTAGCTCCTATTGGTGATGTTGCAAGCGAAACTTATGGCATTTTAAATAATACCGAATTACAATTCCCTACTGTAAAAGACCCTAACGGCAACGAAATCCGCATTTCTCATGCACTTTACGGAGCGGCTTTAAGCAATCCCGACAGACAATTTCGCCACGACGTTTACAAAGGGATTTATGTTCCTTATACTCAGTTAAAAAACACAATGGCATCGCTTTATGACGGACGTGTACGCCAACGTATAATCAATGCTCAAGTTCGTAATTTTAAATCACCACTTGAAGCATCGCTATTCCAAAATAATATTCCTGTAGAAGTTTACGATAATTTGATCAAAACTGCTCGTGATAATTTCCCTATTTTCCATCGCTGGGCAAATATTAAAAAACGTGTTTTGAAACTACAAGAATTACATCCTTACGACCAATACGTTTCTCTTTTCCCGGGCGTTCCAAAAACTTATACATTTGATGAAGGAATGGCACTATGCTTAGCCGCTTTCAAGCCATTAGGAAAAGAATACTGCGATGCAGTGAAAAAATGCTACGACAACAGATGGATTGACGTTTACGAAACTAAGGGAAAACGCTCGGGTGCTTATTCGAACAGTTGTATGAGCGTTCATCCGCTTGTATTACTAAACTGGGGCGGTCAATTGAATGATGTATTTACTTTGGCTCATGAATTGGGACATAATATGCACTCATTTTTCTCGGAAAAGAATCAACCATACCAATACGCGCATTATCCGATATTTTTAGCTGAAATCGCTTCAACCACAAACGAAGCGATTCTGTTGGATTACCTTATCAAAAATGCAACTACTAAAGAAGAAAAATTGTCGTTGATTGAAAAATTCTTAATCAATGCGCAACAAACTTTCCATCGTCAAACCCGTTTTGCCGATTTTGAAAAAGTGGTTCACGAAAAAGCCTTGGCAGGCGATTATTTATCAGCCGATCAGTTGACTGAATTATTCGGTAAAATGTACAGCGAATATTGGGGACCTGCAATGACTGTCGATTCTGAAGAAGGCATTTCTTGGGCGCGTATTCCCCATTTGACAAATTATAATTTTTACGTTTACCAATACGCCACCGGTTTTGCCGCCGCTCAAGCAATTTCCGAGAAAATCATCAGCGAAGGTCAACCGGCTGTGGACAGATACTTGAAAAATTTCCTATATGCCGGCGATACAGCATATCCAATGGACATTTTGAAAAACACAGGTGTTGATATGACTACACCCGACCCAATTATCAAAACTTGTAAAAAGTTCGAACGCTATTTGGATGAATTAGAAAAGCTAATGGCAGAAAAATAATGGTTAATTGTTAATTGTCAATGATTAATGAGAAGAAAGAATTAAAATAATTCTTGTAGAGACGTAGCACGCTACGTCTCGTTTTTTTTGTCAGAATCTTGATACCCAGGATGTTAGGATTTTCAGGATGTGTCTTCTTCAATCACGTAGTGATGGCATATTGGTAGCGGCGCAATTCAAGAAGATGGACAAATCAATTACGAATTACGTCATTTCTTGTTTCACCATTTTTCATAGGTGGTTAGGGGGTTTCTCTTCTAGGGCGTATGCAATACGCCCCCTACATTATCAATTTTCAATTTCTTCATACCCTATCCCCAACGCCCTACTTTGCGTCTTTGCGGTGAATTCTTCTTCTTCACATTAACAATTGGCCATTGACAATTAACAATTATTCCGCAATCCCTTGAGTTTCAACCGGAAAATCGAGGAACCGGCGAATTTTTCTTTAAATTCTATTTCATCCATTTTCAATATATCTTCTGGTTTTAAATTTGTCCCATATTTATTTGGCATAAAGGCGGGTTCCGCTTTTTTCGCGGCGGTTTTATTGAATGGGCAGACGTCTTGGCAGATGTCGCAACCATATATCCAATTGTTATTCAGTGCTTTTATAGAATCCGGGATATCGCCGTTTCGGGATGCTTCGTTCAGCCAATAGGATAAACAAAGTTTAGCGTCAATGCTTCTGTTTTCTTTGATTGCACCTGTAGGACAGGACGCGATGCACTTTCTGCAGTTTCCGCATTTATCTTCCACCATTTTATCCGGCTGAATTTCTTCAGTTGAATAAATGATTCCAATAAAGAAAAAAGTGCCTAATTCTTCATTAATAATCAAGCTTTGCTTGCCTTGCCAACCCAAACCCGCTTTTATCGCCCAGGCTTTTTCAAACACCCTTCCCGAATCAATGCTAACAACAAATTTATTTTCGGGTCTGAACTCAGTAATATAATTGCCCAATTCTTTAAGTTTAGGTTTTATTACGTCGTGGTAATCTCTACCCCAAGCATAGCGCGAGATTTTACCGGTTTGCTCGGTATGATTATATTCGTTGTAATATGATTTTGCAAGTACTATAACTGTTTTTGTTCCGGATAAAAGTGCGTTGGGGTTGAAACGTATTTCCTGATCGCGCTCCATCCACTTCATATCGCCGTTCATTTCTTGAGCCAGCCATTGGGAAAAAAACTGGCTTTCGGGGGTTAATTCCTCTGCTTGGGCAAAATTTACAGCATCGAAACCTAAGCTAAAAGCCTTCTTTATAAGCAGGTCTTTCAAATCTATGTTGCTTTCATTCATCGGCATTGCAATTTATTTTTAATCCATCAGCCAAATATTAGGTGAAAATTCGCTAGGAAGGCGCAATTCACCACGTGGTGACAGCGAAATTTGGCAAACTTTAGGACCATCGGGCATTGGATTGCGCTTAAATTGCTGAGTGAAAAATCGTTTATAAAATATATTCAGCCACTTTTTTATTTCCGCAGTTGAGTATTTCCCGTGGAATGCGATAGAGCAGATATAAGCAATTTTCTGAGGTTCGAAATTGCTTTTCAAGTGGTGGAATAGGAAAAAATCGTGAAGTTCATAAGGTCCAATTTCACTTTCGGTTTTCTGCTCTATGTTCCCTGCCACGTCAGGCGGCAAAAGTTCCGGCGAAATAGGAGTGTTGCAAATATCTTTCAGCACGTCGGCTATTTCATTACCAAATTTATTTTCGCTCATATATCGAATAAGTTCTTGAATCATTGTTTTCGGCACGCCGGCGTTAACGTTATACATAGACATTTGGTCACCGTTATACGTACACCAACCCAGTGCTATTTCGCTCATATCGCCAGTTCCAATAACAATTCCGCCTAATTTATTCGATAAATCCATCAAAATTTGGGTACGTTCGCGAGCTTGAGAATTTTCATAAGTTATATCATACGTATTTTCATCTTGGCCAATATCACTAAAGTGCTGGCGAACAGCTTTATCGATAGATATGGTTTTGAAATCCACTTTCAGTGCTTCTGCTAATATCTCAGCGTTGTTGCGGGTTCTTCCGGTCGTACCAAATCCGGGCATTGTAACAGCCGTTATGCCGCTTAAATCCAATTTTAGTTTTTTGAATT
>JBAXXL010000048.1:0-28523 GCA_037127915.1 bacterium
AAAGCCGCAGAGAAGTTCGGATATGGAGAAAGACAGTCTTTCTGAACGAAGTGAAGAATCCATCTTTAGACAAAATTTGAATTTTGGATATTGAATTTTGAATTTTGAATGCGAAGAAAGGAAAACCCGTAATTAGTAATTAATTTGTCAATCTTCTTTAATAGATACTACTGTTAAGTCGCGGTGAGGATAAACGCTACAATAAAGGGCTTTAGCCAAAATACTTTCCAAAATAGAACTATAGATGGCAAAAAAAAGACCTCCGAGGGAGGTCAAAAATAATTACTAATTGCGAATTACGAAGGCGGACAGTCGGGACCTGTCCCTCCAGTTCAAAACAATTTCTTTGCGTCTCCGCGTCTTTGCGATGAAATCTTATTCCCATTAACAATTTATAATTAACCATTGACCACTGTTTAGCTGTTCATTGTCACAATTTTCATTCCACCGCAGTATAGATATTTCATTTGGGCCACGGCTAAGCAAGCGTGTGCAGGGATAACGCCGACCACATCGCCCGGTTTTATCACGTTTATGAATTTATCGTTTGTGGTTATGACGCCATGTTCTTGAGAAATAGACGTCAGGTACCCTTTTGTTTCTGAGTCTATTTCAAACCATGAACCGTCGGGTAGAAGTTTGACCAATTCACCGTAAACTGTATGCCCATTAATTTTGATACTTTCTTTTGAAAAATGAACAGCACCGCCAAAAACTAACATTTCATTTCTTTCAGGATAAACGGATACTACAGGTACAGCCATCACAGTTGCAATCTGCGAATTGTTTAATCCAAGAAGTTGTTTCTGCATCAAATCGTTAAATACAAAAACCCCCGGACGCAATTCGTCCAAACCTGTGAAATCTTGTGCCAAATAAGCCGAAGGTGTATCACCGGTCGAAAGGATTATTTCTTGATCAGGGTTAGAAAAGATTTGTTTTAAGTTTAGCAACTTGTTCTTATTATCACTATGAATACCTAATATTTCTTCTTTACTTTCTGCATGATAGGTTTGACCGGCGTGTGAGAGAAATCCTTTGAATTTCAAATGCCGTGAAATTCCGAAGGCATTTACTAAACTTTCAATTTCTTCTAGATTTTCTGCCGGTATTCCTGCTCTATGATTACCAGTATCAACTTTAATAAAGCAATTTAGATTATTTGTTACTAATTTGTCCAACAATTCCAGAACGTACAAATCATCTAAAATAATTGTTAGATTTACTTTGCCTGCAAGGTTGTTGATTTCGTCAGCTTGTAACAAATTCACCGGAAATGCAATCATAATATCAAGCCAGCCATTATTTGCGAAAAACTTAGCCATATCGACAGAAGAGACAGTGATTGCATCGACACCATAATCACTATACCAGTATGCAATTTCGTAGGATTGATGAGTTTTGAAATGAGGGCGAAACTTAAGCCCTTTTGACTTAAGTTTCGCTGACATAAATTCTATATTATTGCGTGCAACTTTTTCGTTTAGCAATAATGTTGGGCGGCTATAAACCATATAAGTTTCTCGGTAAAAATTATTATAAACCTTCTTTCTTCTTTGATGAAACGATTTTAAATTCAACGTTTTGTGGAATAGCAAATACACTATCAGGAATTGCCACATCTAATTTAATGCTTGTGGCTTCGAAAGTTAGCTGTCCGATTGGCATCGACATAACCGATTTTAAGATTACTCCTTTCCAAAGCCAATTCTTTGAATTTTGCGCAGGCATCTCCCAAATATCGCAGTCTTTATCCATAAAATTTTCTTTACCAATCATTTTACCACCGGCTTGCTTCAGCAATTCGTTCGTAGCTTCTTCATTACTTTTGAATTTTTCATAAAGTTTACGATATTTTTCAGAATCATCATTTTTAACTTTAAAATAACGATTTTCAGTTTTATTCATCTGGTATGTCCAGCCTTCGGTAATTATTATATGGTTTTGGACTGTTGTTTCTCCAACTTTCATAGTTTGAATTACGGCATTTTTAAAACCCCAATCGTCGAAATAAAGTGTTTGTTTACCTGTTGAAAATCCTTTGGTTATATATTCCACTACACCGGATTTATATTCTGCTCTTTTAGCTATTTTCCTAGTATCGACTTTTTGCTCTGTTTTGTTTTCTTCAGTTGTAGGTTTCTTTTTATCATCGGCACTACAACTAACTACAATTAAGCTAATAACTAATAATATTAATACTTTTTTCATGAATAACTCCTATTTATAATTTCTTTGTTTTAATTGAACGTATTCAAAATTTAAATTTTCTTTGTGTAAAATTGGTATTTTCCCTTCACCCATATATTCCCAAACAGTGCAATGTAGGAATTCATCGTCATTGCGTTGGGCTTCTCCATCCTCTGTTTGGAATTCTGTGCAGAAGTGAGAACCGCAACTTTCGCGACGGTTTAAAGCATCAATAACCATAAGTTTAGCGACTTCAAAAAAATCTGCGACTCGTAAAGCTGTTTCCAAAGATGCGTTAATTGCGGGGTCTTTTGAAATAAGCAAATCCGATTCAAATTCATTCTGTAAATCGGCGATTTCTTTTTGGGCGATTTTTAAATCTGCTTCATTTCGGTTCATTCCGCATTTATCCCAGACAATTTTTCCTAATGCGCGGTGGAAATACTGTGGTGTTTTTGTTCCTTTGGATTTTAAAAGTAAATCAATCCTTGATTTGGTAGATTTTAAAGATTCGTGGAATTCTGTAGCACCGATAGTAATATTTGCATTTCCTTCTTTTGCTAGAAAATTGGCCATGGTAGCAGGTAACACAAAATATCCATCTGCTAAACCCTGCATTAGAGCGCTTGCTCCTAAGCGGTTTGCGCCGTGGTCCGAGAAATTTGCTTCGCCTATTGCAAATAAACCATTTACTGTGGTCATTAAATTATAGTCCACCCACAAGCCGCCCATAGTATAATGCGAGGCGGGGTAGATCATCATAGGTGTATCGTAGGGATTGGCACCGGTTATTGTTTCGTACATTTCAAAAAGATTGCCGTAGCGTTCGCCAATCGTTTTCTTGCCTAATCTATTGATTGCTTCAGAGAAATCCAAATACACGCCAAGACCTGAACCAGCAACACCGAATCCTTGATCGCATACTTCTTTTATAGCGCGAGAAGCAATATCGCGTGGAACTAAATTACCATAGCTTGGATACTTTCGTTCCAAAAAATAATCTCTTTCATTCTCAGGGATTTCCGACGGCTTTCGCTTGTCATTTTGTTTCTTAGATACCCAGATTCTTCCGTCATTTCTCAAAGATTCGCTCATCAATGTTAATTTAGATTGGTAATCACCCGATGGCGGAATGCAGGTCGGATGGATTTGAGTATAGCACGGGTTTGCGAAACCTGCGCCGTGTTTATATGCTTGAATAATTGCAGTGGCGTTGCAAGCTTTCGCATTTGTTGAAAGGTAAAAAACATTGCTATATCCACCGGTTGCTAAAACTACAGCATCTGCTGTAAAACGTTCTAATTCTCCTGTAAGGTTATCGCGAGTAATTATTCCAACAGCTCTGCCCTCGGGTGTTACAACTATATCCAAAATTTCTAAACGAGTATGCAGTTTTACAGTTCCCGCTTTAATTTGCCTACTGAGTGCGGAATATGCTCCTAAAAGTAATTGCTGACCGGTTTGCCCTTTGGCATAGAAGGTTCTGCTGAGCTGAGCACCGCCGAATGAGCGGTTATCGAGCAATCCGCTATAGTCGCGTGCAAAAGGCACACCTTGGGCAGTACAATGGTCTATAATGTTATTGCTAAGCTCGGCAAGGCGATAAACGTTTGCTTCGCGCGAACGGTAATCGCCACCTTTGATAGTATCCAAGAAAAGTCGTTCGATACTATCGCCGTCATTTTTGTAATTTTTTGCCGCATTAATACCGCCTTGAGCTGCAATACTATGAGCGCGACGTGGAGAATCATTATACGTAAAAACTTCAACATTGTAACCGAGTTCGCCCAATCCAGCCGCGGCAGAGGCACCAGCCAAACCGGAACCAACGATGATTATCTTGAATCGCCGTCTATTGGATGGACTTACCAAACCCATTTCTAATTTTCGGTTAGCCCATTTGTTTTTTAGTTCACCCGTCGGAATATTTGCGTTGAGTTCCATTTTTTTAGCCAATATCGTTCGTTATATCAGTTATAAAGACAGGTTCGCAAAATGCGGTTATTTTAAGAGCCTGACCAGTTATAGAGTCAATCTCGATATTTACACCGGAAATTTTCGGGTCTTCTTCTGCTTGTTCATATTTTTGCGCAGTACCTAAAATCATTCTTTTATAGGCAACATCTTTGCTCATACCTAATACAGAATCGAACGAACCGGTCATACCGGTATCGGTGATGTAAGCTGTACCTTTGGGCAATATATTGGCATCGCTTGTTTGGACGTGTGTATGTGTGCCTATTACAGCACTTACTTTCCCATCCAGATACCAACCCATTGCTTGTTTTTCGGCTGTTGCTTCAGCATGAACATCAACGATAATAACATCTGTTCGTTTTTGTAACTTGGGTAATGTTTTTTCTGCCGATTTGAACGGGCAATCAATTATAGGCATAAATATACGCCCTTGTAGTTGCATAACAGCGACAGTAACACCATCCTTCGTTTCAAAAATCCGGTAGCTCATTCCGGGATTTCCTTGGGGATAATTAGCTGGGCGAATTAAACGCTCTTCATTATAAAGTAGAGGTTTCGAACCCCAGTTATCCCAAATATGATTTCCTGATGTAATTACATCAACGCCCAATTTGAATAGCATATCGGCTTGGTCTGCAATTATACCTTTACCGCCGTCAGCGTTTTCGCCATTTACTATAACGACATCCGCCGAAAAACGCTTAATTAATTCGGGTAATCGCTCTTCAGTAATTTTTAGTCCGGCGTTCCCGACTATATCACCGATGAAAAGAATTGATAATGTATTTGTCAATTTATTTTTATTAATATTATACAAAGTTTAAAATTAACAAAAAATATCCGAATTTCAATATTTCAGATACTCTATTTTAAAAATAATAGATTGGGCAAACAAAAAAAGCCGTCTTTATAAAAAGCGGCTTTCTTAAAACTTTCGTGATACGGGTTTTTATCTGATTTTTGCGCGAATTTTCTTTTCTGTCATTCCGCGAAGATAATAAAGCTTTGCTCTACGAACATTACCTTTTCTTATGATGGTAATGCTTTGAAGCATAGGTGAAAATACAGGGAAAACTCTTTCAACACCCACACCGTTAGAAATCTTTCTAACAGTAAAGGTTTTGTTTATACTTGCACCGTGAATCGCGATTACAATACCTTTGTAATTCTGAATTCTCTCTTTTTCACCTTCGACTACACGTACACCAATGTTCACTGTATCGCCGGCTTTGAATTCTGGTACTTCAACGAAGTTCTCGCCATCTTTTTGTTTACGTGATTCTGTTGCACGTTCAACTACCATCGTATTAACTATATCAATTGCATTCATTTTTTCTTACCATGTCAATATTTGAACTTCAAAATTACGATGTTTATTTTAATTATGCAAATAAAATCGCAAAATCATTACAAAAAAAGCAATAATATTTAAAAAGAGATTTTCCCGCTGTAAATTGGGATGTCATTTAATTGAGTAAATTCGCCATTTATGTAATCAGGCTGAAGTATTAAGTGTTCTAATCCATTGGAGATAACAATGAGTGAAACTTTCAGTTCAATATTATAGACATCACCTTGGAAAATTGTTTTGGTTTTGATGGGAATTTCGGGTGCTTTGAATTCCATCAGTATTTCTGGGTTCATATTTTTACTGAAAAAAACAGCATCGCAGCGGCGCGAGACATTTCCGACCTTAATATTATGTTCTAACTTGATTCTCGATTTCGGATATTTCCTATCTTCGACCAAATATCGGATGAAATTTTGGCGAACCCATTCTTCGGGCGTTAATACGATATATTTCTTTCTAATAATATCGTAAATAGCAGGCTTACCTTCGGTCTTGAATTGGAAGGTGTATTCAGGTAAATTCAATTTATGTAATTTTAAAAGCATTTATTTTCCAAAGAATGCAAAAGAAATTAATTAAAGTTTTTATAATTGTGTTCAATTTATTATTTTTGAATTGCGCAGTTACAAAATTCAAAAATATAAAAGAGTTAGTATATGAAAAAATCTTTGTTGCCATTATTACTATTATCGTTCTTACTTTTTTCTTGCGGTGAAGAAACTTGTCCACCTTTGAAAACCGATCCCGACAAAGTTGAGGTCAAAATTGCTGTTCTTGTTTCGGAAACAGGTCCTGTCTCGGAAATCGGTAAAACTACACGTGCAGGTTTCGAATTAGCTGTAGATGATATGAAAGCAATGTATGCCGGAATCTCGCAGAAAGTAGATTTTGTTTATGAAATAGTTGACGACGGGGCCGAAGCTTCAAGTGTATTGACTAAAGTAAAACAGCTTCACGAAGAAAAAGGCTACAATGTGATTTTCGGAATCAATACCAGCTCCGCAGTGAAGGCATTAAAGCAATATGCTGACCAAGAAGATATTTTGCTTGTAAGTAATTCGAGTACTTCAAGTGAATTGGCTGTTGTAAACGATAACATTTATCGTTTTGTACCTTCGGATAATCTGATGGCTAAAGCAAGTTCCAAATTAACAAAATACCATGAATTGGACTGCGTAATTCCTGTGTCGAGAGATGATGTTGCAAACTTAGCATTGACCAATTCATTAGGGGAATATTTGGATACCCGCGGAATCAATCATCCATCCACAGTTAAATATGATTTGTCCAAGGAATCTGCCGCCTCGGCAGTAGAAAAAATCCGTTCTGCCATAGTTTCTGCTTTGAAAACATACCAAAGCAACAAAATTGGAGTATTTTTAGCAAGTTTTGAAGAATACATTCAACTTTTTGAAGTATTCACTCAGGAAGATTTATTTAAAACGGTGAAATGGTACGGCGGTGACGGCACATATACAGGTTTGTTATTCGCCAATCCGATTGCTTTACAATTTGCTAAAGATGTAAATTTCTGTGTTGTTACTTTGGGCAATAATGTTTATAATTCAACAGAATATAATGCCTTATCACAAAGAATCAAAACCAAAACCAATGGCTTGGTCAATCCTTACGGAATAACAGCTTATGACGGTGCTGTGTGCTTGATAAAAAGTATGGTAACATCGGCAAAGAATCAAACTACAGCTAATATCAAATCCGAACTCGTAGCGCAAAGTGAAAAATATTACGGTATTTCGGGTTGGTGTAAATTGAATGCCGCAGGCGATAGATCGGAAGGATTTTACGATTTCTACGAAATAAAAACCGAAGGAACTAACAACGCTTGGTCGGTATTTTATTCTTATGAATCGCAATACGACGTTCTTTTTGATACTGGGGTGATTAAATAAGAATTTAGTAATTCAACCTTCCGCAGGTTTCAAACCGGAGGAAGGTTTTTAACTGATAATGATCTGACCCCAATAAGTTAGACATTTGAATATTAATTTAAAATTTTTGACTCAGTGTAATTGTATTTGCAAAAAATAATTAATTCTTATAAAATGTTTTAAACCTATGTTCGTTGATATAATGTAATTTATAAAACAAAATAAACGTATCGCGAAATATAGATCAGAATTGTTTATGGAAAAAAAACTAAAAATATATCTTGATACTTCAGTTATAAATTTTCTTTTTGCTGATGATGCACCACAATTTAAAGATATAACTCTAGATTTTTTTGAAAATTATTTAAACGTATTCGATGTTTATATATCACAGATAGTTATCGATGAGATAAATAAAACTGGGGATGCAGATAAAAGATTGGTATTAATGCAATCCATTACAAATTACAACTTAGAACTTTATAATCGTATTAACCAAACAATTGTAGAATTAGCCAAAAACTACATCGATTTTAAAATTATTCCTCAAAACAAATTTGAAGATGCTCTGCACCTTGCATTTGCGTCATATTATGAATTTGACATATTGCTTTCATGGAATTTCAAACACTTAGCAAATATCAATAAGCAAGAAAAAATAAATTCATTCAATTTAAATTATGGTTATCGTAAACCATTATTATTACTAAACCCCATGGAGGTAGTGTATGAAAACGACTGATTGTAAATCATTGAAAGAAGTTTGGGAAATGAAAGATAATGCACATAAAGCTTTTCTTCTTAGTGGCAAGGATTATATCGAATATTTAAACGACAGTACTAAGAATCTCATTAAAGAGTATAACATTAAATATAGAGAAGAGACAATCGAAGCAAATTAATCTTACCTTTTCAAATAGCAAATATAAATCGAGAAAAATTTCCAACACTTGCGAGTGTTGGAAATTTGAATATTAACCCTCATACCTATATTTTTCCGCAACGTCATACGGTCTGTAAAAGCGGAAATCACCGAATCCCGTGGCATCATAAAAAATGAATTCACGACCGTTTCCGTATATCCACTGCTCATAATACCTGCCGTCATTTGTATTTGCTTGGGTTTGCTCCACCTTCATCGGTGCGCCGTAGATGGTATAAACCTTTCCTTTAGCTGTTTGCCAGCCTCTATAAGTACTTTTAAAGTTTTTGTTAGCGAAATTTATTCGCATATAATACTGCTCGAACGCTTCGTTCACATCGGTTCCCGGTGTTGGGTCAATTTTCTTCCAAAATTCATAAAAACGTCTTGTTTTTTCCTGATCGTCGGGAGCGGCTTTGATGTATTTAATATCTTCCGATTCAGCAACATATTGCATTTCGGCGATTGCTTCGTCAATATCACTGACTACATAAGCACCTAAAGTAGGCAAATTAGAAATTGAGCGCTGAGTAATGGCTAAAAATTCAGTTGGCGCAAAATCCTGTTTTTCGGAAGGAGTAAGCGCAAACACCCGTAAAGTATAGCCGCCCGCCGTCATCGAAGGTTTATACGGAATCTGCATATAATGCTGGCTTCTACCTTGAGGAATAGTAATACTGACTCTATTATTACCGGCAATGACTTTATTATCTTTGTCAACAACTTGAAACACGAAATCCGCCTTCATCTCAGTGGAATCGTTATATGTTTCAAAAAAAGCAAACCATCCGTCTTTAAGGGTTGAAATATTATCCGATATGTGAGGGGTGATTTTATATTTACCGGCGTTTTCCTCGATGGAGCTGACTATCATTATTCCGCTGAGAGAAAAAGGGTATTCGTAGAAATCCAGAGCTGTTATGGAGCGGCTTTTGTCGAACGATAAATTCGAAATTTTATCTTGAAGTATTACTTTAATACGATAATTACCGGGAACTATATCAAATCTTTGCTGAACATAATCAAATTTGCCGGTACCGCCGATAGCTGTAAAATAATCGTTTTCCTTGACAATACGATCAATGGTTTTGGTATATGCCAACTTGTCGGTACTATCGTAAACGTTGATATTTAGGCTGTACTTTGCACCGTAATTATTATTGGAATTTAGGAAATTCAAAGTTTGGTAGGGGATGAGCGCATATACATCGATGCGAGATTGGTGAGGCACGTCGCTTTTAAAAACTATGGCGTCAAATTCGAAACTTTCCTGGTTTTGATTTATTTCTTGCGCAAAAAGGCTTATTTGACAACAAGCTATTGCTAATATTAAAATTACTATTTTTTTCATACTTCAATTTCATAAGTTTATCTAATAAAGACGGAAATTTGGAAATATAGTTTATTTTAAAAAAATCTTGATTATTTTTCCTATAACTGTAACTTTTTGCAATTTAAATTGTTTTATTACTTTCAAAAAGTTTTAATTTGAAAAATTAATAATATAGTAAGGAATGAGGCTGTTATGAAAAATGTATTATTATTTTTTGGAAATTAAAATTATTATATGTAATTTTGTTAAAGTAATTGTTAATTAAATAATGGAGAATAATATGAAATGCGCAATTAAACTAATTTGCTTTATCATTTTGGTTCAGAACATTCTATGGGCTGGTGAAATTAGCAAAGAAAACTTACAGAAAGATTTACCCAAATTGCTTGGTTCTTCAAATATTGGAACTGAGTTCTTTTTAACATTTCATCCAGGCTGGATGTCAACAGTTGATGATTACTGCTATATCTATGTTACTTCGCAGTACGCTACAAAAGTTACTTTAAAAGTACCCGGTAAAGACGTTAATATGGAAGGAACTATATCGCCAAACGGTGTATTGGAGTTTCGTATTGACTTAAACTCAGCACTATGTTATCAAATAAGTGATAGAGATGAACCCAAACCTGAACAAGTTTTTAAAGGCAATGCGATAATTGTCACTTCCGAAAAACCAATTGTCTGTTATGGTTTTTTTCGGAATAGAGACGTAGCAGAAGGTTTTTCCGCATTACCATTGCAAGCTTTAGGACAAAAATATATCGTATCGTCTTATAACAGTCCTGTAACTAATAATGGCGGACAGTATCTTCCATCATATACGAGCATAGTGGGTGTTTATGACCAAACAGAAGTTGAAGTAACTCTCAGCGGGAATCCATTATTAACCTATACATCCGGTCAAAACCCTATGAAAGGAGGAGAAAAACGAACATCAATATTAAATAGTGGTGACGTATGGCTAATTGGTGCTTTTGATTATTATGCAGATGTAACAGGTTCAGTTGTTAATGCTGATAAGCCGGTTGCTGTAATATCCGGCAGTTATGCGGCGGCTTTGCCGATATCAAGCGGAATGATAAATTATATTATTGAACAAGATTTGCCAATGGAATCTTGGGGAAATGAATATCAGGTTACTAATCTTGCAAATCGAAAAAAAGGTTCAATTATACGAGTTTTCGCTTCTGAACCTAATACCGTAATTCTACGTGATGGAAAAGAATGGGCATTTATTAAAACTGTGGGTGGTGTGATTGACACGGGTTTTATAGAAAGGCGCGCAAATGATGTTAACTCAGGTGAAATTTTGCACCCGATAACAATTTCTTCCTCAAATAAAATCGCTGTTACTCAATATAATCCCGGAGCACCTGATGACGGTTCAGAAAATGATCCTTTCCAAATAGCTTTAATTCCAATAAATAAATATCAAAACCATTTACTTTTTGCACTTCCCGGAACATTGCAAGGCGCTTCATCAACAGTAAATTATTTGAATTTATGTTATAAGGCAACCGAAAAAGGAACTATTCCTGATGATATGGAAATTGGCAAAGCAACAGACGGAAAAATTATTTGGCAAAAGTTAAATGAAGTAGCTCAAAATCAAGGTTTGGAATTTGCCTCAGAAAAAAATGAAACTCGAAAATACAGAGCTGTTACTTTGAAGATAGATGATTCCGTTGGCGTTTACCAAATTAGGGCTAAAGAACCTTTTGGTGCTTATTTATATGGTTTTAAGGATAAAAACACTTATGGATACGCATTATTAGGTAATTTTGAAGAAAGTTTAGATTCATCATTAACCCTAACTACGCCTCCAAACAATTCAGAAAACGTAAGTTCATATTGCCCATTCAAATGGTATTCGCATATAAAAGCAAATAGCTATCGTTTTGAATTAGCTACGGATACTGATTTTAATAATATAGTTTATGATATTAATTTAAAGGAGACTATTTTTACCCCACCTAATAAAACAGACCAAAATGTAAAATATTATTGGAGAGTTACTGCACTCGATGCTAATTCAAATATAGTCGGCAAGTCGGAGACTTGGAATTTTAAAACAGAAGCGTTGACTTTACTCGAACCTAAAAATGAGGCTATTGAAATATTAGTAAATACAAGTTTTAAATGGCTTGAGTTAAAGGATGTAAAGAATTACGAACTTGAAATATCGAAGGATATTGAATTTAATGAAAAACTTTCTTACACTACTAATGAAACAAGCTACACTTTAACTACTGCATTAGATTATTATACTAAATATTATTGGAGAGTTAAAGGAAATTATGAAAATGGTGATTTTGCGCAATCTCCAACTTATAATTTTTCAACTGAATCTAACATAAACGTTCAAATAATATATCCTGCTAACAATAGTAAAAATATTGAATTTAATCCAAAATTTAAATGGTCCAAAATCGATGGTGCTGTAGGTTATCGCTTTGAAGTATCTACAGATAAGGATTTCAATAATTTTAAAATAGCAAATTTCATTTATGGTCAAGATAGTACATTTTTTTATAATGCGATAGATTCATTAGAAGAAAATACAACATATTATTGGAGAGTAAGAGCAAAGCTTAAAGATTTTTATTCAAAATGGTCCGAAATATCATCTTTCAAATCTATTAAACTAATCACACCAATATCTCCAGCGAATAATAGTGACTATATTCCGGTAAACACAGATTTTATATGGAGTAAGTTTGAAGGAGCAACACAGTATCAGATGGTATTAAATTTCTATGACGGCAGTAATTATGTGAAGCAAATGTTTATGACTAATGATACAACTCTTCATTTGTATGAACCGATTAATGCTTATGGTTTTACTTGGCAAGTTAGACCAATAATAAATTCAGACACATTATCTTGGTCGAGAATAAATACATATAATATTAATTTGGGAGGGATGATTTCTGCAATTGCACCAAAACAGTATTCTCAAAATAATTCTTTAGTTCCAAAACTTGTTTGGAAAAAATTTGACGGAGCTATAGGCTATCAAGTTAAATTAATACATGGAAATAATCAAAAAATGATTATAAGTACAGAAGAACCCGAATACCAAATAGTGGATTCGCTTAATTATGAAGATTGGGCTATGTGGTACATAAGACCACTAAAAAAAGAAGGATATGGCTTATGGTCACCTGAATATGCTTTTCAAACTGAAGCCAAAGCAATTGAAGTGGAATTACTCTATCCTGCAGATAATGAATCTTATGTCGAAAAAGCTCCAAAGCTAGATTGGACAGATGTGAAAGGAGCTTTAGAATATGAGCTTAGAATAATTAAAAGCTATGTAGGTGATTCACCCAATTTTAAAACCACAAAATCAGAATTCCAAATAGAAGAGTTCCTTTTACCCAATAAAGCAATATGGTGGAAATTGAGAGCTTTGACAAAATTTGGTTATACAACTTGGTCGAAGACTTCTACTTTTTATACCGGTGAATTCGGTAACTCAATCACTTCCGAGGATGCTGGAAATATGTTTCGTATTTTACCGAATCCGGTGAAAGATAATCTTATATTGGAAAATACAATGCTGGATGCTGTGATTAAAAGCATATCAATTCTAAATATGAGTGGTTGTGAAATTTTATCGAAACAAATAAACAGGAACTTCGTAGCGGGAAATAATTACACAATTGACTGCTCTGCTCTTCCTAATGGAGCTTATACAGTTCTAATTGATATTGGAGATAGAACGATAATGAAACGATTCATAATTGCAAAATAAAGAAAATCCTCGGCACTTACCGAGGATTTTTTTTCACTTTACATTTGTTTCAACCCAATTATTCAAACAATCCTAATTAATGGCATAAGAATTGTTAAATTTGCAAATATGAATGATGAATTAAATATATTAGCGGAACTATTCCGCATATACTTTGGGCAGGCTCCAGTAACCACTGAATTGATAACCGGTTCCGGTTCGCAAAGGCAATACTATAGGCTGAATTCGGGTTCGCAATCGGCTATTGGAACCATAGGAACTGATGAGAAAGAGAATAAAGCGTTTATAGAATTTGCAAAGCATTTCAAGCAAAAAGGATTAAATGTACCCGAAGTATTTCTGCACTCCGAAGACCTGAAATATTATATTCAGGAAGATTTCGGTGATACTGATTTATTAGGCATTTTGCTGAATACAAGAGCAGAAGGCAAAATACCGCAACCAGTTTTAGAACTATATAAAAAAGCAATTACCGAGCTGGTGCGGTTGCAGATAGATGGAGATGGCGGATTGGATTATTCGTTGTGTTTTCCACGCCAAGAATTTGACCGAACATCAATTATGTGGGATTTGAACTACTTTAAGTATTATTTTTTGAAAATGATACTGCCGGAAATTGATGAGGACGCATTGGAGAAAGAATTTTCCGAGCTGAGCGATTTTCTGTTGTCTGTCGATAAAAAATACTTTATGTACAGAGATTTCCAAGCGCGGAATATAATAATTAAAGATGATAAGCCATATTTCATAGATTTTCAAGGTGGGCGTAAAGGTCCGTTACAATATGATATAGCTTCGCTTTTGTATCAAGCGAAAGCCAATATTTCCTGTGAACAGAAAGCGCAATTGCTTGAGTTTTATATTAGTGATCTGAATAAAAAAATAAATTATCCTTCTAATGAGTTTATGCAATATTATGACGGATTTGTGATAATCAGAATACTGCAAACATTGGGTGCCTATGGTTTTCGCGGAATCATCCAGCAAAAGCAACATTTTATTCAAAGCATTCCGAATGCGTTGGCGAATTTCCAAAAAATTTCGGATAATTGGACATTGCCTTTCGATTTGAAATTGATTAGAGGGTATATTGAGAAAATAGCGGGTCACCATTGCTGAATGTTTTGTAATTTTGTATCGAGATTTATATAAAAATTAAAAAAGTATCGAGACAAAAATTTATGATAGTAATAAATAGTGCCGCAGAAATGCAGACGATTGCGAAATCTTTGCAAAAGCAAGGCAAAACCATAGCTTGCGTACCAACAATGGGTTTCCTTCACGAAGGGCACTTGAGTTTAATAAGTTATGCGCACGAAATAGCGGATGTTGTAATTACCACCTTGTTTGTAAATCCAACACAATTCGGACCGGCAGAAGATTTTTCGAAATATCCGCGCGATTTCGAAAAGGATTGCTTATTAGCGGGGGAGAGCGGAGCCGATTATTTATTCGCACCCGATGAAAAAGATATGTATTCCGAAGGATTTGCGACCAATATCCATATTTCAGGAGTTACGGAAAGATTTGAAGGAGCTTTCAGACCGACACATTTCGATGGCGTTGCATTAATCGTTGCTAAATTATTCGGATGTACAATGCCGGATATAGCAGTATTTGGACAAAAGGATTATCAGCAGACATTGCTGATTAAGCGAATGATCAGCGATTTGAATCTTCCAGTCGAGATCGTGGTTATGCCGACAATACGACGCGAGGACGGTTTAGCGAAAAGTTCACGCAACAAATACCTTACCGAAGCGCAAAGCTCAAAAGCGAAAATGATTCACCAAGCATTGCTGAATGGGAGATCTGCTATTGAAAAAGGTATTAGAGAACGCCAAGAAATAGATTACATTATGGCGAAGGAATTATCCATGGATTTGGATTTTAGGATTCAGTATCTCCAATCGGCCAAAGCGGATGATTTCTCTTTACCCGATAATTTCGACCCAAAGGATGATATAGTATTATTGGCGGCGGTTTATTTGGGTAATACAAGATTGATTGACAATGAATTGGTAAAAGCTTAAATAGTTGATAGTTGAATGAAAAATGTTTCGGAGGAACAAGTGGTGTAGAATACAATGAACGTTATATATTTAAACCGGTTGATTATTAATTTATATCGAGTACCTACGGCACGCCAACTCTTGTGTAAACCAATTTTCTACCGACATCAAATCCCTGATGGAATTTATAAACAGAGACGTTGCATGCAACGTCTCTACTTTAAGAACTATATAAACTTGATGAACTTTATAAACTCATTATACTTCAAAATCAACATCTGTGGCGCGTTTTCCGCCAAAATTATGGACTATAATGTCGTCGTATTTATCAGCAACTTTGCCGACGATTTCCAAATTGCGGGCAATCGCAAGCGGTGTCAATTTATCAGTAAGCAAGATTTGCTTATATACTATCGTACCATCGAAGAGAATTCCGAATGCGCCTGTTTCATAAGACGTATTCGATTTCAGAAGCAATTCCATTAGCTCCGGTTTTAAATTTGTTCCGGTAGTAACGATGGCAGAAAATTCGATAGAATTAATTTTGCTCTCTTCATCGGCGGTTGCAGTAATCAGAACCTGCGATGAGCCAAATTCAACGGTGAATTTATTTTCTTCGACTTGAGAAAATTGTTTGATTTTATTATTCTCTAATGCGTCGGTCAGAATTTCAGAAATTACTTTGACTGCATCATTTATCAAAACGTTTGAATTAAAATTTGTATCCATGATTATTTCCTTATTACTCCGAGAGTAATCCCATTTTTCTTTTTAGTTCTAATAAATCTTGATCGGTATTTGTGTTTGTAGATAATTTTTTAAATTCAGCTTCCAGTGAAGACGAAGTATCACCAAGTTCTTCATAAGCAACTGCTTCCGCTTCGAGTTTTTCGATTTTCATTTCATATTTTTCAAAATTAGCAAATGCACTTGTTCCAACTCCGCTTGCTGCTTGGGCGATTTCTTTCTGCGCTTTAGCGGCTTGCGAACGTGCAATCAATGTGCTTTGTCTTACGCGTGCTTCTTCCAATTTACCTTTCAAAACTTGAAGTTGTTCGCGCAATTTGTCAGCCGTAACTTTCGCTTGTTGATAGGCGGAAGCCAAATCGTCGGCATTTTTCTGAGAAACATTTTTTTTATCCAAGGCGGCGCGAGCCAAATCTTCGCGGCTTGCCGATAGGGCTTGCATAGCTTTTTGTTCCCAATCTTTAGATTGTAAACGAGAAGTTTCAATTTTTCGTTCTAATGATTTTTCGTTGGCTATGGCTTGAGCTACCGCTAAAGTAGTTTTGTTAATGGCTTCTTCCATTTCGATGACCATTTGTTTTATCATTTTTTCGGGATCTTCTGCTTTGTCCAACGCATCGTTGACGTTAGCTTTGAAAATGTCCGATATTCTTGCAAATATACTCATTGCGTCTCCTATTTTTTATAAATTATTAAATGTGTTTTCAAAATAATCTGCAAAATAATCATAATTTTGTTCATTTTTAAATTTTATATTGATATATTTGAATTTTATAATATTAATACGTACGAAAATTATTTTTGTTGAGGAATAAAATGCAATTTGATATGCAAAATATGCTGAGTCAGGTAAAAAGATTACAGCAGGAAATGGAAAAAAAGCAAGGTGAAGTAAAAACACAAGTTATAACTGCCGACGCTGGTGGTGGAATGGTTGTGGTTACTATGACCGGTGCCGGAAAAGTTACCGGTGTTAAAATAGATCCACTTTTATTGGCGAATAACGACGTTCAGATGCTCGAAGATCTAGTTGTTGCCGCCGTGAATAAAGCAAAAGACAACGTTGATAAACTGCTCGAAGAAGCCATGGGAGGAATTTCCTCGATGTTACCGAATATACCGGGGATGAATTTATAAATGAATTCAAGTCACAGCATAGAAAAAGCGGTTGAGTATTTTGCTTCGTTGCCGTCGATCGGCAGAAAAACAGCTCAGAGATTAGTTTTCCATATATTAAAACAACCAAAAGAATATATAGAAGATTTTTCGAATACATTAATATCTTTGGGCGAAAACGTAAGGATGTGTTCGGTATGTTTCAGTTTTACCGATGTTGACCCTTGTCCGATTTGCACTTCAACCCGCAGAGATCCGAAAATAATCTGCGTTGTCGAAGAACCGAAAGTAATCGTTGCATTGGAACGCACAAACGAGTTCAATGGTAAATACCACGTACTTCACGGTTTGCTAAACCCGTTAGATGGAATTGGTCCAGATGATTTGCGCATTAGGGAATTAGTGTCGCGATTAAGCGGGGTGGATGAGGTTATATTAGCATTAAATCCGAGCGTGGAAGGCGAAATCACGATGCAATACATCGCAAAAATGTTCGAAAACCTACCCGTTAAAGTAACTCGTTTGGCAAGTGGTGTTCCGATAGGTTCATCATTAGAATTTTCGGATGAAGCGACTTTGTGCAGAGCATTAGAAAATCGAGTAAAAGTTTAGAAAAATAGAAAATTTGGCAAAGAAATTGAAAGATAAAAAACATATAATAAAGCGGATTTGTCTCATTTTGTTAATATTGGGATTTATTCAGGCTTGTGATTTATTCGCGCCGCGAACACCAGAGCCACCCGACAATCAAAATACCAGATTCGTTCCGCCGACTTCGGCGGATATAGTAATTTCAAACTTTATCAATGCGGTAAAGGATTTGAACGTAGAAAATTATATGGGTTGTTTCGCGGAGGATGTGTTTGTTTTTCAAGCTTCTTCCGATGCGTACAGTAAGTTTACAAGTATTTTTGTACAATGGAATATTAATTCGGAAAAGTTCTACTTTAATAGTTTGACAGCAGATAATACGGATAAATTGAATCCGAAAGTTCAATTATCAAATTCGGGATTTGACATTATGACAAGCGATTCGGCAGTATATTTGAGCGATTACAGAATAACGTGCGATTTTATCGAAAATCCGCCACGTGTTTTCGCTGGGAAAATGCAATTGAACATAATTAAGCAAACCGATGGCTTATGGTATATTCGCCGTTGGAACGATTATCAAAACCCGCAAGATACAATTAAAGATACTTGGAGCGGATTAAAAGCAAAATATTCAAATTGATATGGATAGAAAATGAAAATAGAAAATTTGGCAACGGTAAAAGGCAGGCTTCTGCTTAAAGATATATTTCACTCACTACGTTACGAAAAACAACGAAGTGCAATAGCAGTGTTTTTAATTTGCTGGAGAATATGTATTTCCGGCAAAAATATAGACAGGTACCTTAATGTAGAATCGAAAGTAGTTTATCCACTGGGGTTCCGCCGCGGTACTGTTCTTTGGATGGAGGAAATTTTAAATAGATATTATTTCTCCGCAATAAATTCATTCGTGTATTTCGGAGCGGCTATATTGCTGGTTTTAATAGCACTACAGAGATTTTCCGACATTTTGGATAACCGTTTTGTAATTGCTGGAGTATGTTTTGAGGCTCTATTACTTATGTTTATGTTTATAGTAATGCTTTTTTCACCTAACGAGGATTTATTGGATGAAGCGGATAATTCAACCACCGGGGAGGACCTGATTTCGGAAGTTGGTGAAATTGGTACCGAATTTGCCGCCGCAGTTATGCAGATGGAAAATCTGACTCATGCTTTAACAGAAATAGGTTCTCAACAGAAAGAAATGATATACGAAGTGATGAAAATGGCTAATAATAATGCCTTAGCTGTTAGCCCCAATCCGGAAATGCTTCATATAATGAGTGAAACAAACAAAACCCTACTTGAATTTAAAGAAACTATTGAAAGACTAAACGAATCAACGAATAAATTACAGCAAAAACAAGTGGAAGATGTTGTACGCGAAGAATTAAGCAGAATTTTAGTAAACAATGTAAATAAAGTCAATGAGTAAACCGTTCAAAAGAAAGAAAGGTGTCGAGATATACTTTGTTTTATATCTGATGGCGCTGATGTTAATTATTCCTGCAAAGAATAGCAATAACATCGACACAGCAAATAATACAAATGTATTTCAATTTCCATTTAGTTTGAAACCGGTTGGAACGGTGTTGAACGCGAAGATATTAATAAGCGGCGATAGTACAAAAGTACTAAGCATAGATTCATTAAATACTATATACTATACAGGTGATGTAAAGGATATAGATTTTGACTTTATAGTTAAAGATTTATCTGTGAACCAACAATTGGTATTAAACATAAACAAAAAATCTTCGACGCGATATTTCAAAATAACTAAAGATATTGCACATAAAGCGGCAATATTCTATTGGAAGCCACCGACAAATGATCCGAGAGATAAAACGTATTTGATTGTAGTAAAAGCGAGAGTTAAACCTAAAGATAAAAAATACGGTGAAGAATATATCACTATTACAACAGAATTCTCTTTGAATATCGACTACGTAACACAAAGCGATTTGGATTTTGCAAATTCTAATTTGGATTCTCTTAATCAGAATTTGAGTTTGGGAAGTCAAAATATCGGTTGGTTGGATTTTCCTAAAGTGAACACAGGGGAATTATTTATTTTTCCTGGTAATGTAGTAATTGAAACCCTTTCAGGTGAAAAATGGGCAAATCAGCTTATGATAACTGGAATAGATTTACAAACTGAATTGAAAAGAAAACCGGAAATCAGTATTGAACATTCGGATGGTAGCAATGGCGGTTCGGCTGATTATGAAATATCGAAAGATAATACGATTTTAATTCGGGGTATTGCTCCGGATTACGGGTCAAATAAAATACGTTTTTCGATAACAAGAAACGACGGAAGAAAAACCGAAACAGAGTTTACAGTTGTTCTGAAAAATATCGGTAATGCTAAATTACCACAATCAATGTATCCTGAAATAGAATATAGAATTGATCCACAGTTACCCGCACTCACAAGCCAAAACGCCTATTCGGTTTTGAAAAATTCTAAGGGTGATGTGATTCAGCAAATTGTTGGAGGTAAGAAAATAGTATTCTCTCCTGAAGCGCGCGATACCGGGCAATTCGTATATTTAGAAAGATATTTAAACGAAAAGTTATATGATAAAAGTCAGCGGGTGAAAGTACTTGCAAATCCGCATCCAAGGATATCATATATTCAAGCTGTCGGTGACGACAAAATTAAGGTCTTTACTTATTCATTCGGAAAAATTGACGGTAGAGATAACGTTGTTACCGATTTAATAATAACAGGAAACGCGGATTATTATCCTTTAAGCGGTCAAATGAAATCGCAGAATTATACTTATGAACAGCAGTTTATGATTCAGCGTTCTAATAAATCAAAGCCGTTTACGTTTACCGTTTCAGCGAAAAACGCTGAAGGCAAAAAATCAGAAATTAAAAGATACCCATAATATGCAAATAATAGAAAATTATTCAATAAAAGAACGCAATACTTTTGGAATAGAAGCAAAGGCAAAGTATTTCGTAGAACTTGATGAAACAAAAGATATATTAGATACACTTCAAAAGTTTAAAAATGAAAAGCTTTTTGTTATCGGTGGCGGTAGTAATTTGCTTTTCGTCAAGGATTTTGATGGAGCTGTGTTAAGTTATACAAATAAGAAAATAAAGATAATCCGTGAAGATAGTGACAATGTTCTGGTAGAAGTTTCTGCCGGTTGTCCTTGGAATGAGTTAATCGAAATAGCGATCGAAAACAATTGGTACGGGCTCGAAAACTTAGTCGGAATTCCCGGAACAGTAGGAGCCGCACCTGTACAAAATATTGGTGCTTATGGAGCAGAACAAAAGGATTGTTTCGAATATTTGAATGCTATTAATATTACAAATTCACGAGAAAAACACTTTTCAAAAGAAGCTTGTGATTTTGATTATAGAGATTCAATATTCAAAAATTACTTAAGAAACCGATATATCATTACTGAAGTTTGCTATAGGCTTTCTAAGAAATTTACACCAAATTTGAGATATGCGGATTTGAAATCCAGCGGTGAAATTGACAACGCCCGTGACTTAACAAACAAAATCCTAGAGATCCGCAATTCGAAATTACCTGATTATACGGTATTGGGTAATGCCGGGAGTTTTTTCAAAAACCCGATTATCGAAAAAGCCGAATATAAATCATTACTGGCAATCGACCCAGAGTTAAAATCATATTTTGCTCCTGATAGAATGATTAAACTTTCTGCCGCTCAATTGATTGAAAAAGCAGGATGGAAGGGGAGACGCGAAGGTGAGTGCGGCATATCCGAGAAACATTCATTGGTTATAGTGAATTACGGTGGAGCAACAGGAAAGGAAATATTTGATTTTAGTGAAAATATAATTAATGATATTAATAATCGTTATAATGTTATATTAGAACGCGAAGTTTTAGTAGTTTGATTTAGAAATTTAGGAAAATGATGACAGAAATAGATAAATTACTAGAAAAAGAATATTTAGATAAAAACGATTTAATAACATTGCTGAATGCAAATAAAACCGAGGCTGAAGCAATTTTTAAAAAATCGAGTGAAATAAAACAACAATACATCGGCAATACAACATACTTCAGAGGGTTGATAGAGTATTCCAATATTTGCGAAAAGAACTGCTATTATTGCGGAATTCGCAAAGGAAATAAAAACGTACAGCGCTACAAGGTTACGAAAGAAGAAGTTTTAGAAGCGGCAAAATTTGCTTACGATAATAAATACGGCTCAGTAGTTCTCCAATCCGGCGAAATAAGCTCACCGGCATTTACAAAATCAATTGCCGAAATGGTTGAAGGGATGAAGGAACTCAGTAACAATGAGTTGGGAATTACATTATCGTGCGGTGAGCAAACCGAGGAAGTATATAAATTGTGGCACGAAAAAGGCGCAACAAGGTATTTACTCAGAATTGAAACCTCAAACCGTGAGCTGTACTATAAATTACACCCTAATGACGCAGAGCATAATTACGAAGAAAGATTGAATTGCCTGAAATTACTGAAGAAGGTAGGCTATCAAGTTGGTACAGGAGTTATGATAGGGCTTCCTTTCCAGACGATTGAGGATTTAGCCGACGATTTGCTGTTTATGCGTGAATTCGATATAGATATGTGTGGTATGGGTCCTTATATTGAGCATCACGATACACCGCTTTACGAACATCGTGGAATATTGATGTCGAAAGACGAACGTTTTTTCCTTTCGCTAAAAATGGTGGCGTTACTCAGAATATTGATGAAAGATATTAATTTAGCCGCTACGACAGCGATGCAGACATTGGATAAATTAGGGCGCGAAAAAGCAATCAAAGTCGGGGCAAATATCGTTATGCCGAATTTGACACCGGTTAAATACCGCGACGAATATTTACTTTATGAAGATAAACCTTGCACTACTGAATCGCCTGAAGAATGCCGCGGATGCTTAGAAGTGAGAATCAAATTAGCAGGTGATGATATTGGCTATGGCGAATGGGGCGATTCGAAACATTTTGCAAAACGTACTGAATAATATTATTTATAAAGACATTATTTATTATTTGAGGATAAAATTGTAATGGCAGTTATAGAAAAATCATTAATATTCGAAGATGTTGATTTACAACAACTTTTCGGTCCAAAGGATTCATTTATCGAGCTAATAGACAAGCGGTTCGGTACCGAAATGGTTTTCCGGGGGGACAAACTTCACCTGAAAGGTTCTTTAGAGGAAATTCAGCTTATTGAAAAAATATTCAAAGAGTTAATATTCTTGCTAAATAAAAATAAATCGATTGATGAAAATGATGTAAAAACTGTTTTGGATTTACTGAGTTTAAAGGATTCTGTTTCATCCACTTCGTTTAAAGATGATAATGTTATATTTTACGGCTCAAAAGATATAATCAGAGCCAGAAATCCAAGGCAAATGGAGTATTATCGTAAGGTTCGACAAAACGATTTAGTTTTTTCGATAGGACCTGCCGGAACCGGAAAAACATTTTTAGCGGTGGCTATGGCTTTGCAAGCATTGCGAAACAATGAAGTTTCCCGTATAATAATCACACGTCCGGCAGTTGAAGCCGGTGAGTCATTAGGCTTTTTACCGGGTGACCTGAAAGAAAAAATCGACCCATATTTACGTCCGTTGACCGATGCTTTGCGCTTTATGCTAACTCCGGAAAAAGTAAAAAGCCTTATGGATAAAGAAATTATCGAGATCAATCCTTTGGCTTATATGAGGGGGCGCACTTTAAACAATTCATTTATCATCTTAGATGAAGCACAAAATGCAACAAGAATGCAGATGAAGATGTTTTTAACACGTTTGGGAAACAATTCTAAAGCAGTTGTTACGGGCGATGTAACACAAATTGATTTAATGAATCGATTTGATTCCGGTTTGACCAACGCACGAGATCTTTTGCAGAATATAGAAGGTATTGAATTTGTGTATTTTACAAAAGAAGATGTGGTGCGCCATAGGTTAGTTGCAGAAATCATCAACGCTTATGAAAATGAGAATTCCAAATCTAATGATTAACGAAATATAATAAGAAATAAATAAAATGAATAGTATTATCGGAAGAGAAATACCACTAATATTGATTATTGATGACAATCCGGCTAACATAACTCTTATTAGCAGTCATGTCAAAAAGCAGGGTTACGAATTTAGTATCGCAACAAATGGGACTCGTGCGCTTGAATTAGCTGATGAAATAATGCCTGATTTAATATTACTCGATGTGATGATGCCCGGAATGAGTGGTTTCGAAGTTATTGAAAAGCTTAAAGAAAACGAAAAAACAAAAATGATTCCAGTAATCTTTCTTACTGCCGCGACGGGTCAGGACGATATGGTAAAAGGATTTCACTTAGGTGCTGTTGACTATATAACGAAACCTTTTAACGCATCGGAATTATATGCCCGTGTACGTACGCATCTTCAATTACAGCAATATCAACGAAGGATTAACCAAGACAATATCGTATTGGAACGCTTAAATAATGAGAAAAATGAAATATTGGGAATTGTTGCTCACGATTTAAAAAATCCGATTTATAATATCTCGATGCTTGCAAAATTGATTTTAAGCGACAAAAATATGAGTCGCGATGATGTTGAAGAATATTCATCGGACATTATATTTTCTACTGAGAAGATGCTTCAGTTGATTATGGATTTATTAGACGTAAATGCCATTGCGACCGGTAAAATATACGTACAAATTGAAGAATATAATATCATAAGAATCATATCCGAAGTAGCATCATTATTTACAGAAAGAGCAAAAAAGAAAGATATTACTTTGCATTGGAATCCGGAAGAAGCTGTAATAAATATTCAAACAGATAGCCGTGCTTTATTACATATATTAGATAATATCGTATCTAACGCTGTGAAATATACTTTCCCGGGAAAAAATATTTTTATAGATATCAAGCGCACCAATAAAGAAGTTGTTATTACCGTAAAAGACGAAGGTCCGGGTTTTTCGGAAAGCGATAAAGAAAAGATGTTTACGCGATATCAAAAATTGACGGCTCAACCAACAGGCGGTGAGCATAGTTCAGGCTTAGGGCTTTCTATTGTTAAAAAATATGTTGAACTAATTAACGCTAAAATAGAGTTAGACACTATTTTTGGTGAAGGTTCGACTTTCTATATTAAATTACCAATTAATTAATTATACTAACTATGAAAAAAATATCTATTTCTATATTGTTTATATTTCTATTTAGCGCATTTCTATTAGCTAAAGATAATCCAAAATCACTTTCAGAAAGAGCTGATTTTTACAAAACGCGCTACAAAATATCAAACCAAAGTGATAAAATTGTCGATAACTTCGGCAATGGTTATGATGCACTTTATGGCGTAAGGAATATGCGGACAATTCTTTTTGGAATAGCTTATCGCGGCGGTGGTAATAATTTTTACCACAAAACAAATAAACGCGATAATCAAATGCCTTTGCCGCAGGATGGATTGCAGAATCTGGCAAACGAAGGTTTTTCCTATGCGGTTTATTTGTATGGTAAGAACTTCGAAAATTCGCCGGCGAAAGTAATATCCGAAAATAAGAAAGATACATTACGATATATTCAGAATACTCTGTCGAACAATAAGCAAATCCGCGAATTACTCGATTTAGTATATAAAGTAATAAAAACACCGGGCAAAGGACCGGTTTACCTGCATTGCTGGAATGGTTGGCACCAATCGGGCTATGCTTCCGCTCTATTATTAATGCAATTCTGCGATTATTCAAATGCTGAAGCGGCGGATTATTGGAGGAAACACGCAGACGGCGGAACCAAAGGCTATGAGCACATAGTGAAGAAAATAAACGAATTTAAACCATACCCGGATTTGAAAATAAGTAAAGAAGAACAGAAGATTTTGATTGGGAAATAATATAGCTCGTATTAGTTTTTAAATGGTTCATAAGACCATGTCAAGTACAAAAAAAAGGGATAGACCAAAAATCTATCCCTATTTTGTTTATTCAATGACTAATTTCTTTACTATTGTTTTGTTGTTACCTTCTACCCGAACAAAATAGATTCCGGCAGGAATATCTTTCGTATTTACTGAATATTGATATTTGCCTTTATCTATATCGCCAGAGAAGACAGATTGAATTTTGCTTCCTAACATACCGTAAATGGATATGTTAATATTTGATTTCCTTTCCTGTTCGTAGAAAATCATTACTTTTTCTTTAGCAGGATTCGGATAAATAGATAAACTACTTCCTTCTGGTATTTCTGAAGTCATATCGCTGGATAAATCAAGATAGTTTTCATCAACGTTTATTGATGTTTTACCTAACATTTCATCTTTAGTAATTTCATTCATTGGCGGTAAA
The DNA here is from genome assembly GCA_037127915.1 of bacterium. Classification (GTDB taxonomy): domain Bacteria; phylum Bacteroidota; class Ignavibacteria; order Kapaibacteriales; family UBA2268; genus JBAXXL01. Next base: position 26,235 of record JBAXXL010000048.1, read on the forward strand.
CCCAAAATGGTCATTACGGTGAAATCTGATTTTGTGGTTTTTATCCAAGCAAAACGATATTCTTTTGATTTACCGTTTCCTAAATGTATGTTATGTTTCGTATAATCAAATCTTTCACTTGATTTGTCGGTTTGGACTGAGAATAATTTTTTATCATCCTTTCTTTGAAGTTTTAAATCCAAACATTTTTTATTACTTCCAAATTGAAGCATATCTATATCTTGATAATTCCCAATTTCAAAATATTCCGAGTAAAGCGTATCTGAATAGATTTTATTTGTTTTGTCGAATCTTGGAACATAAGAACGATCGCGTCCATCAATTGTCATGTAAATTGGTGAAAATACCGAGCGGTTTCCTAAAGTGTCTTCAAATCCATAAAATATATAATTTGCCTCAGCATCATAAGACTTTTTGCATAACAAATAGTCATAAGACATTATCTGAGGATTTTGCCCAAAAGGATCAGAAGATGATTCAAATATTCTGTGACCATATTCCCAAGTTTTGTCATTATTAATATATGGTAAACGGGCTAGATGTGAATACTTCCCTTGGGAACCTATCCGATGAGCTTTAGGAGTATTATTAGGGAATTGTAGTCCATAATCGTAGCTAAATGGACCATAAAAGAGTGAAAAATATCCGTGATTTATTTGCCAAATATCTGCAGTTCGGGGTACTTCAGCCATAAGATTTGGATTATGCGGATACTCAACAAAGTTTATGACTAAAGAGCTATCATTAACATAAGCCGCACCGGAATAATAAACGTTTCCGCTCGGAAATGAATACTCTTTTACTAACTTTCCCTGTACCACATTTGGGTGAGCCAAATCTTTATTAGCACTCAGTATCATAGAAGGACCTTCTACCATCCAATTCATTGGTAAAGTTCTTGGACACCCAGCAAGATTAAAGCTATCCCCGGTTGATATAAATTTCATAAATATGCCTTGTTGGTAACCCAAGTAACTAACACGACCTTGGTAGTATATTCTTTCTGTTTTAGCTAAATTCGGCCACATCCCATTATAAACCGGAGGATTGTATGCATTATAGTATTCCACATCTCTATATACAGTTGGCAAATGCAAATATTGGAAAAAAGCGCTTGGATCATCTAACCTAACGATTGTACTATCTATATTATATATAGCTTTCTTATACCAATTGTCGTTAACAGACCATTCTTTTGTTACATAATGAGACAAACCCGTAAGTGGACAATACTTTAAACGTGTATAGAATATCTGATTAAATTGATCGCGATAAATACCGCTCCAGCTTTCTTCCCAAACAAGAGCACAATCCATTTCATCAGCTGAAATAGTTGAATATGTATTTAGTGACGGGTGATAGGCATGTGGTTCATGGAATATATCAGTTGAAAATATCTTAAATTGATCGCGTTGATTTGGTGGAATCCAACCACGCTGACCCGGCGTTTTAAAACCAGCAACTATGCCCTTTAAAGAATCGTTCCAAGCGTAATAATTACCATTTGAGCTTGCATTTATTACAGGAATTCCAAAGCGGCTACCGGATGGTATTATTTCTACATCTGCATGTACATCAGCTATTTGACGCGCCATAGTAATTATAGTTGCTGTATTAGCAGGAAAGACATTTTCGATTATTCTGATTTTAGTAGAATCTATACAACCACCTCCAATTGCTTGATATACAACGTAAACCATTGGTGTTGGAATATTATTAATTGTATCACAACGAACAACTAACGACGGATAATTGCTTTCCAAAGAATATGCAGTATCGGGTACTTGTGAACAATCATAAATAAATACTGAATCGTTGAGCTGGTGTTCGTCTTCCCAATCATCAACTTTATCAAGTTTGTCAAAACGATTCATCGGTTTGCTTCGTTTATAATAAACATTATAATAAGCACCCGGCATTAGATTTGACCTCCTGCTATAAACTGCATGATAACGTACTTTACCGATGTCAAAGGTGTCATGTGCATTGTAGTTTGAATCGCAAGGAAAAGCCACTAATTTAGTTTGATTGGAATATTCTAAAGTGCCGGATACAACATCGGTTGGTGTTAGCACTTCAACATTTAGCATTTTCATAGCGCCTGGAAGCATTCGCAAGCGCAAGGTGTCGCCAACTAATAAGTTAGTGTCTATTACATGATTATATGGTTCCTGAAACCAAAACTCTTTCTTTAACGAATCGTTATCATAACCCAATTCTGTAACTCTAAAGGATATTTCGCTATTTGCTAAACTGGTTGGGTTTTTCATAGGTATTGAGATTTCGCGC
>JBAXXL010000049.1:0-28332 GCA_037127915.1 bacterium
GTAACTCGTGTTTGAAACTAAAAAAACAAAGGAGCTGTTTTGAGACAGCCCCTTTACTATATATTTGGGCGGGTTTAGAACCCGCACCCTACAATTCTTCTTCTTCTCATTTATAATTTATAATTCATAATTTATAATTCTTTGAAGTTGATTATTTCTTCTTTATTTCTATTTCAACATCATTACCTTCAATATCGAGCGTTACAGCTTGGAGACCATCCACGTATTCGACTTCTTCGGCTAATGTTTCGTTTTTAACGTAATCGAGCATAAGCGTAATTGCTTTGCGAATGTTTTCTTCAGCATTGTATCTAATTGCAATGCGGTCCGTTACTTCGAAACCGGAATCTTTTCTCAGGTTCTGGATGCGGCTTACGAATTCACGCGCTAAACCTTCGTTTATCAGCTCTTCGCTCAATTCTGTATCCAAAGCAACGATAATTCCATTATCCGACGCTACCAACCATCCTTCGATATCTTCATTCACGATTTCCACATCCTCCGTTATTAGCGAAACAGGTATGTTGTTTACGATTATATCTAATTTTCCGGTTGTCTCGATTTCTTTAATCTGTGTCGCTGTGAAACCTTTTATAGTATCGGCTACATTTTGGGTATTTTTCCCGAATTTTCTGCCGATAACTTTGAAATTACCTTTCGCACTGCGGCGAACGATATCGGTTTCTTCAGTTACGTATTCTATAGCTTTAATATTAATTTCTTCTTTTATAATATTTTCAACCAATTGAATATCGCGTCTTTGCTGAGCGGAATTCACAGGAATCAATATGCGGTTAAGCGGTTGACGTACTTTAATGTTAGCTTTTTCACGCAATGAACGGGCAAGCGAAGTAATCGTCTGAGCGGCCGCCATTCTGCGTTCCAATTCAACGTTGATTTGTTCAGCATCTACTACCGGCATATCGCATAAATGAACTGAAATCGGCATATCATCTGTTTTCAAGCGGGAGTACAGTACGTCGCTCAAGAATGGAGCAACAGCCGCTGTCAATTTTATGATAGTCATCAAAACTTCGTGTAAAGTTTGGTAAGCGGCGATTTTTTCAGCATCCTTCTCCCCTTTCCAAAAACGTCTTCTGTTGCGGCGGATGTACCAATTCGATAGCTCATTTATTACGAATGATTGAATAGCGCGTGTTGCGCGTGTCAAATCGTAATCGTTCATATATGCTGTAAATTCTTTAATCAATGTATTTATTCGCGATATTATCCAGCGGTCAATTTCCGTGCGTTGAGCAAAAGGAATCAATTCTTCCGCTCCGGTATAACCGTCGATATTCGCATAAAGTGCAAAGAATGCGTAAGTATTTGTCAACGAACGCAAGAAATCGGATATAACTGTTTTTTCCAATGCTTTTGAATCAAATTTTGTGGCTTTCCAAGGCGGATTGTTGCAAAGCAAATACCAGCGAACCGCATCGGCACCGTATTTTTCCATTATTTCGAATGGGTCAACTGAATTGCCCTTCGATTTGGACATTTTCACACCGGTAGCATCTAAAATCAACTCATTAACGATAATGTTTTTGAAGGCAGGCTTGTTGAAAATTGCGCTTGCGATATTATGCAGAGTATAGAACCAACCACGAGTTTGGTCAATTCCTTCGGCAATAAAATCAGCAGGGAAAGATTTATCAAACAATTCTTTATTTTCAAACGGATAGTGCATTTGTGCAAAAGGCATTGAACCGGAATCGAACCATGCGTCCACGATTTCAGGAGTTCTGCGGAAAGTTTTACCATCCTTTACAAATACTACATTGTCAACAAATGGACGATGCAAATCAATTTCGATTCCACATTCGGCAACCGGAACCATCGAACCATCTTCGTTTAAATACAAACCTTCCATCAATTCAGCTTTGGAACCGATTGCAAAGTAATCTTCTTTATCTTCAACATTTACCCATATTGGAAGCGGACTGCCCCAATAACGGTCGCGTGATAATGACCATTCTTTAACATCCTCTAACCAGTTGCCGAAACGGCCTTCGCCGATCTCCGGCGGCTGCCATTTGATGTCTTCTTTGTTGATCTTTATCATTTGCTCTTTGTAGCGTGGAGAGCGAATAAACCAAGAATCGCGCGCATAGTACATAATCGGATTGCCTGTACGCCAGCAATGCGGATAGCTATGCAAATAATCATTTGTTGCTCGATATATTTTATCAGCATATTTCAATGCGATTATAATGTCTTTATCAGCACCTTCTTCTGTACGGCCATCTTCGTAATGGAAATTTTTGATTGCACGGCCCGCAAATTCACCCATATCATCAGTAAAGTGACCGTCAGGAGTTACAGGTTGCAAAAATGGCAAGTTATGTGTTTTCGACATTTGGTAATCATCTTCACCAAAAGCGGGAGCCAAATGCACTATTCCCGAACCATCTTCGGTAGATACAAAGTCACCCGGATAGATTGAAAATGCGTTTGGATATTCTATTGGATCAACTTTTGCATAAGGTAAAATTTGCTCGAAGACTGTTCCTACTAAATCGGCACCTTTGAATTCGGAAATAATTTCTACTTCGCCATCTAAAACAGAAAGTCTTGCTTTTGCTAAAACCAATTCATCAATTGTTGCTTCCTGATCTTTCACTTTACGTGTGTTACGGACATGAACATAATCAATCTTTTCGCCGACAGCGCAAGCTACGTTCGCAAGCAGTGTCCAAGGTGTTGTCGTCCAAACCAAAATGCGTGCATTCTCTAAGCCCGGAACTTTTGTACTGAGAATCTTCAATTTTAAAAATACACTCGGGTCGCGAACATCTTTATAACCAAGAGATAATTCGTGGCTTGAAAGCGGTGTTTGAATTGTTGGAGATTGCGGAACTACCTTAAAACCACGGTAAATCAAGTTCTTTTTCCAAAATTCGCTTAACGCCCACCAAACTGACTCAACGTATTCTTGAGTGCAAGTGATGTAAGCTTCTTTCAGGTTCACCCAATAGCCCATACGTTCAGTCAGGTATCCCCAGCCGGCATCTTTTTCTATATTTTCATATACAAATTTCTTGCAAGCGGCGTTGAATTTATCTATACCGTAAGTTTCAATATCAGCTTTATTGGCAAAACCCAATTGTTTTTCCATAGCGATTTCCACGGGCAATCCGTGAGTGTCCCAACCGGCTTGGCGGCGGACATAAAATCCCTGCATTTGCTTGTATCGGCAGACGGTATCTTTAATAGTGCGCGCCATCAAATGGTGAACACCGGGATTACCGTTTACTGTAGGCGGTCCTTCATAAAAGGAAAAATTATCTGCATCTTTTCTCAATTCCAACGATTTATCGAAGATTTGATTATCTTTCCAAAACTTGAGTATTTCGTGCTCTAATTCAGGATAAGATAACTTCTCCGGTAATGGCTTAAACATCTTTACCTCTATCAAATCTATTCTATTTTTGTTTTTACAAATTTTGCAACTTCAAAAATAACCATTTTTTTTGATAAATTAAAATGACCAAAACAGTTAAAAGTTCATCAAGTTTATAAAGTTCGTAAAGTTCATAAAGTTTATAAAGTTTTGACTGTTCGTAAAGTTCGCAAAGAGAAGACGTTACGTCATTCCTGCGAAAGCAGGAATCCATCTTCAAATAATTATAAATTGTAAATTATGAATTATAAATGCGAAGAGAAGAAATCACTCTCAATAATCAACCCCATGCTTAAGCATGGGGTTGTGTTATGTTCTTCACTTTATAAACTTTACGAACTTTTCACTTTATGAACTTTACAAACTGAGTTAATCTTTGACACATCGAACTGAACATCCGCCTTGTTGATCAAATATATGCCAATTTATTGATGGATAGTTATGCCTTAATGAAAAATAACCAATATTCCCATTTTCGTTTATACTTGAACTCCACCAGAAAGCACTATAAGTAATCGACATATAAACGCCTTCCATATATCGGCATCCTCCCGGTAATCCGGTAAAGTCAATTATATCGGAAGCGGCAAGATTGGGACTTGACCAATGCGCCAATCCTTTTTCTTTCAATCTACCACCGGCAATCATATCACCACCAAGATAATTATATAGTGTCTGCCATTCCTCATCAGTCGGTATATGCCATCCTTTTGGTGCTAATCCTCGTTCATCTTTAATTGCAAACCAATTATAAAACCTGCCATAAGTAGCTAAATTTGCTAAATCATTATCATAATAGCATGTTGCTCCATAAGTAAGATCTTTCCAATTGTTGGAATCCGGTTCTTCATAAATTGCATCACCATTATTATAATGTTTGACCTTAAGATTTTCAGCCGTCCACCATTGATTACCTATTTTTACAGTATTATAAATATTGCCATCAATGTCTTGAACTGTACCTTTTTCATATATATATAAAGTAATTGGATTACTTTCTATATTATTAGCGGTTACTGTGAGTTTCCCGGGTACAGTTCCTGTGGGTATTAAAATTTGTATTTGGTTATAACTCCAGTTAATATAGGTGCTTATAGGTATTGGGGATGAGTTAATAGAAACTATACTTGCACCTTGAAAACCGCCGAAACCCGATCCATTTATTGTAACAATTTCACCGATTTTCACAATTAAAGGAGAAATTGAGGTTATTACCGGTGTATTATAATCTTCGCTTTTTATACAACGAACAGAAAATCCTGCTCTACAGCCACTTTGACTTCTTTCTATTCCCCCTTCTTTACCAAGAAGCGACCTATACCATCCCTTTGTCGATGAAGATTGAGTAGAAGACCACCAATTCCCTTCGTAATCTGCATTTCTAAATACTCCATTTTCATCCCGCATTCCACCTGGTAATGCTGTAAATTTTGTAATATCGCTGGCACCGATATTAAGGTTTTTCCAATGAGTATAACCAGCTTCTTTTAATTTTCCGCCTTCATATCCTCCGCGCCAACCTTCTAGATTCAACTCATTGTCATCGATTCCCAAATAGGATTCTAAAACCATCCATTCATCGTCGCTTGCTATATGCCATCCTTCTGGCGCCAAACCTCGCGGATCGTTTACTGCATAAAAGTTGTATAATTTCCCATATACAGCACCCATCTCAGTAATATTGTTGTGGTAGCACCACGCTCCGGTTGTTAGTTTAGCCCATTCGGCGGGGTCCTGCACTTGGGGAATTGGATCTCCATTACAGTAGTGGTCAACATTTAAATTGGTTGTAGTCCATACTTGCGAACTAATTCTTATTGATTCATAGTTTTCAGGTGTATAAGTAATTACAGTAAAATTCACTTCATTAGTTTTCTTGCCGTTTACAGTTACATAAACTTTCCCTGATGTCGCATTTGCGGGTACTTTTACTTTAATCTGTGTATCGCTCCAACTTATAGTATCGGTAGCTTTAATATTATTAAAGGTTACAAAACTGGTACCTTGAGTTGCACCAAATTTGTTGCCGGTAAGAGTTACCACCGCCCCTACTCTTGCGTAGGTTGGCGCGTAAGCTGTGATTTGTAAAATATCAGGATTTGGATTAGTTGGTTCGTCACCACAACTAATTAATAAAGACAGCAATATAATTGCTAAAATCATAATTTTGTAATTCATAAAACACCTTTAATTTATTGATCATTTTCAAATGCTATTCTTCAATTACTCAAATCTATTTATTTCCAACATATTAAATAATGCAATATGTATGCCATATAGGAATTATCATAAGATTTAGCCTCAACATACTTTATTAACTAATAATTAACAAAACAACTATAAATAGCAGTAAAATAACAATGTGTAATTAATGTAACACAATGTCAGATAATTCTTACAAAAAACGCGTCAAGAATGTACTTGACGCGTTTTGAGTTTTTAATCCATAGGGTTTCTACAAACTCTTAAATTGCAAATTGGAATCTACCCAAAATTGTGTTTTTATAAGAATCAACTTCATTGCCGATCACATAAGGTCTTCTTATATATTCAACTGTGAATTTGACTTTTTGACCGTACCAATACCAATTTATACCACCGGAATGAACAATAATCTTATCATTCAAAGCTTCAAAATTTTTATATGTCATAGTATAAAACGGTTGAATTTTGCTTTCTACATTAATGATACTTTTTGGAATAACGTATCCGATTTGGAATAATACCGCATCGCCAGTACCGTATTGAGGTTCTTTTATTCCACCACCCCAAATATCCATTGTGCCGAAACTCTGCATATAATTTGGACCGAAATCACTGTATAAATATCCTGCATAACACATTAACGCAGATTCGTTTGCTAAAGGCATATCAAAATAAACGTCAGCGGCAAGATGCAATTTATCGTGATATTCCGGTACTCCTCCGGTTGTGTAACTTACTGTGGATTGCGGATAGAAATTACCACCCACACCAAAATTCAATACTTTTTTCGCACCCAACCAAGAATGTGTTTTAAAGCATACTTCCGGTACTTCTTTATCCCATAATTGGATTTCGAATCTGCCGGAATATGCCATATCGTAAGTAGGCAAATCATAAGCAACACCAGGGGTCGGAATAGCAGGTCTGTTATCGGCAAGGAATGGTTTGATATATGCTAAACGATAATCGAACATACCGATTTGTCCGTTTGCAAATATACTTAAATGACGTGCGGCGTTATCATTGGTTATAGTCATAGGTGCAGTAATGTTAGGCACGTCAGCACCTAAAGTTTGTGACGAATAACAACTGTAATAACGTGAACCGCCGGAATACATATTTAAACCCATACCTAAATTAAATATCTTAGGTATAACTTTATAACTTCCCCAAACGTCGTAAAAATAAAATGTTGGTTTTGCCGGTGAAGCAGGTCCTACGGTACTTGTTGCCGGTTGACCTGTCATACAGAACATCGAAAAGAAGTTGAAGTTTTCTATATCGGCATATATAGGAAAGTAATTTCTGTTGAGTGCGATATCGAAATCAGCTTTTATATCGTTACCTTTTGCATCTTTTATACCATCGTTCATCTCTTGGTAGCGAACAAATTGCTGTGTAGCGAAACCAAATGTAATGAAGTTTTTCCCGTCTTCGGTCAAATTGAATCGAATTCCTTTTTTTACAGCATCCGAAACAATGCTCGATTGTGCCGGTAAAACCGCTATAAAACTAAGAATCGCTAATAGTAATATTAATTTTCTCATATTATTTTTCAAACCTTTATTAATTATATTAAAATGATAGCACAAAAATAAGAATAATCGGGAATATAGATATAATTATTAATGATAAATTATAAATTATAAATTAGAAGTGAGAAAAGAGAAACACCTAACCCCCTTTGATAATTGTGGATTAATCAGGAATTGGAAATAGAACGCTGATGAGGCAAAATTAATTGTCAATGGTTAATTGTGAATTGTTAATGCGAAGAAAGGAAAAAACTGTAATTCGTAACTCGTAATTCGTAATTGATCTTCTTCAATCCTGAAAGGATGTCATTATTATAGAAAAATGAAATTGGATTAGCTCCTCAATCCAGAATGGATGGTATTATTATAGAAAAAGTTGCACATTATTTTTAATTTAGCCCCTTTTTTAATCATTAATTGCATCTCCCTTTTTTCCTATTTTTTTTATTTCCTTGTCGAAGTCGGAAATGATTTTTTGCGTTTTGTTGAATTCGTCATATTCAGCTTCGGCTTTTTGGTCGGCTTGAAGTTTCATAATTTTGCCCTTATCTCTTAGGATATTATATTTGCGAAAAGCCAAAAATTCATTCACACTTGCTGAAAACTCCTCCATAGTAAAAGTGTTTTCTCTTTCAACTAAATCTTCGATATAATCGAAATATCCTGTAACGGCACGTTCTAATTTGCGGATTTCATTAAGAGTTTTAGATGTCGGTGTGGAAAGCCGCGGATTACACAAAGAATCATCACTCCTACCCCAGCACCTGAAACGTGCTGTTACCGTTACAGTAGAATAATCTGACGGCAGCATGTCTTGTGTTATAATAAAACTTGTCGAAGGGTTTGCTAAATTCACCATCCAGGTTTTCTGACCGCGATTCTCCCAGCAAGTAGTAATTATTGGTATAAGAGAAGAGTCGGGTTTCGAGTCAAACTTTATATATCCCAATGTATCATTGTGCAAGGTATAGGGAAGTTTAATCTCCAAAACCGGAGCGTTTGTAGGGGCTTCAGTAAATTTTGGTCCCAACCGTTTTAGATTGACGGATACACAATAATTGTATCCCTGATAATTCTTACGATCCAGATTAGTAGTTTTAATATCTTCATCCTTGAAATATGACCTAAACAAATATTCACTTCCCCAAGGGTCTGAAAATACTTCTTGGTTAATAAGTGCTGGATTGTTGATTTTCAAAAAACTATAGTCAGGGTCCGTTTGAAGCGTAGGTATTTCTGCAAGGGGATGAATTTGGGTGAAACCAAAAACTGGGCGATTAGGATCGTAAGGGCGTTTATGAATTATACTATCCTGATTGTAAGTTGGTAAAATCTTAAGGTTTGGTTCGAATGTCATAGAATGGGAATGCATGTAATTGGTATCTTTAAGTGTTCCTGACCAAAACCTCGGATCGCTGATTAAAACATAAGCGTTATCCTGAAGTTCTTCAGGGTCAGCCGCGAAAATTTTGGTCTCTTGATTTACGCAAAAATATTCAAGTTTTATGCTATTTTGATTAAAATAAAGCGCTTGGGATGCACTTCTATTATTGCCCCATTGGAACCCGCGCAAAAGCTGGTGGTCAGGACCTTTGAATCCGTCAAGTGTATCGCATAATTTTTCAACGCGGTTATTATAAATAACCGATAATTGCTCTATATTTTGGTCTTGTGAATATGAATATGTTAAACAAGACAATAGGATAATTATTGCTATGATAACTAATTTTGTTTTCATTTAAATTTACTCCACAATAAATTTATAACTAAATTGATTAGTATCATTTTTTATTGTAAGTAAGTAAACACCTATTGGCAATGGCTGGTTAATCTGGATTGTATTTCTACCTATTACAAAAGTTTGTGAGCCAAGATTTAATACTTGTTTTCCTGTTGTATCGTAAATAAAAGATTCTCCTGTAAAACTTTCGTTAGAATAATATTCTAATTGATTGTTGTTATATATTAGAAAAATATCATTCGAAAGAGAAAAGTCTTTAACTGAAACAATGTTTTTATTCAAATAACCTATTACACCAAGTTGATTGCAAAGAAGTAACAAACTATCATTAACAACAACACTTTGGGTATAATTAATGTTGATAAAGTTTTTTATCCGGTTTTCGTTTATATTCCTTGAAAAATGATAGTGATGGGCATCCGATAAATCGCTAGCTTCATACATAATAGTATTGGCATCAATAAATTGTGGATTTCCTAAACTGAATATATCCATATCAAAAATATTTGATAATTCTTCTCTTCTTATGTACTTCTTCTCCTTTGTTTCTAAGTCATATATATATATATATATAATCGCCATTGTCATAAAGCGAAGCAATTTTCTTCCCGTCAGGTGAAAACTGAATTGACATAAAATATGGCTCTGCAGTTTCCACAACTGTGTAATTAATCTTATCATTTAGATTGATTAGAATAATCTGGTTTATTTTGTTGTCAGTCTGGCCGTCTTTTTTCTTGCCGACTAATACTGCCAATGTCTGTCCATCGGGTGAAATATCAATTAAGTCTGCTCGATTTAATTTTGGGTAAGACATTCTCTCTATTTCTTGGAGTGTAGCCATATCAAATATAACCAAATGTCCAAGATTATCAATTAAATTCGGTAAAGTAACATATAGTTTTGTACCATCGGGCGAAAAACAAAACCATCCAATTTGATAATTGAACTGTTTGATTATTTTTCCTGACGGAACATCCCAAATAGCCATTTGTGATTCTGTAATTCTTGTAATTAATTTTGTACCGTCGGGTGATAATTTTGGAGCCGCTGCAAATCCACTCGGCAGCGCATCCAAATTCCTGATAATCTCACCTGACTTTGAGTCAATGATTAGTGGTCTGCCTTTCCAAAGGGCAATAATATTGCCGTCGGGGAGGAACAATGCTCCTCCTGCTTCGCCACCGCCGGTTTTGGCGAGATTAGTCAACGCATCAACGTTGATCGTTGCAACTGCCGGCTGTGCTTGCAGTTGCGTAAATGCGGCTATAAGTACTGCCGCGACGATTAATAAGTGTTTAGCTCTCATAATTCAAATCTCCATAAGTGTTTAATTAACCGATTATCGGTTAAAATATTTATCTTAATACGAATTTCCAAATTAATTCTTAAATCGGACTTTTTTGTCTTTTATTTCTCCTATAATAATAATTTATGTTTTGCTTGTATTTCGATAATAAATTAACTTTTTTTATTCAAATAAAGTGGTTAATGAATATAAATTAATTTTTGGCAATAGTAACATCTGATTTTAAAATCCGTCCATCTGGCGATCTTTTCCAAGTATTTAATCCCATATTTTCGACATGTCAATCGGCTTTAGTATAGATGATTTCCGCCGCCGTTATACCTGTAATGGCATAGTGGAACTTGTTTTGTACCATCGCATAAAAATCGTGAGTCGTTGGTGAATTTTTGTCGTAATCAATACTGCACTCAGAAAAAATATCTGTAATTTGTTGCCAAATTCGTCGTTCGCTTGCACGAATGGAACGGACACGCTCCAACAATTCGCGAAAATAGTCCTTTCCGAAAGCAGTTTTTCCTTGTTTCAGCCGTTCATCATCAAGTACAAAGCCCTTTTGAATGAACTCCTTCAGTATTTTTGTAGCCCAAATACGAAAATCGGTAGCCCGTTTGGAATTGACACGATAACCAACGGCAATAATCATATCAAGATTGTAAAAATCAATAATTTCGTTTACTTCACCTCTAAACCCCCGATTCACGACTGTTTCCATTTTGGAAACAGTCGTATTTTCAAGCAGTTCGCCTTCCTCAAAAATATTTTTTATATGTTTGCTAATAGCAGGCACACCAACGCGAAACAACTCTGCTATAGCTTTTTGCGTTAGCTAAAGCGTTTCATCTTTCACTACGACGCCAACTTTAATTCTTTCCTGTGGCGTTGTATATAACAAAAATTGAAGTTCTTTATTCATATATCAACTTAAAATATTATTTTCTTTATTTTTACTAATTACAAACTTAACATATTTTATGCCACTTACATATCAATTACGAATTAAAAATTGCGAATTACGAAAACGGACAAGTCGCGACCTGTCCCTACCATTCAAAATTCAAAATCCAAAATTCAGAATTGTATAAAGATGTATTGTCCGCTCTGGTTGTCCGACTCTTACCATACCCAAACCCCTATACCCTATACCCATTTCGAAGATGGATACTTCGCTTCGCTCAGTATGACTTCATCCTTAAATCTTTAAATCCTGATTCAGACAATGGCATTCCAAAGCGGGAGCTTTAGAACGAGAAAACTCGAGCCCCAACATTGATAATTAGAATTCATTTTCTGACAATTTTGTAATAAATTATCCTAATTTAAACATTTTTTCTTTAAATAAGCAAGAGAATAGCGAAAAAATGCTTAATTTTGTATAATTATTTTTTATTAATTTCCGTAAAGAGTATAATGGCAAAACCATTGAGCATATTATTTGTATCGAGCGAGTGCGTTCCTTATGCTAAGGAAACGGGCGTCGCTGATGTTTCGTATTCACTTCCACTTGCCTTGCGCGAAAGCGGCCACGATGTAAGGGTAGTTATTCCGAAGTATGGATGCATATCGGAGAGAAGAAATAAAATACACGAGATTAGCCGTTTGCGTGATATTGAAATTCCTTTTAATGATAGTATAGAATTGACGACTATAAAATCGTCTTCAATTTTAAATTCGCGAACTAAGGTTCAGGCTTATATCGTAACCAACCGCCATTACTATGACGATAGGCGCGGAATATTCCATGATCCTGTAACATGGGAACTATATGACGACAACTGCGAGCGCTTTATGTTCTACGCTGTCGCTGTTGTACAAACTTGCCTTATGCTGGGGTGGATACCTGATATAATCCACTGCAATGATTGGCAAACCGCCTTTCTTCCCGGATTAATAAGAGAAGTTTTTAATAAAAAATTCAAAAAGACAAAAATTATATATACGATTCATAATTTTTATCATCAAGGTGTTTTTCCGTTAGATAAATTGAAAAACTCACCGCTTCCACCTGAAGCTCAAGCTAACTATCGCCATAAATATAAATTTAATTTTATGAAAGGCGGTATATTTTATTCGGACTATGTCACCACAGTATCTCCAAATTATGCTTCTGAAATACTGAAAGATACCAAATACGGGAACGGTTTGGACACTTTGTTAAAGGATAAAAAAGCAGATTTTAAAGGTATTTTGAATGGTATAGACACCGGAAAGTGGAATCCGCATAAAGACAAACACGTGCTGTTTAAATTAGACGGCGATGTGAAAAAATATAAAATGCAGAACAAAATGGCGGTGGCTAAAGCCTTCGGATTGACATTGGATCCCGCTAAACCGCTCATTGCTATGATTGTGCGGATTGGTACCCAAAAAGGTATTGAGCTATTCTTGGAAGCCGCTGATAGTATTTTTGCAGAAAATGTTCAAATGGTGATTTTAGGGCAAGGAAATGATCAAGAACTAAAAGATAAACTAAAGGAAGTAGCTAATAAATATCCTTCACAATTAAAGATTAAAATATCTTATGATGAAGATTTGGCACATCAAATCGAATCCGGCGCTGATATGTTTTTGATGCCTTCGCTTTACGAACCTTGCGGATTGAATTCTATGTATTCCATCACTTATGGCACCGTTCCAATCGTGCGTGAAACCGGTGGATTAGCAAATATTGTAACCGAATATAACGGCAACGAAGGCAATGGATTCCTATTTAAAAAATACACACCCGAATCGATGCATAAAGCTATAGTCAAAGCTATCACTTTGTACAATAACAAAGAAGAATGGATTAACTTCGTTGAAAGAATTATGGAAGAAGACCATAGCTGGAACGGAAAAGTTGACGAATATGTAGAAATTTATAAGAATTTAAAAAAATAAGTTAAGAAAATAAAAACCTATGATAAATAAAAATATTAATCTCATTTTAGTGATGATTTTTGTAGTTGTTTTGTTGGGATTAAGCTCCTGCAACGATATGCCGACTAATATTGGCGAAACCTTAATGAAAGACACAGTTGTTGTTGAAACATTATCGGAAGAGAATGCCGGAATCATCCAATCTACTGAAGCATATCAAACATTAATAAAATCATATACTTCCTATACAACGTTAATCGGCAAATCAGGCGAAACGCAAGCAGTATATCTTTTCAGAATGTTAACTAATATGCTACCGGATTCAATCGGTGATGTAACTGTGGACAAAATAGTATCGGCTAATTTGATTTTGGAAGTTGCTCCTTATGCTATGGGCGATTTAGTAAATGGCAAATTTTCGGTCGATGTAAAAGAAGTTACAAAATATTGGTCGAAAATCGAAAATGACAGTATCCAACTAACGACTTATAATTCACTTTTCAACTCTCCTGCCGATTATTTCGGTCGCAAAATAGGCGAATTTAATAATCAGATTAATATTTCGAAAACAAATTTTACAGACGAAATCTCCATTCCCTTAGACCCAGCTTATATTAAAGATATTTTACAGAAAAAGCCGGGTACGAATGAGTTAGTTAAAAATGAGGGTATAGCAATTATTCCGCGCTCAGATTGCGATATAATTCACCAGTTCATTACTTATGTCAGCATATCTGACAAAGACACTATGTCCCGAATTGAATTAGTTTATCAAAATCTTAGCGGCGGACTTGATACTGCTAAAATACTAATCGCAAATGACGGTCTTTTCACATCAGCGCCATCTGTTCCCGAAGGAAGCATAGTAGTACAAGAAAATGTGGATTATAGAACAGAAATAAAATTAGATTTATCAAAAATCACCAAATATGCAGGTGTTATAAAGACAGAATTAATATTAACACTCGACACGGATAATTCATATTATGGTAACGAAGGTTTAGATTCCACTATATATTTAGGTGTATTTGCAGAGAGGGATAACACATCGCCAATAAGCACTTATGCTGTCGAAGGTGTTCCCGATTCGACAGGTAAATTTATTTTTTCCAGTTTATCTGCCCCAATTCAGTATATAATTAGGCATGGCGGAAAAGGCTCAATAGTTATTTATCCTGGACACGGTGCTCGTAACTCCTATACTAATAATAAAATTGACCGTATGGTGTTTTTCGGAAAGAACGCAACCGATCCAAAAAAACGTCCGCTTTTGCGTATTGCATACTCTTACGTCGCAACAAAGTAAGCATGAAATCCGTAATCATTATATATTATGAACTATAAATATAAGGAAAATGTATAATGAAAAAATACTCTTTACTAATGGTATTAGCCTTAACGGCAATTTTGATAGCCGGATGCGCTAACGTAAATGTAACAAGTTTCAAGGATCCCAATTATCAGGGCAAGGATTTTAAAAACATCTGCGTCTACGCGGATGTTGATGATTTATATGTACGCAAGTACCTCGAAGATCAAATCGTTGACCAATTTATTATGCACGGAATTAGTGCAACTCCAGGTTATTTATTCTTTCCCCCAACTCAAAAATGGGAAGATGATGCAATCGAAAAAGTATTAATTGAAAAGAAATTCGATGGTTATTTATTAATATCCCAGAAAGATAGGAATGTATCTCCTATTGTTAATCCGGGTAGCGTTCAAACCGATGTCGTACATTCAAGTTATACAGATAAAAAAACCGGAAAAGAAGTAAAAGAAAAATCTACTGTTACAAGCGTAAGTCCAACTACTGTATCTTATAATATGATGAGCGATTTTAGAATCTCACTTATCGATCCAACGAATAGGCAAACTGCTTGGATTGCAGACGGTACCGGATATATATCTTCAGGAAACATTTTTTCAGGTGATAAGGCAATAATGCGTCGTTTAGCATTAAAGTTATTTCATGAATTAGAAGCAAGCAAGTTAGTTAATGAAAAATAATCAAGAATTAGAAGCAAAATTATTAGAAATAGACCGCGAAAAGATAATTGAAAGAATCCACGATCTTGGCGGTGTAATGGCTTTTGACGGCGATATGTTCGGTGTGTTTTTCGATACACCGAACTCGCAGTTAAAGTACGGCAGGAAGCTTTTACGTTTGCGTAAAGAAGGTGATAGAACATTCTTAACCTATAAATGTAAAATATCAAATTTCGATATAAAAATTCAAGAAGAAAACGAAATCGAAATTCCTGATTTTGAAAAAATGAGAGACCTGCTGAATTCCATCGGATTTGAAGAAATAAAAACCAATCTCAAACACCGCACATCTTTCAGAATTGGTGATGTCAAAGTCGAACTCGATAAATACCTTAGTGAGTTGAAATTTATCCCTGA
The DNA here is from genome assembly GCA_037127915.1 of bacterium. GTDB lineage: Bacteria > Bacteroidota > Ignavibacteria > Kapaibacteriales > UBA2268 > JBAXXL01. The sequence goes on from JBAXXL010000049.1 coordinate 15,456, forward strand.
ATTTTTGGAAATCGAAGCCGCTACACGCGAAGAAATTTATGAAACCGCTATCGCATTGGGTTATACACCGGCGGAGCTGAAATCATGGACTAGCTTTAAGCTCGAAATGTATTACCGCGAAAGGTACAATATGAAAAATGATGAATTGTCGATGGTAAATGACTAATCAATTGTTAATTGTAAATGCGAAGAAATGGGAAAAACCGTAATTCGTAATTTGAAATTCGTAATTGATTTGCCATCTTCTTGAATAGCCACGACTTTTAAGTCGTGGTGCAGATAGATATGGGTTATCATTGGCTTTAGCCCAAAACACCTCCGCAAGAAACCCAATCACGAAGAGGTTGAATATGATTAGAAATAATCTAGTATAACTATCTATTTCCATTCTTTTTAACTCGTTTCCTACGAAACGCTCTAACTATACTTCAAATATAGTGAATTAATTTGAAATACGTCATTTTCAAAAAATATATCTGCTTTCTCCGATGATAAACCCTATACCCAACCACCCCATACCCTTTCCAAAAAAAAGGTCTCAAACAGGAGCTTTGTAACTAGGTATGCTTTTAAAAAAATCGAGTCAAGAAAAACTCTTGACTCGAGGTAAAAACTACTTGGTACAAAAATAATGAATTGAGGATTTGTTACATAATTACTATCTTTCCACCGTAAAGTGTTTTGGCGGTAGTCCCGAGCTTATATACATAAGCGCCAGTGCGTAAGTTGCCGACCGGTACAGATTCGCCTTTAGTTACAGTCTCGCTTAATACTTCTTGTCCGCTTAAATCGTAAATTGTTACTTCAAGAGTAACTTCATTACTCTCCCAATTGAAAGATACATATTCAGTACTTGGATTTGGTGAAATTTGTGCTGATGCGAATTTGCTATCGAAAACTGAAGAACCGGTAAACTCTGAATAGTAATATGTAAGTTCAGCACTATCGGCAAGAATTCCTTCGTTGTAAAAATATGCTTTATTAGAAACAACCATGTGGCTGAAAAAATCCGCTTGGTCTCCGTCAATCGGTGTAAATGGCAATATTAAATCGACGGCAGAATAATCATTGTTAAATTTATATACATCTTTTCCTGAGATTATCAACTCATCATTATCGGCATTAGCAGTATAGTTTGTTTCCATACTTCTGTTGTTGGCGCCGTCATAAGTAAATTCGCGTTTTTCGGTTGGAATAAGTATTTCTTCGTTATTTTCACCTAACTCAATTCTATATTTAATTATGATTTTGAGGGTATTGTTTTTAGTATATTCGTATTTTTCAGTTCCGGTTTTGCTATAAACCTCATTAAATGAATATTCCATTATTTCGGTCAAGATTTCCGATGCATTGTACTGATATTCATATTTACCGCTTAACCCGAATTGGTCGCCCATTATATTGCTATACATTAACTTAGTGATGATTTGTTTATTGGCGTTGTACTCATATTCGTATTTATTTGAAACAGCCCAATCGTTAATATCTTCGCTCCAAAATGATTCTATTTCCGTTGCCATCAGGTTATTTGCATTGTATGTGTATTCGTATTTATAAGAGTTTACTCCTTCCAAAGTTTTTTCTGTATTTTTTATCAATCTTCCTGATTGGTCATATTCAAATTCACTTGTTGATCCATAAAGTGGTATCGATGTACCTGCTAAAAACATTTTTTGAGTGGTTTTAATTATTTTGCCTTTTGTGTTATACTTAAAGTCAACTTTCATATCTATTACGACTCCTTCGTATAGATTTACATTGAAAGCTTTTGCACTATCCAGCTTTTGTTTTGCCGTGTTTAAGTCATTGATAGTATTAAGTTGATCCTGAGTATTAGCATAAGATTGGCTTTTCCCTGCCAAATGATGAGGTAAAAACGCGTTGATCAAGCGATTGCTTGATAAATTTTCGTCTTGTTTCGCAAAAGAGATTGCTGTGATGGCTATAATCGCCATAAATAATGTTGCTATTTTTTTCAAAGTTGTTCCTTTTGATTATTGATACATTTTAAAATTGTTTTCAAAATAGATTACGAAGAATACTTCATATTGTTTCAAATTATGGGCTAATTCGACTCCGCATGAGTCGGATACAACATTGTTTCGGTTTTCCACAAATATTTGACCTTTCCGAGGTAATGTCCGTTGCCCGTATCAAAAACGAAGTACACGACTAAACAAATCGAGTCAAGAAAAACTCTTGACTCGGAGGTGTAACTACTCTTCTTTCTTCTCATTAACCATTGATAATTAACAATTAACAATTATTTAGTCATCTATACTCAAGATAGCCAAGAAAGCTTCTTGTGGAATTTCCACCGAGCCGACTTGCTTCATACGCTTTTTACCTTCTTTTTGTTTTTCCAATAGCTTACGTTTACGGGTTATATCACCGCCATAACATTTTGCTGTTACGTTTTTACGCATAGGGCTAACGGTAGAGCGAGCGATAGGTTTCGCACCGATGGCGGCTTGTATAACCACCTCGAACATTTGTCTCGGAATTAGCGCTTTCAAACGGCTGGTTAATTTTTTTCCTAAGTCAAAGGCTTTCGAACGATGGACAATTGCCGAAAGTGCATCAACAGGTACGCCATTTAAAAGTATATCCAATTTGACCAAATCGGAACGTTCATAATTTTCGAATTCATAATCCAACGAAGCATAACCTCGGCTGATTGATTTCAGCTTATCGTAAAAATCAAATACAACATCGGCTAATGGCAGTTTCCAAGTCATATCCACACGCTTTTGCGATAGATAAACTGTGTTAAGCAATGTGCCTCTTCTGTCCATACATAGTTTCATTATACCGCCGATATATTCATCAGGTGCAATAGTTTGCGCTTTTATATAAGGTTCTTCGATATAATCAATATTTCCAATTGGCGGAAGATGTGCCGGGTTTTCAATAAATAGCACGGTTCCGTCGGTTTTGTTTACTCTATAGCGAACGTTGGGAACAGTTGTTACCAAGTTTTGATTGAACTCTCTTTCTAAGCGTTCCTGTACGATTTCCATGTGAAGTAATCCAAGAAAACCACAGCGGAAACCAAAACCAAGCGCCGAGGATGTTTCCGGTTCATAAGTTATTGCGGCATCGTTAAGAACTAATTTTGCTAATGCTTCTCTGAGGGATTCGAAACCATCGGATTCAGCCGGGTAAATACCGCTGAACACCATAGGTTTAACAATTTTAAAACCTGCAATCGGTTCGGCGCATTGACGTTTGTAGTTTGTTACTGTGTCGCCAACCTTAGTATCCTGCAAATCGCGTATAGAGGCTGTGAAATATCCTACGTTGCCGGCGGAAAGCGTTTTGGTCCGCTTCCTTTGCATCTGCATCACACCCACTTCCTCTATTTCATAAGTTTTATCGGTTATCATAAATAAAGCTTTTGCACCTTCTTCCAAAGTACCGTCAAAAACGCGAACATTTACAATAACGCCTTTATATGAATCATAAATGGAGTCGTATATCAAGGCTCTTAGCGGTGCCTCGGGATCGCCCTTAGGTGCTGGAATGCGTTCGACGATTGCTGAAAGTACTTTATCGCAATTCAAACCGCTTTTCGCGGAAATTTCGATTATCTCGTCAGCGCGACAGCCAAGCAAATCCATTACTTCCTTTCTTACGTCGTCAATTGTAGTAACCGCGCTAGGAAGGTCGATTTTATTTATTACAGGAATAATTTCCAAATTATGGTCAACCGCCAAATACAAGTTGCTTATTGTTTGAGCTTCCACGCCCTGGGTAGCATCCACTATCAACAACGCGCCTTCGCAAGCGGCTAAACTGCGGGATACTTCATAAGTAAAATCCACGTGACCGGGAGTATCTATCAAATTCAACAAGTATTTTGTGCCGTCTTTGTATTGGTAATCCATTTCTATAGCGTGAAGCTTTATAGTTATTCCACGTTCCTGCTCTAAGGGATTATCATCTAAAATCTGCGCATTCGTCATTTCGCGTGCGGTCAGTGTGCCCGTCATTTCTAACAAACGGTCAGCCAATGTGGATTTACCGTGGTCTATGTGGGCTATAATACAAAAATTACGAAAGTGCGACAAATCTGTATCTATCATTTAAAATTCCATTCTTATTGAAAATGTAAAAAGTACAACTGCAAAAATACACTGATTTTCCTAAATGAACAAATATAGTAGCATTTAGTTGTGCGATTTATGTATTTTTATTTTTTGGGAAGATATTTTCTCCTTCCCGAACATACAAATTAGTAAAATGCATAAAATCTATATTAAAGTATTTTTAAGACGTTCAATCCAATATTTTGGCTTTCTCTTAGCGTGCATTATTGCAACTATTATGATGGAATTATCTTGTAAATAATAAACTATACTATAAGGAAACCTATTACAACGACACTTTCTGGTACCTTTTGATAATTTTGTCCAAGATTCTGGGAATTTATCAATTCTATCAATTGCTTTTTCTATTTCTAAAGCAAAATCAAAACCTAACCCTGAAGATTGATGATTATAATAAGAAATGACATCAATAAGTTCATTTCTTGCAGGTTTAAGAAATGTTACAGAATTTTTCATCGCATATTATTTATTTGAGTAAAAACTTCATCCATAGAAAAAGCCTCAATTGAACCATCTAAGAACCCAGCTATCCTTCTTTCAGATTCTTCCGCCCAAAGTGTTTCGTAATCTTCATCTTTATCTAAATTAAAATTATCAAAAACTTTATTGATTATTTCAATTCTGTCTATTGGCGGCATTAATAAGATTGCCCGTAATATATCATTTTTAAGTACAGTATTCATTTTTTCAATCCAAATAACTTTAATACTTTGTAGAAGTAATAATCTTAAATTTATTTTCAAAAAAGGAAATTATTATCAATCCTTTTGAACTCGTTTCTTATTAAATAGGCTAAAAAATAATTCCTGTCAATTAAACGTAAGGATGGATATTTTGAAACCAAAGTGGAAGTTTGTATAAAATAAAATCTTTATCTTTAATATTCTGTATAAAATAGCAATTGAAGTCGCAAGCAATTAGAATGGTATGATTCTTTAAAGCAAATGCGGCAGGCGCATTTTCAAAACTAACTATTTTGATATAGTAAAAGCTATTTCTGTGAACAAAAAGTTTATATAAAGCACCTTCCTCAATACCCATATGACAAAGACTTTCAATAAAATAGATTTCATTATTAAATGTAAAAACTTTTTTTACATTCCCTTCTTTTATTTTTATTGATTTATGATTCTTTTTAAACGGCCTATATGTCAATGACCCACCCCATTCACCAGCATCTTGACTTATCAATTTCCCGTTTTCCAAATTTAATTCACTAGTATCTTTCTTTTCCAGAATAATGAAAGTTTCTTTACCGTTAATAATCTGAACATCTACCATGGCGGGATACAATCTAATCCAATGGTTTTTGTACGGTATTGTTGAATTCAAAAAAATAGAATAATTATAAGTGCAATATAAATTGAGTGCATATGCTTGTGCACTAACAAAAATAACTAATATAAATGCGAAGATTATTTTCATTATATTTCCAAATGGTTTTTAATACCTTAATTCCTGTCACTTACAATTCGGTTATTTCTTTTTATATATATCTTTTCGATTAGCAATATCTAAAATTGTAATTATGTATTCCTTGCTATCAACTGTATATAAAATTCTATAGTCTCCAACTCTTACTCTGTAACAATCAAATACTTCCAGCTTTTTCATTTGTCTTAGGAAAGGATCAACTTTCAAGCTTAGTATTTTTTCATCTATTTTATCAAAAGATTTATCGTCCAAGTTTTCAAGAAATTTTTGTGGAGTTCTTTTAAGTATTATTGAATACTTTTTAATTTCTTTTTCGGTTTCTACGAAATTCTTCATAGTCCGTACCTTCTTCAGAAATTCTTTGTTTCGCTATATTCATATCAATCAGATCATTAAATAAATCATTATCAAAAATAAATTTTTCGATAAGACTTATTTGCATTTTTTTTGGCAAAGAATTAATTGCCGAATATACCACATCCAATGCTAAGTTCTGTTGCATTTTTAACCTAAAATTATTCAAACAAATTATATAATTTATACGAAAATACAAAATTTAAATTTTAATTGTCACGATTTATGTTGATATTTTTTATTAATTTTGATTATTATAAACGAATAATATGCTTGTTTTGAAAAAACCTCTTGTTATAGACTTGGATAATACTCTCATTAAGAGCGATACATTGGTAGAGTCAATTGTTTTGCTTATTAAGCGGAACCCGCTTTATGTATTAGTATTACCGTTTTGGCTTATGAGCGGTAAAGCTCAATTTAAATCCAAAATTGCCGAAAAAGCTCAGCTTTCGGTCGAGTTGCTTCCATACAGAACTGAACTTATTGAATATATCCAAGCTGAAAAAACTTCGGGTAGAACAATTGTTCTTGCAACAGCTTCGAACGAAAAAACAGCCCTTGCAGTCGAAGAACACCTGCAAATTTTCGATAAGGTTCTTTTTTCCGATGTGAATACTAATATGAAAGGGCAGACAAAAGCAATTAAGCTAATAGAGCTATTTGGCGACAAAGGTTTTGTTTATGCGGGTGACAGTAAATCGGATTTACCGGTGTGGCAAAGCGCGGAATCGGCAATTTTAGTTGATTGCTCGGCAAGATTAAAACAAAAAGTTTTAGCAACTACTCCAATCGAAAAAGAATTTATTTCGAACAAAAATATTTTTAAGCTTATAATAAAAGAAATGCGTATCTACCAATGGGTGAAAAATCTATTGGTATTTTTACCTCTTTTGTTAGCGCATTACATTGGTAATGGCGATATGTGGCTGTCGGCGTTGAAAGCATTTTTTGCTTTTGGTTTTGCCGCTTCATCGGTTTATCTTTTAAACGATTTATTGGATTTAAACTCCGACCGGAAGCACAGGTCAAAGCGCAATCGACCATTTGCCTCAGGCAATTTATCGCCCCTTTACGGATTATTTTTGATTCCGCTTCTTTTACTCGGAGCGTTTTTAATTTCTCTTTCACTACCAACGTATTTTTTGCTGGTTCTCGGTGCATATTTGGGTGTTACACTTTGCTACTCATTCTTCGTGAAAAGAATCTACTTATTAGATATATTAGTTTTAGCCGGTTTATATACTCTACGTATAATTTGCGGTGGAGCCGCTTGCGATGTTCCTATTTCGCCTTGGCTTTTGGCATTCTCTATGTTTATTTTCTTAAGTCTGGCGGCGGCAAAACGCTACACCGAGCTTTCGCAAACTGAATTGTACGATAAAACCAAACTATCAGGCCGTGGTTACAGAAAAGTTGATTTACCTTTGCTGAGTACATTGGGTTTATCGAGCGGTATGTTGGCTGTTCTTGTATTTGCAATTTATACATTTTCACCGGAAGTGGTCAATCTTTATGAATCTCCAAAATTTATTTTTGCCGCTTGTCCGGTTTTACTATATTGGATAGGCCGTATATGGTTTTTGACAGTACGGGGGGAACTTGCTGACGACCCTGTGATTTTCGCAGTTAAAGATAAAGTCAGCTATATTGTTGCAGTCATTATTGTTTCATTAATTTTGTTATCATCATTATGTTAGAAAAACATGGTTCTTTTGGGCGATACCCAAAATTAGCGTCATCGGAAGTAAAAAAACTATATTGGTCATCGGATTTACCGAATTTGACTAATCTTTCAGCACCGATTTTACCTTATGGATTAGGTAAAAGTTACGGTGATTCGTGTTTAAATGAAGGCGGAATATTATTAGACACTTCTTTAATGAATAAATTTATTGATTTTAATATAGATAAAGGTATTATCCGGGTTGAAGCCGGTGCTACATTGAGTGACGTATTGAAAATAGCTGTTCCAAACAATTGGTTCCTTGCGGCTACTCCGGGTACAAAAGAAATTACCGTCGGTGGTGCCTTGGCAAATGATGTCCACGGTAAAAACCACCACAAGGGTGGTACATTTGGTTGTCACGTTACGCAATTTGAACTACTTCGTTCTGACGGAAACCGTTATTTATGTTCACCCGAACATAATTCCGAATTATTTAGAGCGACAATCGGCGGAATGGGTTTAACCGGTTTGATTACTTGGGTAGAGTTCCAATTAGCGAAAATCAAATCACCATTTATTAAATATGAAAATATAAAATTTAATTCTTTAGAAGAATTTTACGAGATTAACAAAGAATCGGAAAGTAACTACGACTATATCGTTTCTTGGGTTGATTGCGGTTCAAAAGGTGATAAATTGGGAAGAGGTATTTTTATGCGCGGCAATTTTGCCGACCCTCATGTAGATAAATTACCCCATCTACCTGGTGAAAAAGCGCTTCCTTTCCCAATTGATGTTAATTTAATTAATCCATTAACTGTAAAAGGTTTTAATTGGTTATACTACAATAAGCAAATACCGAAATTCAAATCAGGAATCTGCCATTACAACCCATTTTTCTATCCTTTGGACTCAATTAACGGTTGGCAAAAAAGCTATGGCAAAAATGGTTTCCTTCAATACCAATTCGTTTTGCCATTCGATAATTATCTTGTTAATTTAAAAAACATTTTGAGTATAATTCAAAAATCCGGTATGCAGTCATTCTTGACCGTGCTCAAAAAATTCGGCGACGTTCGCTCACCCGGGATGATGAGCTTTCCTATGCCGGGGATAACATTAGCGATTGATTTCCCAATGCGCGGCGAGAAAACTTTGGCAGTTCTGAGAGAAACCGACAAGATATTACGCTCTGCCGGAGCGAGAATGTATCCTGCAAAGGATGCCCGTATGGACGGTGCTGATTTTAGAAGTTTCTACCCTGAATTAGGCGAATTTGTGAAATACATTGATCCGAAATTCTCATCCAGCTTCTGGCGCAGAGTGATGGGGTAAGACAATTATTAATGATAAATGATTAAATATAAATGCGAAGAAAAAATTAAACTCGTTCCCAACTTAAGATTGGAAACGAGTTTTTTTTTCAGAATTAAGATTTAAGGATTTTAGGATTGAAAAAATCAATTATAAATTACGAATTACTAATCCGGACAGGTCGCGACCTGTCCCTACAGTTCAAAATTAATATTTTGCGTCTTGGCGGTGAATTCTTCTTGTCATTTTCAATTTTCAACTGTTGGAATATGGATGCTTCACTTCGTTCAGCATGACATTCTTCTTCTTTGCATCAACAATTTACAATTAACCATTGACAATTATTACACAATCCTTCTATCTTTTAATCCTTGAATCCTAATTCCGAAGATTATTTCCTAATTCAGAATAGCAAACTTACTCCCCGCAAACCACACATCCAGTGTATCGCGAGAAATATGCAAATTCGTTAGTCGCAATTCGGAAATGTATTTGCCGCTTAGCCAACGATTAGTTATGGCATAATCAATGCCGAAGAATTTTCCTGAGAAATTTTCATTAACTAAAATCGAGCGGCTTTGGGATTTCCAAGGTATAAACCTTCCGTTCGTCAATTTAATGAATTTTTTTGATGATGAAGAATTTGAGATTGAAAAGGTTGAATTTGTGTATATTTCACTACGGACAGGCGCATCGGTATCGAACGATTTCGTTTGAGCATAATAATGAAACGCTTCGCCGTTGCCGGATTTCATCAAATTGATACGATTATATTTATCGGGCAATCCCCATAAGCGAATAGATTTATAAGCACCGAAGTTCAACTTTTCTGTCGTTTTTAATATCCTAGTGCATTTGTTCGACGCCATAACCCAATCATCGCCTTGTGAATTTATATATAGTGAAGATATCAGTACTATTAAACCAATCACAGTAATATACGCTATGTTATACCATTTTTTACTTAACGTTGCTAATGAACCTAAAGCTATTGCTAATCCTGCCGAAGCCGCATAAGTGTTCCATCGATTCAGCTCAGTCAATGCCGGTGCTATTAATATAAGATATATTAATATCCCACTAAAAAAATATTTTTTCGATTCGGGTGTGGATTTTACGAAGTTTATTATTACCAAAGCTATGAATAGCGCAATGCCAATAGCTAAGAGATACGGTTCCGCGCTACCCGATTTCAACTTATAAACCAATACTTCGAGATACTCCGGCGAAAAGAAAAGCAACGCTGGGTATATACAGAAATTTTTCAGCAAATCCATTGCGGTAAAATCAGCAAAATTCACTGAATTAAAAGGTGTGCCACCGAAAATTATCCGCCGCGCCAGTAAACTCATGCCAATAATCAGGGAACCTATTAGTACAGCTTTTATTGATATTCCTATCCATTTTTTTTCCGGTTTAATGAGAATAAAAACAAGCGGCAGAATAGCTCCTGCATAAGCCAATTCCTTACTCCAAATTGCAAACAAAAAGCTTACAGCCGCCAGATAATAATACAGCGGTTTGCTTTTTTCTTGGCCTAAATACATCAGAAATAATGCCAAAACCAGGAAGAAAGTTAGCAGTAAATCCGTTCGACCGGGAAGCCAGGCAACTGAGATAATATGTCCGGGCAATGTCAGAAATATCACAGTACTTACATAAGAAAATACTTTATGTTTACTTACCAGATAAATAAAATAAAATAGTATTACACCGCCGCCAACATGGAATAATATATTTTCCAAATGAAAAACAAAAGGCGAGAATCCACAGAAATAGTAAGTCAAAGCATTGATGCTTTGAGTAACAGGCCGCCAATAAACTCCATAAGGCATTCCAAATGATGCAAAACACTGAAGGAAGTTCTTAGGGTTTTGCCAAAGAATATCCAAAAAATCTTCGTTTAAAAATGCGATCCATAAAAAGGGAGCATAAATTACAAACCCGATTACTTTTTTAGTTAAAACGAGGGCACCGACAAGAAGCAAATTGATTTGCTTTTTATTCATCCTATTTCCGGATTATGGCGATTTTACCTACGCCCGAAGCCGCGGAATCACCCGATTTTGCTACTATAAGATATACCCCCGGAGCAACTTGATTACCATTTTCATCTTTGCCATCCCACATAAACTTTCGACTTTCGGTATTAAAGACCCTTACCATTGCACCGCTAATTGTTAAAATCCTGACTTCGGAAACCGAACCCAAACCGTCAATTGCAATTTCAGTATCTTTGTTCAGATTGAATGGCTGTGGATAGCATGTAATATTATATTCTTCTAATGGCTTAATCGAAAGTGTATTTGCTACAAACAATCCGTTTTGGGTACCTAAGTAAACTTCTCCCGTGGTCTCGTTCAGTTCTATTGCTTTTACATCATCGGTCGAAAGCGGAGAATTTTCCATAGTAATATGAGCCAAAACTTTATTGCCGTTTTCGTCTATTACCCACACACCTTTTGTAGTAGCGAGCCATTTTCTATTTTGAGGATCAATTAGAATATCATTTATAGGTTGTCCCTGTAAAATTGGAACAGATCGGATAATTGGTTTAGAATTATAAAACAGAAAATTTAAATTCGCAATAGCAACCAATCCGGCAGGTGTACCTACCCATAAAATTTTATTGTAATCATAAGCGATGGATGAATGCTCGTTGCTTAACAACTCATCATATTCTGAATAGGTTAATATACCTGTCTTATCGTCCGCCAAATTATCAGGTGTATCGTTATCATTGTAATATATAAGCCCTTTACCATTGCCAGGGTTACCGCCGATCCATTTCGTACCGAAACCGTCAATTGCTAAACTAATCACACCGCGGGCAGTAGGATCGGATTTATTAACATAACCATAAGATTTACCTTCGTTATCAATTCCGACCAATATGGGGCCTTCGCTGGTTTCACCACGGTTGGCAGTCCAAGAAGTTCCGCGTGAATCAAACGCAGTTTCACCGGCGATTATGTAAGGAATTTCCGCTTGCGGATCGGTTGGTTTGAAGGCAGAATTTGTGTTATCATATTGTTTAAATTGCCAATTGTTGTTAATTTTATCAACAACAAATAAGCCATTACCATAATTGCTTGCAAATACACTTCCGTCCGGATGGCAAGCAATTTTAAAAAAGCTATTTCCTTTTAATTGCGGATATTTTTCCATTGTAAATATATCCCAATTTTGACCATCAAAGCGCATAAAACCTTTACCAACACCAAGACCGCTCTGGTCTGCCGCTATCCAAACGCTTCCATCTTTATGAGCTTTAATATCCATAAAAGAATTAGTAATAGGTGTATTTGGCAAGATTTGTTTGTATGGTAAATCTTCTTCGGTGGACGGGAAATCATAAAGTTCTACGCCATTTTCTTTAAATAGCACAGCCAAACGCTCAATACCATCAATTTCAATAATTTTTATTCCGCTAATTAAGCCTTGAGTTAACACATTTTTCGGTAAAGACCTTAATACCATTCCATCTACACAAACTTGAAATCTTGTACAATAAGCTAATTTATTATTAAAATTCTCTAAATTCAGAACTTCTTCCCAATCATTAACCTGTAAAACTTTTTCAGTAGTATCGCCTATCAGTTTATAAATTACTCTTCCAGATGCGAAATAAATATCACCGTTCAAATCTAATAAATCAGTAATGATTTTATTGGAAAATCCATTATTTGTACTATAATTTGTCCATGAATTTGGGTTTGTTAGATTGGAACTTAACTCTGCCACTGCGATACCTTCTTTGGTGGCAAGCCATATTTGATTATTTATCAGCCTAACTTTATTAATTTCAGTATTTAGTTGGAATTTTCCAAGGCGCACCACATTTTCGATAAATACTTTATTTTCAATATCGAATACAGCTAAACCGAAACCACCGGCAACATAAGCTTTGCCGTTATTGAAGGCTATGTCGTTGATTTTTTTATTGGGGAAATTATCGGCGCGGTAAATATCTGTAATATGTGTCCACGTTCCGGTT
>JBAXXL010000050.1:0-27725 GCA_037127915.1 bacterium
TAATACCTGTACCAGCATTAACCAACATTTTTTGCACTTGTGGAATGTTAACGCCTAAGAATTGTTGAACAACATTGCTTATACGATTAACTTCTTCTTTTTTTTCTTTTTCTATAATCCCTTCTTGACTGTAACTATTAACAGAAATCCAAAAAAGAGATAAAACAAATACCAATATTTTATTTATATTTTTCATAATTTTTCCAATCCCACTTATTTTCGTATATAATGAGGAATTCCATAATACTGACCATATTTGTCAGAGTATAACATTTTAAGATTATTGAGGCTTGGTAGTAATTGTGTAGTAGCATCTCTTGTATCCCAATAGTAAAAACTATCACCTTGATAAGCGTAAATTTTTATCCAGTGCCCTAATGGTGCACCAACTTCCCATATACCACAAGTAATCGAATAATTTCTATCTATATAATAGCGAAAAGTATTAGCAGCTTGATCGCATATTGAAGGTGCTCTTAATAAGCCAGCTTTAATTGTCACTTCTGTATTAATTAAAATACCTGCAACCTCGCCTTGTGTTTCCCATAGGTGACCTTTTCCTAATGGTTTCACCTGCTTTTCTTGATCTATATATTCTAATTCAACATCAGCATAAGGAACTTGAATATTATTTGAGGTATAGTCATCACTAAGGCATTGCAAACCACAAGTATTACCTGGTGGTTGTTTACCACCTTTAAAATTCTTGACTTCCACATAATTTGCTGTAGATGTTTTTGTATCTCCTTTAGGGTCGCTTTTCTTGAACCAACCTTTTACTGTATTCCAGGCGTTCTTAATCAACGTTACTACTGAACCTTCTTTTCCACTTCCGCCGCTGAAATCGTTTGCACCAACGCCACCACTATTGCCGCCACCGCCATCGTCACTGTCCCACCCACCTACACCGGAAGGTCCACCGCCGCCTAAATATATAGAATTATAAAACTTAAGGAATCGTTTTCCGAATTCTGTAAGTGATTCAGACGGCAGAGATGCATAGAAATAGATCAATGATTCTTCCATACTTGAATAACAAGTACCGTCGCTTGGACCCGGGCTATGCACTAATTGCTCTCCGCTCGGGTCTGTATATTTAAACGGATTGTGTCTGCAATATGAATATCGGTTGTAGCCGATATAATCTTCTGGTGTTTGGATGTAGTTGTCTGCTTGCATGAACTGCCCAACGGTTGGGTCGTAGATTCTTCCGTTCATGTTAATTATTCCATGATCAAGAAGATGTTCGTGTCCACAGTAGCCGCGGTCGAGAATGTGGAATGCAATTGTTTGATCAGTATTCGGTAGATATGGATTGGCTGTATTTGTTAAATCCCGCAACCTTCCCCAAGCGTCATAAGTGAAGCGTGCATTTGTAACAGGATCGCCGTTGGAGTGCAGTAACTGCGTTATTGAACCAAGATGGTCTGTTAGTATGTAGTAGAATGTTGGAATTGTATCAATTTTTACTTCGGCGGCTACAAGCCCCGTCGGTGCAGAAATATAAGTTACCTCTTTAATTCTATTGGCCTCAACGCTATCGATGTATTCATATTCACCAATGTAATATTTCTTCGCAGTAATCACATTGTTTTCTTTACTTACCATAAGTACTCTTTGCCCGTCAGCACCATAATAAAAGGTTTTTGTTAGTTCAACTGAATCAGGTGGATTCCCGACTCCCATTGAACGAATAATTGTATCTTTGATTGTTTTTACACTGTTAAAAGATGTATAAGTTAGCACTTGCCTGAATTTACTTAAGTCATCAGTACTTGTTTCAATTTGTTTCACTGCGTTTTTTGGCTTTGGCAAATTAGCCGCGTAACTTAATGTATCATTATGATAAGTATATTTGTAAGGTCCAAGATTTTGCTTGCTGAAAATTGTATTATCATAAGGAGCGATTGTATCCAAAACTATATCGTCAGGATTCAAATACGTTTCATCCGAATCTTTGCTATCAACAAGCCTATCTAAAGTTTCGAGTTGACCGCGATAAAAGTCGGTCAAATTAGCTCCAAAACCTTTAGAATTGCTTCTCAATACATTAAAATTATTCATAAATTATATTTCTATTGTTATAAATTCCGTTATGTTAGTTTGTAATTTTTCGTTTTGACCTAAATAAAGAGCGATTTTATGAACAAATTGCAAATTGTTATTAAAAGATAGAGTAATATTTGCTATAAAGACACCGTTGTTATCAAAAAAGATGGCGAACGAACGGAAAGATACGTCTTTTTTAGTCTTAGCGCCGTTTCACAGAGCTTCCACGCCGTTTCACAGAGGTGGTTCGCCATTTCACAGAGACGGTTCGCCGTTTCACAGAGGTCGTTCGCCGTTTCACAGAGCTTGTCTGCCGTTTCACAGAGGTGGTTCGCCATTTCACAGAGGTCGCTCGCCGTATTTTTCTACTGTTTCCATAAATTCATTTCAAAATGAATCGAATCTACTGGAAACAAAACATACTCTGCCGTAAGCTTCAAGCAATTTATACATAGTTCCTTTTTCCCAATCCCCGCCACTTTAGTGGCGGGGGAGGTACTATAAATAAAAATTATTAAGGTTTAAGAATATAGGAAATCCCAATATTTAGCATAACTAAATTATTCCAATTATTTTTTGATCCAAATCTTGTAAATCCTAATGTCGAATTTATGCCTAAAGGAAATAATTTTCCATATTCATATTTAAGATTTACACTCATTTCTTTTTGTAGAGTATTACTAAAAATCATTCGAAAATATGACTCTAATTTAAATTCTGATGGGCAACTCTCAACAAATAATAAATTTGTAGAATTGTTGATTTTCATATCCAAACAAAACTTGGCTTTATTTGATACGTCTATATCCGAGAAATAATCCATATTGTTCTGAATAGTTGATGCTGTAACGATGTATGAAAATCTTGTATAGAATTCTTTCCATTTAAAATTTTTATATAGAAAGTCAATTCCAACGGAAGACCAATTATAATCCCTGGAATATATTCCTATATTACTCAATTCGGGTCCTTTATAAGAAAATGTCAAATATGTATCACCATCATTTAAGTAGTGATCATCAAAATCATAAACAAAACCAGGTGCATTCTGATCTTTTATTTTGGGATTCAGAGCTATACGGTATAATGCTAAATATGAGAATACCGAAAAATCATAAGCATACGATATTGTTTTATTATTAATACTTATTCCTGAAGTTAAGTTGACTATTCTAAAACCGTCATAAACGCCATAAGAATCGACAGATGTACTTTTACCATAATTAATGGATCCTAAGATACGATCTTCGATATTATTATGTGCGTAATTCAAATTAGTTGTAATATCGCAATTTAATTTTATACTGAAAATAATTGCAAAAACAACACATAAAAAAACATTTTTCATAATTAATTCTTCCTTTTATTTTTTAATTTTGATAAATTATTAATACTCTGTACGCAAAGGCCATTTTTTCTTCATTAAATAATAATTTTCAATTCCAACGGCTCGATTATCCCAATCAGCTTGGTAATCATCATAAGGGCTTATATAATTATTAACCCAATCTAAACCGTGCCCTAACCATTCGTGCACAACAATTTGACCAAAACAAAAAGCATGCCTGCCATCTGCAGTTTGATAAGTATCCCGATAAGGATTCGATTCATCGTTTTTTAAGTAATAACTACTAAATACGATTGTACCTGCTTCACCAGGGGCACCTCCATGAAAATTTGATTTTCTTTCATCAAATGACAAATTAATTCTTTCATGATTTATCACAGTGTTGTATATCAATTCATCGAATCTTGATTGTAGCTCATACTCAGCCGTACCAATTTCCGCATTTGCATCACAGCGTCCATAAATTTCACCTGTTTCAGCATCATATTCAATTTGGATTCCGGTTTGTTCAATTAATCTTTCTGCAGATTGTGCTATTTCTTCGGGAGTATCACCTGAAAGAAAATTACCGGCAATATCCCCAGTTTTCGTATCTCCTTTCGGGTCACTTTTCCCAAACCATTTAGTAAATAATCTTCCGAAAAAGCCACCGCCTTCGCTACCGCTTCCGAAGAGACCGCCGACGCCGCGACCGACACCGGCACCGCCACCATCGCCACCTCCACCCATTCCAAGCTGTTCTTTTGTTCCTATTCCGAAGCGGAGTTTCCCGTTTCTCCATATCAATACATTATAAACCAAATCACATGCATATTTAGAAGTATTTGGCAAATATTCTTCTGAAATAGAGTTTCCACCTGGATCAATTCTATGCATCAACATCTCTCCACTCGGGTCTGTGTATTTAAATGGGTTATACCTGCAATATGAATATCTATTATAGCCGATGTAATCTTCTGGTGTTTGGACGTAGTTGTCTGCTTGCATGAATTGAGCGGTGATTGGGTCGTAGATACGGCCGTTCATGTTGATGATTCCGTGTTCGAGCAGATGTTCATGGCCGCAGTAGCCGCGGTCAAGGATGTGGAATGCGGTTGTCTGTCCACTGCCAATCATATATGGGTTTGTCGAACGTACATCCCTTAATCTCCCCCAGGCATCATAAGTGAAGCGTGCATCAGTAAAGGCATAACCGGTGGAATCCATAAGCTGTGTAATCGAACCGAGGTGGTCTGTCAAAACAAAGTAATTAGTAACAACATTGTCCATCTTCACTTTAGCGGCAACAAGACCTGTTGGCGCGGAAATATATGTTACCTCTTTAATTCTATTGGCCGCAACGCTATCGATGTATTCATATTCACCAATGTAATATTTCTTCGCTACTATTGTATCATTTCTGTAACTTACCATAAGCACTCTTTGCCCATCGGAGCCATAATAAAATTGTTTCTTGATCTCGGCTGTAATATCACTTAACGGTGTGTGACCGATTACTATTGTATCTCGAATTGTTTCAACGCTATTAAATGATGTATATGTTAATTTCTGACCAAAATGACTAATTTCGGCACTATTAGTTTCTATCTGTTTAACCGCGTTATCAGAAGAATGTTTATCGGCAAATATTGTTCTAAGTGAATCATTATGATAAGTATATTTGTAAGGTCCTAAGTTTTGTTTACTGATAACAGAGTTCTTAGTCAAATCGGTAGTTCCTAAAACAATATCGTCCGGATTGATTATTGTATTGTCATAATTCTTGCTATCCACCAGCCTATCTAAATTTTTTACTTGACCGCTGTGGAAGTCGGTCAAATTAGCTCCAAAACCTTTAGAATTGCTTCTCAATACATTAAAATTATTCATAAATTAAATTTCTATTGTTATAAATTCCGTTATATTAGTTTGGGTGAAGGAAAAAGTTAGGGCGTAAGAAGGAAAAGGAACATCTTTTACGCTTATCAACCTTCGAAAGGTTAAGGTTTCTATATGTACTTTGGAAATAAATATATCTTTTTGGTGAAATATTATAAAATATGTTCTATAATACGAGGAAATGCCTCAATAAGACGAGTTTTTGCCTCAGAAAGATGAGTTTTTAACTCAGAAAGATGAGTTTTTAACTCAGAAAGATGAGTTTTTAACTCAGAAAGATGAGTTTTTGTCTCAGAAAGATGAGTTTTTACCTCATCGTAATGAGATTTTACCTCATCTATGAGCTTTTCCGGCATCTATTTTAGTCTTTCCGCCGTTTATACGAGCTTTTCCGGTGTCCCTTTTGGCATTTATCTTATATTTTTTGAGGAAAAAGTGATATTTATTAATACAAAGAACTGATTTCCTTCTGTAAAATCTAATTATTTTTTGTTTTTCATAGTTTCCCTTTTCCCAAGCCCCGCCACGGGTGGTGTGACGGGGAGGAAAGAGTTAGTTTATTTGATTTTTTCTTTCGCTTCATAAAACCATGTATTAGTTAATATATCAAAATTATTTTTATTGTTACTTAAGCAGGGATTACCAACAAATTGAATTTGATCACATGTATCAAACGCGGCAATAATTGTTAAGTGGCAATTACCATTTGCAAAATAGTAATCAAATTTTTTCCCTAAAAAAGACGGTCCTTCCACATTATCGTAAGTATCAGGATCAAAGCTTTTTGTGATTGCAATTCCACTCAAATAAAAAACAGTTTTATTATTATCGTTATTTATCAAATTATATGAAAAATATAAATACCCACGATAAGAGCCTAAATCATTTGAATCAATTAACTCTTCTGTAAAATAAGACTTTATTATTATTTTTTTATTATTTTTCAGATAAACATAAGTACTAGTATCGTTATTTGTAATATTATTAAATACTTTTATTTTTGAACATACTCCGTTCTGCGAATAACCAAAACTTGCAATAAACATAATTATTATGCTTATGAATACTATGGTTATGAATATTTTATTATGTATCATTATTTTGTCCTTTCTTGTTTCACATTGTTAAATTTCATAAATATTGGTAAATAACTTCCAGGTGGGAAATTATTATTTATTGGCCAATAAAAATAAAGAAAACAACCATAGCTAAATGGCGAATATTTTACCATACCTGGATCACCTTGATTGCCTCCTAAAGAAACTAATTGATTATTTGGTGTCATACCTGCAATAAAACCCGTATGGAGCCCCCACTTAGTTCTCAGAACAAAACCTGCACCATAAATAGGTTCATCTAATTCCATTCCAAAACCCTTAAATGAAGAAGCTAAGGCATTATTAGTACTTGGCATATCATTTTGAGTGTAAACCCAATTTCCGAATGCCGCGCACCAAGCTGAATTATCATTCCAATCACTTTGGCCAAGATTTCCAGTTGTCAATGGACCGAAATACTTATTAACTTTCTGATTCGAACCAGGATCCGATTCTGTTGTTCCTAATTCTCCTTTTGCGGTTTCCATCCAAGGTAAATCACTGTAGAACATTCCATCTTTTCCTTTTACATACATTTTACCATCTTTTCCTTCTACCCACTCACCTGCTTCAACTTTATCAGGATCTATAGGAGATAGCAGAACTTCCGAAGCATTTTTACCCTTCGAATTATTAGAGCTTGTTCCACCTTGTTGGCTAATATTTCCCGTATTGGTTCCACTTGTTGTTGCTGTACCGCCACCACTAGAATTTGTACCGAAGAAACTTGTACCGTCATCTTCACCTTCAATCCAGTTAAAATATGCTGCACACATCGCATTTGCTTGGGCTTGTATTTTTGAAAGAATGGCTTGACCTTCACTAACATATGAGGAACTATTATCCATCTCCATCGTCAACATCTCTCCGCTCGGATCAACATACTTAAACGGATTATGCCTGCAGTAAGCATATCTATTATATCCGATGTAATCTTCGGGTGTTTGGATGTAGTTGTCCGCTTGCATAAATTGCCCAACGGTTGGGTCGTAGATTCTTCCGTTCATGTTGATGATACCATGGTCAAGCAAATGCTCATGCCCGCAATAGCCGCGGTCAAGGATGTGGAATGCGATTGTTTGATCAGTATTCGGTAGATATGGATTGGCTGTATTTGTTAAATCCCGCAATCTTCCCCAAGCATCGTAAGTGAAGCGTGCATTTGTAACAGGATCACCGTTGGAGTGCAGCAATTGCGTTATTGAACCTAAGTGATCAGTAAGAATATAGTAATAATTACTTACATTGCCAATCTTTACTTGTGCAGAAACCAAACCCGTAGGTGCGGAAATAAAAGTTACCTCTTTTTTCTTATCAACTTCAACGCTATCGGTGTATTCATACTCACCGATATAGTACTTCTTAGCTACTATCGTATCATTTCTTTTACTTACCATAAGCACTCTCTGCCCGTCGGAGCCATAATAAAACTCTTTCTTAAACACAGCAGTTATATTACCTGATGGTGATTGATCAGTTACTATAGTTTCCTGTATTGTTTTAACGCTATTGAATGATGTATATGTCAATTTCTGTCCGTAATGGTTAATATCCGTACTACTTGTTTCAATTTGTTTGACAGCGTTATCAGACGCATGTTTATCAGTATATATTGTTTGTGTTGAATCAAAAATATATTTGTATTTGTAATTCCCCAGATTTTGTTTACTGAATATATTGTTTAAATTCGGTGCGATTGAATCCAAAACAATATCGTCAAGATTCAAATTAGTACTAACTGAATCTTTGCTGTTAACCAATCTGTCCAAATTATCGTAAGTGTAGTTCTCTTTAAACCCATTAGCGGTGTTGTCAGGGTAATATTCACGCGATAACATATTACCCGTATATGTTTCCCATGCCAATTCCCATTTCTCGCGCGTAAAATTGTTCCAAGTTGTATTTTTCGTCGCTAACCTTTGCTGGCTGTCATAAGTAAATGCGGTCTTAAGACCAAGATTTTCACCCAATTCAATTTCGCGCGGTTTGCCATAAATATCTTTATCCTTAATCATCCAAACCCTCGTCGTATCGCCGGCAGAAATTTTATGTATTTCAATAATCTCGTTGTATTTATTGTATATGTAAAGAAGTTTTATGCCTGCCCCATTAGTGTCGGAAATTGAAGGCAGAGTTTTTATTTTTAGTCTGTCGGCATAATCGTATTCATATTGTGTTTTGAAAACTAATGTATCAAATTCATTACCCTGCAAGTTTTGCTGAAGAGTATCTGTTTTTAATATCAATAAACCTTTGCTATCGTATTCGTATTTCACTATCTGTGTCAATCGAACTTGTTGATAAGTAATTTTTTTAACTTGACCTAAGCCGTTGGAGGGTTCATTATTAATTAATTCATTGTATTCATATAATGTATAAGCATC
Organism: bacterium; assembly: GCA_037127915.1. GTDB lineage: Bacteria > Bacteroidota > Ignavibacteria > Kapaibacteriales > UBA2268 > JBAXXL01. The sequence continues at coordinate 8,757 of JBAXXL010000050.1, forward strand.
TTGAATATAGACCCCCGAGGAATCCCTGAAAAATGCCACACTATCAACACGTCCATAATCATCATAAGAAATATCCTTCTTACTAATGTTATCGTGTACTTCTTGAATCAAATCGCCGTAAACGTTGTATGAATAGTGTATTGTTCCTGCATCGGGGTCCTTCATTTTGGTTTTTCTGCCGATTACATCGTATTCAAATTTAACACCGTTAGTAGAATCAATTTGACCGCTGTGGAGATATTTAGCTGTTACAATATTACCCATAGCATCTTTTTTTGAAACAAAGTTACCAGCGGCATCCACGGTGCGTACTGTTTTTAATTTATTGCTTGCGCCGCCTGCTCCATCGTATATTGTTGTGTCCGTTCTTACATTGCGTCCAAATCCGGTATAAAACTCTTCACCACCAAATAGAGTGTTGGTTTGCTTGAGCCTCCCTAATTCATCGTAAGTCAGGAACGTTCTGTTTACGGGAAGACTTCCGTCGAGAGATTTCACATTAGGATTATATGTATCGAATTTCATACTTACCTGTCCGTTGGAATAGTATCTTAGAGCACTTGCTCTTAGGCTGTCCGTTTGTGTAGTACCATTATATGAGTCCATATAAGAAGATTCACTAATTACACCGCGCGACCAGGAATCGAAATACGAATAAGAATCAGTAGTATTGCCACCCAATACGATAACATTCTTATTGTGAACTTTGTACAGCGGGTAAACTCCGGTTTTAATAGCCGGATCATTTTCGGGCGTACACCACTCTAAAGTTACTTCGCTTCTTGCACCGTTTGGATAAACTGTTTGCCATAGTTTACCCATACTGTTATAGTAATATGATGTATGATTACCTTGAATATCCTGCGTTGATAATACTTGACCCAAATCGTTGATATTGGTATAAGATTTATAACCTGTTTTATCCATTGTCTCAGTTACAAATCTACCTTGCGAATCATATTCACATTCCGATCTATATAAAGGCAATGTATGAATAGCATCGGAAACATCCTCTTGCAACATTGCAACTACATTACCGAATTCATCATAAGCAAACGAATTTCGTACTGCTAGAGATTCTATATTCCTATCATAATAGATATACCTGAGTTGATAATTCCCTGTCGAATCAAAGTATTCGTAATCTGTTTGTCTTGTATAAGGGGTTGTACTTGGGTCGTCGTGGTGCCACTTTTCGACAACTTGCTGACTAAGTAACGATATATTTCCAAAACCATAGGTGGCATTGGTATATGTGTAATCTACATTTTCAGAAGATATTATATTGTAACTGTCCAAATTTCTGAGTGTCATTGTTTGGGTAGTCAATTGATGGTTGTTATCATAATCCTGTGTTAATGTTTTTCGTGTTTGTAAATTATAATTAATTTCGTCGGTGGTATGTAGAAACAAGAAAAATCTATTATTCATAAGAGTCTGAAAAGAATATTCATAAATTGTTTCAGAACCAATATTATTGTTAATTGTAGCAGGTCTATTGGTTCTATTCTTTTTTGTTAATAGTATATAAAATGCCGATGTTGAATCAGTGCTATTTTTTACGGAATAAATTCCATTGATAGATTCATTATTGAGGTTGATTTCTGTATTTACAGGGTTCACCAAAATTTGCTCATTATTTACTACTGTTTCCATATTCGATTGAAAATATTCGAATCCTAAAAAGCCTTTATTGATTCTGTCCAGCACAGCACCGGAATACTGATATGTAATTGTATTAATCATTGTTGAATCTGTAGCTTGAATTGATTTAACTGAATCAACAACATCTATACCAAAGTTAATATATCTTAACTGTGGCATATCATTGTGAAAATAATCTTTAACATAGTTATGTGTTTTTCTTTCATAAACCTCATCATTTACTATTTGCTTATAGCTGATAGCGAGTTTATTACCGAATCCATCATAAAGCTCCTTCATCTTATTGTTATCCTTAGCGTCAAAGAATGAAAGGAATTTACCGTTTACATACAATCCTGCTCTTCCTTGGTTTGCCAAATCAAATTTATTTGAAAGGCTGACTGAATGAAATGAATTCTTGTTATAGAGATATTGACCGATATTATTGAAACCATTAGGTAGCGCATAGTGATTGTTAGCATCCAAAACCGGAGTACCCATTTTGTATAAATCATAGTACTCTAAATCGGATTTATTTATTCTCTTTGAATAGAATTTAGCTTTTCCACCCGCTTTTGGCATACATATAACGTATTCATAATCGTAAACAGTATCTTGGTTAGCTGTAATTCTTGTATAAATATTGTATTCTAATATATCATCTTTGTTATCTCCATTCAAATCGGCAACGTAGGAATAGCTGTTACAATGATAATCGGCAGAATCAATTGTCCGATCGAATATAGTCGAGTTAGTATCCAATGATTCCAACGCTACCTCATTAAATTTATCCCCATCCCAATAATAAATTTTAGAATCCTTTTTAACAATTCCTGTTATGGTATTGGTTTTTGTATATGATTTATAAATATCTTCTTTACCATCGCCATTGAAATCGCCGAAATTCTCTTTAGTCAGGTTACTCAGAATATCATCCGGAAGATTATTATCAACCGGAATCTTTTCAAGTGTATGCGTTGAAGAATTAATCACGAATCTTTGGGCAGGTACATCTTGCTCAAGGTCAGTCAACAAAATAGCATTTTTCCCATTCTTGGTTCCAATATTGAAAGGATTGTTTAATAAAATATTTGTACCGCCATATTGATCAATAAAATAACATGAATCAGCAAGAGCGTTTGAATAATCAAGATTTTGTATTTCTCCATTTCGATTAACGATATCGAAGAAGTATAGGAAAGTTCGATTTTGCTCGATATTTCCATCATAAATTAGCGATGACATAAGTATTTCCGAGAAACCATCCCCATCATAATCACCCATTAAAAGGTATTGGTTTTGGAAATAATTAATATCATATCTTGCATTATCAGAGTATTTTATATTAGAAACCAATTGTGAAGATTGTTTTTTCAGTTTTCCAGTAATTGTATCATACTTTATTTGCCACAATTCCGATTTCAAATCAAATAAATTTTCATCTTTAACCATTCTATGAATAATAATATCATCGAAACCATCATTATCAATATCCGATATCATAATATTATCAGTATCAATAAAATTATCAGATCCTGCAACATTATCAGGATAAACACTACATCCGGTCAAATCAATATTATTACAATCGACTGTAGGTTCGTATTCAATTTCGGTTCCATTAAACTTTTTTCCTAATTGTAAATACCATTTTGTATTTTGATAATTTCCATTGTTAGAATCAATTTTAGCTATATCGATAAATACACGATCCAAGAAACCATCACCGTTGAAGTCGCCAAATATGGTTTTTCTGTCAACATCCGGTGAAATTGTTCTGTATTGCAGATCTATTGAATCTACTGGAATATCTGTAACCTGCAAATCTTGGGAGTAAGAACTATTATTGTAATTAAAAACGGTAGCGTTGTATTGCATACCATTTTGTCCAACCAATTCTATCTTCTTTAAATATATATTATTTTGATTTTCATAGAAGAAATTGAATTGTTTATAAACTTCATCATTTACAAGCAATTGAATATTTTTTAGAATTTCATTCTTCTGAACTTCTTTACCATAAGAGTACTCCGGTGCTATATCTGTACGTGATTGATAATTAAATTTAATTTGAGCATAAGGTGGGGTGGAATCAATATAATGATAAAAGGAATCCTTGTCCAAATGTCCGGTATATTCAATTTCATATAACAGCAGGCTATTATTTTGATTGATATACTTATAATTATAATAATTTCCATTAGGGTCAATAACTCTTGATATTTCCCAACTAATTGGAAAACCTTTTGTCCATCTCTTGCAATGCGGTGAATGAGATTCATTTCCATATTCAACAAGAGTTCCATCTAACATTTCAACAAGGAACCAAGAATCATCTGAATTTAAACTTCCACCCATTAATTTTACACTTGCAAAATCACCACCAACTTCAGGAACATATACCGAATTAATAGTCCCATAAGGATGGATAGTATCACTTGGATCTTTCATAACTAACGTTGTCCCATTGAACACAATCTTGTCCGTATTATTATATTTAATCTCAACATTAGCTCCATCTATATTAAGAAATTTTGGACTTCTTGATATACTTGATTGACCGGCAGATATACCCCAGCCATACCCAGCTATACCTTCGCCGGCTTGTGAGTTATAGGAAATGCCCACTGATGGTTGCACACCGTTTGTACCCGGTGCTATATCGATAGGAATGCTATAAGTAAAAGCTCCATTTGAAGAAACGCTATGATTACCTTGTATCGTACCAATAGCAAATGAATCCCTATTACCTTCATATTCAAAATCAATTGGCAAAAATGTCATTGCTTTCATTGTTAAATATGAACCAATTTTTATATCTTTGTCGTCATCACCTATTTCAGGTAGATTAGGTGGTTTTAAATCAGTATAATCCGCAGAATCTAAGAATATTCCATCATCATCTTTTTTGATGTGTACTGTTAAAAAACAACCTACAGTTGGGTCCCCATATTCAATATCCTTATCTCCAATGTCTAAATCTGGGAACTCCAAAACGACAGTGTGTGAGCCATTCTCTACTGCCGGTCTATCAATTATATCTACTAATGTTTTTTCTATTATTTGCTTAAAAAGTCCTTTGTGGTCAATTTCTGTTAAACTATCAGAATCTTCACGTATTTGAGGTTTCCGCACAACTGCCCGCCAAGTCAAATCATTTGGCAATGCATATTCTTCGTACATATTCATATAATTTATTGTTTTAGTGCCTTCGGTATAGGTTTGTAGAATATTGGGTTTAACTAATATCGAATTTGCAGGCATACCAAAAGGTGTAGTAGTTGAATAAGGTGGATTTATACTCCAATCTGGTGTCATAGTAGTAAATGTATTCAACAAATTATTTGAAGGTGTACAGGTTAGTGGTACATTCATACAAATATTTGGTATTCGCATACTATTTAAAATTATCACCTCTCCATCAACTAACTGTAAGGTTAATTGTAATAAATCCCATTTTGTCGTATCGCAAGTTGTAAACTCGTTTAACCATGGGTATTCTTTGTACGCTTTGGGGTCATTTTTACCTGAATACTGCCCTAAACCCATATAAGTTGACGTATGAGTTAGACACGACGGAACATATATTTTTTGTTGGTAGGGTTGATATGCGGCATTTCCATGATAGAAGGCTGATCTTCGTATCAAATCTGCTACTGCTTGTTTAATAAATATTTCTTTAACATTAATTAGTTCTTCGATTGAACTACATGTAATGGATCTTAAATATAAGTCTGTATTGGGTGTTTCATTATATGAAATCACAGACTCTAAATATTTATCATCTTCAAAATATGGTACTGTTGAAAAAAAATCTAAGGAAAACAAATTTATTACATTCGCAATCAGAATAGATAAAACCAAACAAATTAGTTTTATTTTATGGTTTTTCATAATATTAACCCTTATTAGTTAACTCGAATTATTTTAAATTTTCGTTCACTTTCGTCAAGGGTAACGCTTATGTAGTAAGCACCGTTGTTTTGTTGGGTTAAATTGAAAGTTGTTTCTTCGTTTACGTTTGTTTTTTCCTCAAGTAGCCTTCCTTGCAAATCATAAACAGCCAATCGCGATTCTTTATATTTGCTTATATCGCTAATCTTGACTTTTATATAATCTGTTGCAGGGTTTGGGCTGATTACAACCGAACCTGTAAATGGAATTGTTTCGACACTCCGCTTGGGTGTGTGCTCATTTACATAAATCCTTTCAATACGGTTCCCCGCAGCATCATAAAGATATGCAAAATATGATGGAGTGCTGTTTAATTGTAATGTAGCACAGCAAACTACAGCCAATATTGCTATTAGCACGAGAATTTTTTGAGTTAAACTCATTTCGATACCTAGTATTGTTAAACAAATATTTTTTTAGTACAAATCTATCTAAATAAATAATATTCTACTTGTTACCGTAATGCGGCCGTTCCTTCCTTCATCTTCTTAATAAACTAAAATTTTAATAGATTAACAATTAATCAACATAAATATTAGTTTATCCTAATACATTATTTTATAACTATAATTCATCGATATTTACATTTTTTTCAATATTGAAACATCTTCAGGGGTAAAATTATATATAAAAATTGAAATAAAAAAATATTAATAAAAAAAAATATTCTTATTTGAATAATGACACCAAAAATTGAAATCCAGTTCTAAATTAAACAAAACAGATGAAATATCCAAAAGCGCGGCGAATTTTTCCCAATTAAAACAAAAAGATGGGCTCCACTTTGAAAGTTGAGCCCATCTAAAAAGGGCTGACACGTAGGTCAGCCCCTACGCAAAGAAGACGACCAGTAGTATTTGGGCTAAAGCCCGTTTATTGAAGCGTATAACCACACCCTGACTTAAAAGTTGGGGCTATTCAAGACGCATAACCAGACCTCGACTTAAAAGTCGGGGCAATTCAAGATGGGTTCTTCGATTTCCGCAGAAATGATAACCATAATAACAACAAAAAAACCCCACGCTAAAGCGTAGGGTTGATTGAAAATACAAACGCGATTGCGTTTTAAGGTTTGTCGTATTCCGTTAATGGAGTTCTAATAATCACCTGTACCGTACGGTTATAGAAACGTCCTTCAGGCAGATCATTAATGTATAGCGGTTCTTCTTCACCTACACCTACAGAAAGCAAGCTACCGTAAGCGCCGGCTGTTTTCTTCAAGATACCTTGACGAACACCGTCAGCTCTGCGGTCTGATAATTTCTTGTTAGCTTCGAATAAACCTTTAATATCTGTGTGACCAATAACTTTAATTACGGAAGTACCTTTACAACGTGAGTAAACGTAATCGTTCATAATGCGTTGGTTCAACGGACCGGCATCTGCCGAGTTGAATGGGAATAAAATCAAGTTATAACGTTCGAACGTAGAGTCATTACCTGTTTCAACACGTTTACGAGCTGATGAGATTTGCAGAATCGGAATAGGAACGATATTTGATTTACATTCATTGCCTTTAATAGTTGTTACAATAAATTGAGCTGAATAAGGAACTTCGTCTTTAGGATATTCCATATCGTCGTTCATCCAGTCCCAATTATATTTATTATCTTTCATTCCTATTACATTGTCGCCCAATGTTTTCCAAATCTTACCATCTCTTCTGATTTCGATTCTTCTTTGTTTGATAATTTGATCTTCGATACCGTTTTTGGTAATCCAGTTCATTGTCTCAGGTTGAGGAGCAATAACCGAACCCTTATCAAATACAGGTTTTACTATTTCCCAGTTTTCGCATAGAATTTCAACACGTCTGTTTTCGGCTTTACCCAAATCAGGGTCTTGTTGATAACCTGATGGTAATGCTGGTTCTTTACGCCATTCAACTTTCATACGGTCAGCTGTAATTCCCCAAACTGTTTTCAAATAATTAGCAACATTTTCAGCGCGTTTCTTTGAAAGATCGATGGATTTTTCTGCTGGATCATCATCATCTGTACAACCAACTACTCTAATTTTTTCGGTTGGGAATTTGGTCAAACGATAACCGATAATATTCATTACATGGTAGTATTTATCAAATGTACCGCCGGCAATTGTTGTATCGGTAAACATTGCTGTTTGTGAAGTACCTTTGAACATTTTATAACGTGCAGGAATATCGGATTTTCCGGTTTCGAAAAATACATAAGTAAGCAATGGATACAAGTCCCAAGTAATTGTTTCTTCCATTACTAATCCGTTAAATCCGGCTTGGTCTGGTTTTTGAGCTTTAATTCTGCGGATATAGTCAGCTTCAGCGATTTCAGATTTCAAAACAGGAGTTTCACCCAAAGTCAATTTGATTCTTATTTCATCAACAACTTGGCCATTCTCATCCGGTTTATCTGTAATGGACGGTTTATTTATACGTTGAACAATTGAAGTTTGACCGTATTTATCATTTTTAGCAGTGATTTCAAAATCTGCATAAGTTAATGAATCTTTGATATCGCCAAATTCAGCATTTGCTACGAGATATTCAAATTCATTTTTATTGATAGTCACACTATCTTTTGTAATTTTACCTGTAACCATATTTTTAATTGTGATTTCAGCAGGAATAAATTCTTGTGAACATTCATCGATTACTGTACCTATTAAGTTCATCGAACGGAAGAATGTCGGTACGAAAGCCATATAAATATCTAAATCACCTTGATAACCGTAAATATCTTTTCTATCGGATGAGAAGTAAAGAACATCACCGGAAGCAGGCAAAGTAATAAATAAGTCGTCTGCTCTTGTATTAATAGGTTCAGGTAACAATTCTGGTTTTGACCATGTATTAGTTGATGGATTGTAAGTTGTCTTATAGAAATCCATTTTACCTACTCTTGGTCTTAATCCATCGGATGAGAAGAATAATGTTACACCGTCAGCGGCTATGAAAGGACACCATTCGCGTCCACCTGTGTTAACAGCTTCTAAGTTTTTTGCAGGCATCCACTCTTCTAAATCGTCATCCCAATCGCAATACCAAATATCGCAATTGTTTTCTTTATTCAATCCGTCTCTTGAGTTTGGACCTTTACGGGTAGAAACAAAATACAAGCGGCTTTTGTCAGGCGCGATGGAAGGTTGAGCATCCCAGGCTTCTGAATTCACATTTTTACCAAGGTTGTATGGTTTTGCCCATTTATCGCCTTTTAAGGTTGAAAAATATATATCTGTAAACCCAAGCCCATCAGGGCGGAAATTGGCTGTAAAGAATATTGATTGTTTATCAGCCGCAATTGAGGCAGTTCCTTCGTTTTCGACTGAGTTAACATTGAAATAATCAGGAGCGTCTGAATAATCAATATTTATAGGAGCAAAGAATATCGAATCTCTCCGGAATTCTTTTTTTGCCATCCAGAAATCTTCTGAAAAAAGGCCTCTGTTTCCTTTTATACTACCGGGGCGGTTAGAAACAAAATATAATGTTTTACCGTCTGCCGATATTGTAGGAGCATAGTCACGATAAGGTGTGTTGACTAGCGGACCTAAATTGACAATTTTTATTCTATCAGTTTTGCCCATAATCCCACCGCCGACTTCATCGTCAGCCAACATGCTAGCAGTCATATAAACAAAAATATTACTGTTTGCAAACCGTGCCGCTTCTCCGGCAAAAGACCGTTGGCTAAATAGTGCACATAGCACGATAAGTACTAGATAAGTAGTTAAACGTTTCATAATTCCTCAATACAAATTTTAAAATTTATTTTATTCTTTAATTTATTTTTCGTAATAATTTGTTTTTTCCAAATATTATATTTAATTTAAAAGTTTTTATAATCAAAAATCAGCAAAATTAGTTCAACAATAGAATTAACCTTGATGAGTAATGGAATTTATGACTATTCTTTATTACTAACAAATTAATTTTTATTCATAAATCCAACGGCTCAACACACATACTATTATTGGATATTTAATACTTTTAATTTTAATGCACTTGCATCGAAGATACCTTTTTCGGTAATTATCCCCTTAATTAATTTATTTGTCGTTATATCAAAAGCAGGGTTAATTGAAGGTGAATTAGCAGAAATTAAAACATCGCTAATATAAGTTCCATTCCAAATCCCATCTATGAAATTGATCTCATTCTCGCTTCTATACTCAATTGGAATGTCTTTTCCCGACAAACAATTAAAATCGAAGGTACTCAAGTTAGCGGCAATATAGAATGGTATGTCAAAGTATTTAGCACAGATAGCCTTTTCCAAAGTACCGATTTTATTTGCTGTGTCGCCGTTAGCGGCAATTCTGTCCGCGCCCGTTATCACTAAATTTACTTTATTTTCTGCCATTAATGAAGCGGAAGCACTGTCGCAAATCACTGTATGTGGTATATTTTCTTGAGCCAATTCAAACGCGGTTAGACGACTGCCCTGCAAACGGGGTCTTGTTTCGTCCACATAAACAAAAACTTTCTTTCCCTCACGCGCGGCATAGTAAACCGGAGCCAAAGCAGAACCCCAATCTACAAAAGCAAGCCATCCGGCATTGCAATGCGTTAATATTGTATCGCCGTCCCGTATTAATTCACTTCCGATTTTAGCAATTTTTAATGCATCACCTTCGATTTTTTCTATTATTTCTAATGCTTTTTCTAAAGCGGCAATAGGTGAAATTTGCGCCGATTGATAAACTTTTTCAACGCAATCGAATAAATTTTGCGCAGTAGGCCTAGTCAAAAGTATTTGTTGCTTTGCTGAATCGATGTATTTTTGGTATTGCTCCGGCTTAGCGGAAATTGCCGCTTGTGCCATTGCAATTGCTCCAGCCGCACCTATAGCACCGGCTCCGCGTATCTCCATTTTGATTATTGCGTCTTTGGTAACTTCCCAAGATGTTGATTCGATAATCTCTAAACGGAATGGCAGAAGTGTTTGGTTGAGTATAAAGCAAGTATTTGCCTCGTACCAAATCGTTTTGTAATGCTTATTATTGATTTTCATTTTTATTTTCAGAAAAATTAATTTAATTTTGATATATTAGAATCTACTTGATTTAAAAATATGAAAAAAATATTAAAAGCAATGATAAAACTTCTCCGAAATAAAATATTTTGGGGCTCGCTGATTATTGCCACCTGGTTGTGGGTTTATATTACTTTGGATAACGTATACCAAACTCAATTGGTTGCTGAATTAATTGTCCAACTTCCCGACGATGTAGCTATCGAAAATTATATTCCGGAAAAAGTAACTTTCGATGTGGAAGGACGCGGCTGGGATTTGTTTACAGCGAAATATTTTTCCGGTGAGCAGGTCTGTAGAATTAACCTGAGAAATCTTAATATTATAAAAGACACAATTATTATCACGAATAAGCAAATACTAAATTCAATGCTTTTGAACAATAATTTAAGCACTAAGATCGTAGAACCCAATTTTTTAACACTCGTGACTGGTAAGATAATCGAAAAGCTTGTTCCTCTTCGATCGAATCTTATTATTAATACTAGAAACGGTTATCGAGTGAACGGGGAAATTCATCTTAAACCAAGAAAAATATATATTCGAGGAAATGCAAAATTAGTAGATAAAATTGATTATTGGTTTACTGAGAAAAAGATATACGACGATATGTATAAATCGTTCGAAAGTACAGTAGGCGTTTTAGATACATTCGGCACAAGAGTTTATCCATTGAAAAAGATTGTTGGATTTGCCGCTGAAATTCAGCAAACCGTGGAGATAACATTATATGACGTACCTGTCCGAATAAAAGGAGCAATTTCAAATGCTCATAAGCTTTACCCCGATAAAATCACAGTTACTGTAAACGGCGGTATTGCAGAGATAGAAAAACTCGAAATCGGCTCAGTGCGCGCTTATGTAAACGCGAAAGATTTATTAGAAGATAAGCGTGGAACAATTATACCAAAATTCGATTTGCCGAAAAATGTTCAAGTATTGACATTTAAACCGAAATATTTGAACCATGTTTACGAGAGGAAAAATTAATATTTTCTAATTTAATGAATAAAAAGTAATTAGGTGGTGTTGAAAATTATAGTTATTTTTGAAGCCTAAATAATTCTTTTATAATAAAAATAAAAAAATGCACAGACCAATATACCATAAGCAAATGACAATTCTTATTGGAGAGGATGAAGATTATAACTATTTATTACTTCATGAAAATTTCAAATTGCTTTTTGCTAATGCCACTCTTATAAGAGCCATTAATGGAGAGGATGTTGTATCTATCGCTCTAAGTAATAACAATATAGATTTAATTTTAATGGATATCAGAATGCCTATAATGAATGGTTATCAGGCAACGGTTCTTATAAAAAAAAGCAGACCAAAATTGCCAATAATCGCTCAAACAGCTTATGCCTTGGGAGATGACAGGGGAAGAGCTATGCTTGCCGGTTGCGATGATTATATAGCAAAACCTTATGAATTTGAAGAGCTTTTTGATAAAGTACATAGATGTATAGAAAGATATAATTAAGTCCACTTTTCAAAAGGTTTTTAATTTTTACATCGCGTCAAGAGTTTCTCTTTTGACGCTATTTTTTTAATTAGGTTGGAACTAGCACCCCTGATTGTTCATAAGTTTCGTCAATCCATACCTTATGTTATAATCCTTAATAAAAAACGGAAAAAATCTTGTATTTAACTGTAACCTTTTCAAAAAAAAAGTGTATTTTTTATTATTGAAGAATTTTATAAAAATAATTGAGGTCTATGATGAAGTTTAGGCATTTAACGCTAGTCATTTCTGCTATAGTTCTGTTAGGCTTTACAGGATGCGATAATAGCACAGAACCCATTTTAGGTAATAAGGTGTTGTTTTTAAAAGTCGATTTTGAAACCAACACTTTCGAAGGCGGTAAAGAACTCACTTTCGCCAAGGAGACGGAAACATTCACAATCACAAATATTTATGTTCCACCCGGAGATTTTGGCAGTGTGAAGCTAATGTATTCCGAACTGAACGACACTTTGTTTTACGGTACAATATGGTGGATGGGAAAAGGTGAAATGACTTATCCGAAAGAATTATTACCTGCTGATAAATTTCAAGTCGTTCTAACAGAAGATTATGTAACACCTAAAGCCGGGTTCCAAAACGTGTTCAAGCCTTACGAAGGTACTTATGATTATACACCGGTATGGTCTTCAGTGCAAAACTTAGTTAAAGTTCGACAATATTTGCGATCAAATCCGAATGCAACAGTAAAGCTTTTTCTCTATCAACCGAGCGTTGGTGTGGGTGATCCAGCAGATTGGGACTGGATTCTATTTCTTAAAAGTTAAAAGCTGATAATTGAAAATTGAAAATGGAAAATGGAAGGACACGGCGTGCCGTGTCCTTCTATATAATTAAGGATGCAACCCCGACCATTAATTTCATTTTACCACGCGTCAAGAGTTTCTCTTTTGACGCTTTTTTAATAAGTAGGCAGTACAATCCAGCTTGCTTGTCTGATAGCATTACCAACCATCACTATATATCATAGACATTTATAAAAGCGGACAAAAATATCTTGTTTTAAGTGTAACGTTTTTAAAAAAAATGTGTATTTATATTATTGACGAATTTTTTAAAATATAATAATAGAGGTTTTAGATGAAGTTAAAACACATAACACTAATCGTTTCTGCTATAGTTCTATTGGGCTTTACAGGATGTCAAGAATTGACAAATCCTGTTGACACTGGAACAACACCTGCGGCTATCATAGCTATTGATAATTCTGTAGAAATAGATAGTGATTTAGCAACTGCACAAGTAGTTGAATGTACGTTGGAATCCGGTGCGTTTATACCGGGCGATCAGACAATTTTTGAAAATTGCTGTTTCGGTGGAAAAGATATGGGTAAAGGACGCCCTCATAGAGGCGGTCCAAAAGATCGTCCGATGATAGGCAAAGTAATGCGCGAATTACAATTGACAGAAGATCAAATTGTAAAACTTGAAGGATTCAATACAGCTCACCGCGATTGTATAGAATTAACAATGCAAACATGGCGCGATGCTGTTGCTCCGATTATAGAAAAAGCAAATGCTGATAGAAAAGTAATTATGGACAACCTGAAAGCCGGAACAATCACCCGTGCAGAAGCTCGCACACAATTAAAAGACCTTAACACTGCAATGTGTGCTGAAATTGATGCATTAGGTATGAAAGATACCATTAAACTTGCAATCGACGCTTGCAACCAAACATTATTAGATAGCATTAAAGAGATGCTAACAGAAGAACAATTAGTAATCTGGTTGAAATACTTTCCAGTATAGTAATTCAACATACATAAAGTGATTTACATCGCGTCAAGGGTTTTTCTTTTGGCGCGAGTTTTTTAAACGTCTTTATAGCTTTTTATTACTTTTTAAATGATTTTAGGAAGTAGTTTTTAAAATATTATAACAACTATATCGTAATTTTTTATTAATTTTAAATTAAAACTAAGAAATAATTTTGTTTCTTTTATAAATTATCTTAAATAATTATCAGCTTTATGAAAAAAAATACTTATAAAATAATAATAATATGCGCATTAGTTATCGCATTCGGCTACGGACTAATGGCTGATACAGACGGTAAACTAACCGTTTCCACAACTACCAGTACAGCAGGCGGACAATTCACTCCCAGAAACATTGTATCAATTTGGATAGAGGATGCGTCAGGCAATTTTGTAAAAACTCTGATGGTTTACTCCAAGTTTTATACTACTTATTTAAGCAAATGGAAAGCGTCTACTCTTAAAGCGGGAAGTCAGTATAATTCAGTAGATGCGATTACCGGTGCTACAAAAACTGCTTATGGAAAACTTGACTGCTATTGGAACGGCAAAGATTACAAGGGCAATTCTATGCCCGACGGCAAATATAAAGTTTGGATGGAACTGACAGATAAAAACGCAACCGGCAATTCAACTTCTTTCGAATTCACAAAGGGTGCTGTAATTGATAATCCATCGTACCACACTGTACCAAGTTTTACTTCTAATTCGATTAAATGGGAACCTTCTTCATCATCGGTGGTAGATAAATCGAAAACATATTTTAAAGTGTTTCCTAATCCAACATCCGGGATTGTCAATATAAGCGGTGATAATTTTACAGAAGTAGAAGTCCGCGATATGAACGGAAAATTGATATATCACGGAACAGAGCGGACAATTAATTTAAGCAATAAGCCGATTGGAACATACTTCGTCAAAATATCGAATGGCGAGAATGCGGAAGTAAAAAAGATAGTTAAAGAATAAATAAAACGAGTGGCGCATTTATTTCATGCCGTTAGGGATGCAATATTGGTAGAAAATCGGTTAATGAGAGTGTGCGAAGTGCCTTTAGGTACGATATATAATTCTATTTCGTCCCGATGGGACTTTCCTAAAAAACCATCCCCATTTTCTACCGCTATTTCGTACCTACGGCACTATTTATTTTCAAACCCATTTATATTCATAAAGAAAGGCGCGATAAATCGCGCCTCTACATTTTTTCGAGTTTATGGCTCTTCTTATACCCAAAACCCTAACCCCTATACCCTAATTTTTATGATTTTTGATACAGCGGCAAACCGCCAACAAATTCTTTTACTTCGTTTTTAACATCATTATATACAGTTTCATTGCCGGCATTGATTAAAACTTTGTCAATAAGTTCCGCTATGCGAACAAATCCGTCTTCTTTCAGACCTCTTGTTGTCATAGCGGCTGTTCCCAGACGCATACCTGATGTTACAAGCGGAGATTCTGTATCGTAAGGTACAGCGTTTTTATTGCAGGTAATACCGGATGCATCTAAAGCGTTTTCAGCTTTTTTGCCATTAATGCCTTTATTGCGAAGGTCAATCAACATCAAGTGATTATCTGTACCACCGCTGACTAAGTTATAACCGCGTTTGGTCATTTCATCAGCCAATGTTTTAGTGTTTTTCATTACCTGAACTATATATCTTTCGAAATCATCGGTCAATGCTTCACCGAAAGCAACAGCTTTAGCGGCAATAACGTGCATCAAAGGTCCGCCTTGGCAACCCGGCATAACTGTAGAATCGATAATTTCACTCATCATTTTAACTCTGCCCGATTTTGGAGCTACGATACCGAATGGATTTTGATAATCTTTACCAATCATAATAATACCGCCGCGAGGTCCGCGCAAAGTTTTATGAGTAGTCGAAGCAACAACGTCGCACCAAGGCAATGGATTGTTCAATTTACCTTTTGCAATCAAACCCGCAGGATGAGCAATATCGGCAAATACGAAAGCACCTACCATATCGGCGATTTGACGGAATTTCGAGAAGTCTATATCTCTTGGATAAGCAGAAGCGCCAACAGTGATTAATTTTGGTTTGTGCAATTTGGCAAGAGCTTCAACTTCGTTAAAATCTATTCTGCCGGTTTCTTTTTCCAAATGGTATGGGATAAATTTGTATAATTTACCCGAAAAATTCACCGGTGAACCATGCGTTAAATGTCCGCCTTGGTCTAAAGCCAAACCCATTACGGTGTCACCCGGTTTGATAAACGAAAAGTAAACGGCTAAATTTGCGCTCGAACCGCTATGTGGCTGGACGTTTACATATTCTGCGCCGAATAATTTTTTCAATCTGTCGCGTGCAATATTTTCCGCCATATCAACGTATTCACAGCCGCCATAATAACGGTTACCCGGATAGCCTTCGGCATATTTATTTGTTAATACAGAACCTTGAGCTTCCATTACCACATCGGATGTGAAATTTTCGCTTGCTATAAGCTCGATTTTTTCTTTTTGACGGTTGTATTCACTTTCAATAGTTTTGAATAACTCAATATCGTTGGTTTTTAGTAGGTTGTACATCGAAATACCTCTATAATTAAAAATTAAATTTCGCAAGTTAGACGACTACAAATATACGGAGAATTAAAGTAATTATTAATATTTTTTAATTTCTCTTAAAAATATTTAGAAAAATGCAAAGAAACTTGTTTGTATTTATGAAAAATTCTTAATTTAGTATACTTTTTCGTATCAAAAAGTAATTATTTATCTAAATGCGAGGTGATAATGGCAAGATTTAAAATAACTAAAGTTACTGAATCCAAAAGAAATAAGGTCGATTATGACAACTTAGGTTTTGGTGTTTATATGTCCGACCACGTTTATGTGTCCGATTATGCGGACTGTGTTTGGAACGAGGGTGAGATTATTCCTTATGGTCCAATGCCTATCGAGCCGGCAATGTGTACTTTACATTACGGGCAAACAATTTTCGAAGGTCTGAAAGCATATAAAACCAAAGATGGTAGTATAAATTTATTCCGTCCGGAAAAAAACTTACAACGTTTGAACAATTCGGCGAAACGACTATGTATTCCGGAATTCCCCGAAGACCGTTTTTTGGACGCTCTCAAAGAATTAATCCGAGTTGAGTACGATTGGATTCCAAATATAAAAGGCCATACTTTATATTTGCGTCCGGTATGTTTCGGTAGTGGTAATTTTTTAGGTGTTCACGTATCGGACAAATACAAACTGATAATCATAGCTTCTCCGGTTGCTTCATACTACAAAGAAGGTATGCAGCCGATTAGAATTAAAGTAGCCGACGATTACGTTCGCGCAGTGCGCGGCGGATTGGGAAATGCAAAAACAGCCGCTAATTATGCCGCATCGCTTTATGCAGGAAACGAAGCCAAACAAGCAGGATATGCGCAAGTTTTATGGTTAGATGGTGTTACCCGCTCATTCTGCGACGAAGTAGGCGCTATGAATATTATGTTCGTTATAAACGACGAAATCATTACTCCTTCTTTGGACGATGGTTCGATTTTGCCGGGCGTAACAAGGGATTCCATTCTGATTTTAGCCCGCTCAAAAGGCTACAAAGTATCAGAACGAAAAATTACTATCGATGAAATCATTAATGCTATTAAAGACGGCACATTGCAGGAGGCTTTCGGTACAGGTACCGCCGCTGTAATTTCTCCGGTCGGTTCATTGACCTATAAAGGCACTGAACACGTAATAAACGACAACAAAATCGGCAAATATTCACAAGAATTTTACGATATATTAACCGGAATTCAATACGGCGAAATAGAAGATGAATTTGGTTGGATAACCAAAGTTTAATTGTCAATGGATAATTGTCAATTGTCAATGTAGTGGCGGGTCGAGACCCGCCTTTTTTTTAGGGTATAGGGTTTTGGGTATGGGGTATGAAGAAATTGACAGTTTATAGTTGATCGTCGAAAATGAGAAGATTTCACCGCAGAGCCGCAAAATTAATGGTCAATGGTTAATTGTAAATTGTTAATTATAAATGAGAAGAAGACGAATGTCATTACCGCGAAAGCGGTAATCTATCTTCTTCTCTTTTTCCAATTAATTTCGTACCTAAAGGCACTCTATATAACCTATTCATCATTCTTTCTATAAACATTGTATGCCTAAAGGCATAATATTCTTTTCAATTTTCAATTAATCTAAGATGGATTCTTCATTTCGTTCAGAATGACAAGTGATTTATTATCAGGGTGATACCTGCTATCGCATGTATGACATCTTAAATTTTCTTTGCGTCTTAGCGTCATTTCGGTGAATTCTTCTTCCCATTAACAATTTACAATTAACCATTGACAATTATTTAGATGTTTGTTTTTATTCCAGCTATAAACGTTCTTCCAGCCGAAGGTAATCCCAAGGCTTGTATCCGTTCAATATCTAAAAGATTATTGCAACGAACAAAAACTTCTATTACGGCGGCATTTTTAATATTCAGCATCCAACCTAAACGGAGGTTTAAAAATACGCTTGGGTCAATTTTTTGGAATGTTCCGGCTAAATTTAGACCATATTGCGTGCCCAAATAATCGGCTTCGATTTGTGTGGAAGCTGAGTTGGCAAAACTATAACGCACGTTCATATAGCCCAGAAATTCTGGTACATATTCCAATTTCCCCACTTTGCTTTCCGGAGACTCTTTGCCTTCGCTTTTCATATATGTCAGCGAACCAAAAATTTTGATATTAGAAACGGGATTATATTCGTACCCTAACTCGGCACCAACAATTGATGCTGTTGCTAAGTTAATACGGATAGACCGTTTTTGTGGGTCATCAGCAACCCGCTTTTTGGCTAATAAATTTTCGAATGAGTTATAAAACAAAACAGGTTGCAAATTCAATTTGCCTGTTTGGTATTTTAAACCTAATTCGGTCAAAATACCTGTTTCTGCTGTTAAGTTTGGATTAGATACAAATTTTTTAGGCGGGTTGGCATACGCTTGACGCAATGATGGGAACGATACTTTACGCGAAGCATTTGCAAATACGCTCAACTTATCGTTTAAATCATATTTTGCACCCAACATAG
>JBAXXL010000051.1:0-26848 GCA_037127915.1 bacterium
AAATAAGTCATTATTTGGAAATTAGGTAAATATATAGTAATTTATATATTAAGATGTATAAAAAATGAAAATTAATGAAAATTAATTGGAGTGTTGAAAATGAAATATTTTGCTAATATTATAGTATTTATTGTATTATTATCGACAATAATCACAGCGCAAGATAAAAATGTAGGCATCGGCACAACTACGCCCAATGCTTCAGCTCTTTTGGACCTTACCGCTACTGATAAGGGGCTATTAATTCCGCGTATGACAACTGCTCAGAGGGACGCTATAGTTAGTCCTGCACTTGGCTTATTAATTTATAATACCACTGATAATAAATTCCAATTTTATTATGGCGGATGGGTAAACAGTATTCTTACTACTGCCATAACATCTTTAAATGCTCAAACCGGTGCAACACAGACATTTGGTACCGGAACAACAGGAACGGATTTTAATATATCTTCTGCCGCGAATACTCACACATTCAATATTCCTGATGCTTCTGCCGCAAACCGTGGATTAGTTACAAGCGGCGCTCAAACAATCGCAGGTGCAAAAACTCTGACCGGTTCGCTTACTTTTTCCGGAACAGTTACGGATATTATTACCGGAGCTAATGAACATTTAGCAATTATGCCAAATGGAACCGGCAATGTTGGTATTGGGACAACTACACCGGTACAAAAGTTGACTATAGAGGGAACATTAGGCATTATTGAAACTGGGACAGGTGCTACATACCATTCAATTTTCCAAGGTGGCGATCAAGCGGCGGATATTACTTATACTTTGCCTACGGCTGTTGGAGCTAATGGACAAGTATTAACGACCGATGCCACAGGTATATTGAGTTGGACAACACCAACTATTGCTACAGCATGGAATATTACCGGAAATACTGGAACTACTCCGGGTACAAACTTTATTGGAACAATAGATGACAAAGCTTTGGTTTTCAAAGTTAATAGTCAAAAAGCCGGCGAACTTAGCTCAAGCGACAATACTTCTTTTGGTTATCAATCATTTATGAATTCCACCGGTGGTCAAAATTCTGCTTTTGGATATAGAGCATTAAATAATAATTCTACAGGCACCAGTAATTCAGGGTTTGGATTTCAGGCATTATATGCAAACTCTACAGGTAAAGATAACGTTGCTGTTGGTTGGCAGTCTTTATTTGCAAATACAACTGCTAGTAACAATACAGCAATTGGTCAACTTGCCGGACGATATATTGCCGATGGCGCAACTGCAAATGAGACAAGTTCACAATCAGTTTACCTTGGCTCCAAAACAAAAGCGGGCGCATCGGGTGTTGCAAACGAAATAGTTATCGGCTACGATGCAATTGGCTCGGGAAGTAATACTGCTACTTTAGGTAACACTTCATTAACGGCTACTGTTTTGCGCGGAACTGTCCGTTTTGCAGATCCTATTACTCCATTTACAGCTTATGTTGGAATTAAGGCTCCATCAGCACCAGCTTCTTATACGCTGACATTACCATCAGCAATTGGTTCTAACGGACAAACTTTAATTACCGATGCCGCAGGTTTGCTATCATGGACTTCAATCACAGGTGTTCCCTCATTAACGTCTGGAAGTGTTATATTTAGTAGTGGCGGTACAACTTTAGCACAAGATAATTCAAACTTTTTCTGGGATAATACAAACAAAAGACTTGGAATTGGAACTGCCACACCGGGTACTTCTTTAGATGTAAAAGGAATTGTACGTCTTTCTGGAGCAACAAGCGGCTATGTTGGATTCACTGCTCCCGCAACAGTAACAACTCCATATACTTTAACTTTACCGGATGCCGCACCAACCAGCAATGGACAGGTGCTAAGCGCAACAACTGCTGGTATTTTAAGTTGGTCAGCCGGTGGAGGAAGCTCAGCTATATCAGCTTTAACAGCCGCAACGGCTACTAATACAATTGATAACTTAAATTTTGCTCAGGCTTGGAATTGGTCAACCGCGAGTACTCAAACTCCATTAACATTAACTGCTAATACAATTACAACCGGAACAATTTTAGATATTACTACCACCACGAACGTCAATGAAAATTCTACTTTAGGTTTATTACGTGTAGCAAATTTGGGAACTAGTACTAACGGTATCGTTTTCCGTGCACAATCAAATAGCACAGCAAATTCAGGCTTAACTGTTAACGCCACAGGAAATGTTAGTATTAACGCCGCTCCAAGCTCATCTTATAAGTTATTTGTTGACGGTGCAAGTACAACCACAGCAATTTATGGACAATATTCCGCTACCAATTTTGGTTATATTGGCGGCTCAACTTATGGAGTTTATGGCCAATATGACGCAAACCACAAGGGACAATTGGGTGTGTCTAATTATGGTGTCCAGGGATTGAATACTGCTACTTCTGCACCTCAATATGGTGTTTCTGGTTCAGCAACAGGTTCTGGAAGCGGTGAACGAATTGGGGTTTATGGAGAAGCTAGTGGTAGTTCATTAAATTATGGTATAAAGAGTCAAGCTGGTTATCCAGCAACATCAGTCAATTATGGTGTCTATGCTCTTGCAAATATTGGATTGACAAGTTATGGAGTGTGGGGTGAATCAAGCAATGCTACGACTACAAACAATTATGGTGTTTATGGTTTAGCCGCTGGTGGTACAGGTATAGCCGGAACTCGCTGGGGCGTGTATGCTGAAGCAAAAGATGGAGCAACAAATTACGGTGTTTATGGGAAAGCAAGTGGGGGAACACTAAATTATGCAGGGTATTTCGAAGGAAATGTTTTAACTACCGGTACACTGAAAGTCGGTGCTTATACACTACCAAATACTGATGGTACTAATGGATATGTACTTCAAACCAACGGTGCCGGCGTAGTTTCTTGGGCTTCGCAGGGTGGGGGCGGAAGTGCCGCTATTTCCGGATTAACTATTGCTACAGCCAGTAATACAATAGATAACACAAATTACCCTCAGACTTGGAATTGGTCAACTGCAACCACTCAAAATCCATTATCCTTATCGGCAAATGGAATAACTACAGGCTCCATTTTAAATATTACATCAAGCTACGGATCGGGTAATTCAACTAACGGACTTCTATATGTTGCTAATACAGGAGCCATTACAAATGGAACTATATTCCGTGCTCAATCAAATAGCACCACGGGTTCGGGATTAACAGTTTTAGCATCGGGTAACGTAGGAATCGGTACTATCGCACCTTTACAGAAATTAGCAGTTGAAGGTACATTCGGCATATTAGAGGGTGGAACTTCACCAACATGGCATACTATTTTCCAAGGTGGAGACCAAACCGGAGCAAACATTACTTACACATTGCCATCTGCACAGGGTGCCGCAAGCACCTATTTACAAAATGATGGTACTGGTGTTTTGACATGGGCTGCGGCCGGAAGTGGGAGTGCAACTTTATCATCTTTGACTGCTGCAACAGGTATTAATACTTTAAACAATGCTAATTGGGCGCAAACATGGAATTGGCCTACGGCAACTACTCAAGTTCCTATGCTACTAACTGCAAATACTTTAACAACAGGTACAATTTTAGATATAACATCATCTACAGGAAATGGTTCTACAAATGGTCTTTTAAGGGTTGCTAATACTGGAGGAAGCTCTACAGGTATCGTTTTCCGTGCTCAATCGAACAGTACGGCAAATTCAGGATTAACTGTTAATGCGGCTGGAATTGTTGCAGTAAATGATCTTCCTAACGCCGCTTACAGATTGTTATCAACCGGTACGAGTATTACAGCAATTGCGGGTTCGTATGATGGCAATGTTTTGGGTTATCTTGGAAGTGTTACTTTTGGCGCTTATGGACAGTGGACTACAACACGATTAGGTTATCTCGGTTCAACTTCTTACGGTGCTTACGGTCAATTTGATGCAAACCATAGAGGGGTATTAGGAGCTGGAACTGTTGGAGTTTTTGGAGAAAATTTAGGTACAGCGGCGGCAGAATATGGTGTTCAAGGTATAGTAAGTGGAGCTGGTGGTACAAATAAATACGCTGTACACGGTTCAGCAACCGGAGCCGCAACAACTAATTATGGTATTTATGGTATAGCTTCGGGTGCTACAACAAATTGGGCAGGATATTTTGCTGGTGATGTTAAAACAACCGGAAAGTTATATATACTTGAAGGTACTGGTGCAACATATAATACTATTTTCCAAGGTGGAGACCAAGGTGCTAATATTACTTATACTTTACCGATTGATGACGGTACTTCGGGACAAGTACTTTCCACTGACGGTTCAGGAGTTCTTAGCTGGGTAACAGCTGGAGGTGGCGGCTCGAGTTCATTAGATGATGCATATAATCTTGGTCGCTCAATAACGGTTGATGCCGGTGCTGTGCAATTAAACGGCAGTAATGCGGCAGATGAAACTCTTGAAATTTTCAATACTGACAATGGCGGTGCTGTACTAATAGAAAATACAGGTACCGGCAATAGTTTGAGAGTGAATGATACGGCAAGTGACACTTCTCCATTTATTATTGATGCTTCCGGAAACGTCGGGATTGGAACAACCACACCGGGTTCTGAATTAGATGTGAAAGGTACGGTTCGCTACTCCGGTGCTACATCCGGTTATGTCAGTATTACCTCACCGGATGCACCAACGTCATACAATTTGACTTTGCCAACAGCAGTTGGAACCAATGGACAAGTTTTAACAACCGATCCTGCCGGTGCTCTTAGTTGGGCTACTGTCGGTACCGGAAGTACTTCGCTGTCGTCAATTACAGCTGCAGCTGCAAATCGTTCTATTAATAATGCTACTTTTGCTCAAACTTGGAATTGGAATACAGCTACTACTCAAAATCTAATGACTCTAACAGCAAACGCTTTAACTACAGGTTCGCTTTTGAATATTACATCAAGCTACGGTGCAGGTAATTCAACTAGGGGGCTTTTATATGTTGCAAACACCGGCGCTGTTACAAACGGTATCGTTTTTCGCGCTCAATCCAATAGTACAGCAGGTTCCGGATTAACAGTATATGCTGATGGTGACGTTGGTGTAGGAACTTCGACAGTACCAACTTCGAAATTGACCGTAAATGGATCATTAGCGATGCCGATAAAAACAATTGCTGTAAATACTGCACTAACTGTAGCTGATTATACAATTTTGGTTAATGCTGATGCACTTACAATTACATTACCTAGTGTAGCAACCAGCGCAGGTAGAATATATGTAATAAAGAGAATTGCCTCTACTAATGGAACTTGTACCATAGATGCTAACGCATCCGAACTAATTGATGGTGCAACGACCAATACCTATTTAACTACTCGTTGGCAAAGCCTAATAATTCAATGTGATGGCACAGCTTGGTATGTTTTATCAAATAGTTAATACATTTAATTAAATTTCTAAACTAATTCAAAATGCACAAAAAACTTATATACATATTGCTTTTAATCTTAATTGTACCTTTCGGTGCGAAGGGGCAGTTGGTTAATATCAAAGACGGTGCGACTTTTAAAGTCAGCACTGATTGCAATATGTATATAGACGGCAGTTTGAAGGTTGATAATGGCGGAAGTTTTTTGCAGGGTACAGCTCTTGCGGATTCCGGAATAGTCCGTATGAACGGCGATTTATTGGTTGACGGAACATTCAATCAAAGCGGCGGTTTTTTGTGGTTTTATGGCAGTACTCTTCAAAATATTTCAGGCGCAGGTGAGGTAACGCTTAACCAATTTATAGTGGGCAAAGACGGGAGCTATGTACTTTTGGGAATGGATACCAGAATAAATAGAAGCCTCCGCTTGGTTGGGACTTATTTGAACATAGACAGCTATAATTTAACATTGGGTCCACGCGCAACAGTCTCGAAATATATGGCAGATACTTCGACGATTGAAGATTTTACGGCGGATCACTCCATTTATATGCCCAAAGGACAGGCCGGTGGCGAGATATTCAAAGAATTAGCTACAACAACCACAACTATGCTGATAACCTTGCCATTATCAACCACCGATACCGCTCGTTCGACATCCACAAGGGTTTATTCACCAATATCGATTGATTTTTGGATTACAGGCTCAGCCACATTCGGTTCGAGTGCTTGGGTTGGTGTCAAGGTGGAACCCAAAGAACATCCCGACGTAGAGACCAAACATGTTTCGTTAATGAAATATTGGACCATCCGGACAAATGATTTAGTACTTGACCAAAACAATGGCGTTAAAGTATTAGCAAAATATGATCAAAACGATGTGGCAACCGGTTCAAACGAAGGTAGCTACAAAGTAATGCTTTACACACCTCCTTGGAATGACCCGAATTCATATTGGAAAATCAATCCGGGTAAAACCAACGATGTTGTAGATTTCAACGTAAACGCTTTTTATTCAAACAGAACAATAATTTTAAACGGTAATTGGACAGCCGGCGATGAGTCCGCCGCCCAAAAATCTTATTATTCCAGAAAAACCGGTGATTTCAATGTTATAAGCACTTGGTCTAATCAAGGTTTCGGTGGCGTAGCCGCAGACAAAATTCCGAATAAACGCTCCGATAGGGTGTTTATTGGGGATGGCGATACTGTTAATCTAACAGCCAATCCAGCTCAAGCTAATTTGATTGAGGTTCAATCATTAGGTACATTAAAAGTAACCGGTGATTACAGATTAACCGGCGATACAACGCGAATACTGGATGGCGGCCGTTTATTATGCGCTCACAGTAAAGGCTTTACTAATGAATCGGGTGCGTTGGCAAGCCAAGGTTGTTTTGGTACTGACAAACGCATACTTGCTACAAATGTATGTTATGAATTTATCGGCACTCAAAGACAGACCACAGGTGACGGAATGCCGGACTTAGTGAGTTCGCTCAAAGTTAACAAACCTGCCGCTGATACTGTATATTTAGGAAAAAATATTTCGGTTAAAGATTCATTGGTTATTCAAGACGGTATATTAAATCTATCTAACAATACAATCAATGGGCAAACTGCTAACCGTTCCTTTATAATGCGCGCCGGAGAATTAATCACAAACAGTTTGTATCCACAAAATTATTCAGCCGGTAACTTCGCAGTGGGAACTATACATTTTGCTGGAACCGGTAACATAACCATTCCATCATCAACATCCAATCCTGCGGTAAACCAATATTATAATCTGAAGTTATCGGGCACCCATAACGGTGTTGTCACATTCCGTAATTCCGGCGAAATTAAGATTTCCAATATTTTTAACATTGATAATTTAGAGTTCAATCCAATATTACCTCAAAGATTTGTTACTGATGGTTCTACAGTTGTGTTTAATAAAAACGTAGCGGCAAGCGTTCAAACAGTACCCAATAATCCGGGAGCTTCAGGCAATACAGATGTTGATATATCATACTATAATATCACTTTCGACGGTTTAGGTGAAAAACGCTTAAGGACTTATGGAACATCTCCTTTCAACATAGCGAATAATTTAGAAATTAAGAACTCGGCAAATTTAAACAGCAACTCCACAAATTTATATGTTACTGGTAATTGGTTAAATAGCGGCGGTACATTTACTCCTGCCGGAGGTACAGTAAAAATGATCTCGCCAACGGCTACGTTTACAACCAATATAACTACTAATAATAATTCAAATGATTTTTATAATTTGATAATAAATGGCAATGGTACTGTTAAAACTAATAACAATCTTAATATAACAAAGAATCTAACAATTGACCACGGTAATTTCAATGCCGACACCAGAACGATAAATTTATCTGGTGATTGGATTGATGATAATGGTCAGTTTTTATCAAATACTTCTACAGTGGTATTCAACGGTACTACCGTACAAAAATTACAGAAAAACAACAACTCCGAAATATTTTGGAATCTAACCGTAAATTGCGATAGTATTTATGCTTCCAATATTACAGGAAATCCCGATGTTGGTGTTCAAGTAAACAATGATTTGACTTTGACTAAAGGTATTCTTCATACCCGCGGCAAATTTGTAAAAATAAATAATGCCGTCATTCGCACTGGTGCATTAAAGAGCCATGTTGACGGCAGTATGCGCAAAAGTATAGCATTAAATAACCAAACTGTTGATTTCGAATTAGGTTACGGACGCCAATATACTCCTTTGACATTGAATTTCCATGGTACCGCCGGTCGTGTTGGTTTTATTCAAGTTACTTCGGATACAATAAATTCAGCCACCAGCCCGATATCGTATAACGGTACTTCAATCTCACCGGCAAATTCTAGTATTTCTAATGCGGATAAAATTTCTCGCCAATGGACTATATCACTTCCATCGGGAAGTACATTCGAACTTGGCGTTAACAGAAAATTCGATGCAACAATGAATTTCCGCAATCCTCAAGATTTGACCGGCGGGTGCGTTGCAACATCCTTTGAACCACGCATTTTGGTTAGCGGTGTTTGGGTTGAACCAAGCCGCTTCGGTGACCCATTTATAGGCTCGAGAACAAATACTTCAACCCAATTTTCCAATCTTACTCAATTAGGAACATTATTTACAGGAATGCCATATCCGCCATCATATTTCAGTATAGCCAACGGCGATTGGAATACTCCATCGTCTTGGTCAACTCAAGGATACGGCGGTATTGCTTCAACAATAATTCCTACCTTAGAATCAAAAGTTTATATTGGTGATAGCAAAAAAATTACTGTTACAACTAATCTTACAGCGAATGGGAGAATAACACTTGACTCAAGTGGAACATTGTCAATTTACAATGAAAATGTGATTTCCGGTTCTGGAGAATTTCGTTTAACAAAGCGCGCAACTTTGGAAATTGGTCATTCAGCCGGTATAACCACATCAGGGTCATCCGGAAATATTCAAATGACAACCCGAAATTATAATTACTTGAACCACAACAGAGGTAACTTTATTTACATTCGCGATTATGCGACTGGTAATCAGCTTTCGGGTAACGGTTTGCCGGATACTTTAGCATATTTTGCTGTAAATCATGGTACAACTACTCCGCCTTTATTAGCTTTAGAAAAAGCCTTTACTGCAATCGACAGTATTAAGTTGATAAGAGGTAAACTTAGAGCTGATAATAATATAACTTTATGGGGAAATCTTAAAGTATCTGCAATTAGTACTTTCGACCCAACAACCAAATTATTCACTTTCGCAGGTTTGGGGCAAGACACTATTACTTATGTTACAGCAAATCCATTAGCTTTTTATGATTTTGAAATCAATAAAAAGAATTTGACCGGTGATGTAGTTTTAAATAAAAATACGAGTATAGCTATTCAACATCAATTAAGTTTCAATTCTGC
Organism: bacterium; assembly: GCA_037127915.1. Classification (GTDB taxonomy): domain Bacteria; phylum Bacteroidota; class Ignavibacteria; order Kapaibacteriales; family UBA2268; genus JBAXXL01. The sequence goes on from JBAXXL010000051.1 coordinate 9,308, forward strand.
GAACGAATCCCAATTGGTTGCTCGATTAGACTCTTCTTATGTACAAATAAATAATGGCGGATCCGTAGTTGGTTATGGTTCAGGAAATGGTTATCCGCGCAAAGGTTGGGTTGACGGCGAACTAAGAAAATGGATAACAGCCGATGTAAGTGCAGATACCGTAATTTTTGAAATAGGGGATCAAAATTACTACACTCCTTTTGGAATATTGTTTACTACAGCAGGAGATGCAAATGACCGAGCGGGTTATGTCGGGGCATATATTATGGATGGCTATCATCCTGATATGAACGTAGCTTATGCCAACCTGATAAATAGCGGTAGAACAACAGAAAGGTATTGGAGAGTAGTTTTACCTAAGAATTCCACATTTGTTCAAGGAACCAGACAGAGTTTTGTTCGGTTAGATATGGCTAATCCAGCAGATTTCCAAAATGTTGACAGCTATGATTGCGTTGATATTGTTCATTGGAATGGTGTTCCAGGTAGGAGTGGTTGGACTCATCTTGATCCAAATGGTACAGGAGCAAATTCCTCTTATCTTGGAAATGGAGTTTGTAGTGATACAAGAAATGGTACCGGTGAGTATAATTATTTTGGCGGTATGGCTTTTAGTGCAAATGTTGGTTTTGCAGAAGCTTGGCCCATAGGTGCAAATAATTATAATTTTGGTAATACATTAGAATTTACTGACGGAAGTTTCCTGTTGGGTGATTATTTAGCAGGTCAATCTAACGAAGTGCAAGATTTTACACGTTATTACAGCTGTAAATCAGGTTATTGGGACGACCCGGCTACTTGGTCAACGGTAGGATATACATCCACAGAAAATACCGGCGGAACAATTTATTCGGATAAGTATCCAATTAGGCAATACGACCACGCATTTATAGGCGGTGGTGATACTGTCAAAATGCGCTCAACTATAGGTTCCGGGGATTTCAATAATAGCCGCCACCTTGGTAAAATTGGTCCAAATACGATTGTTCAAGCTAACGGGACATTAGATTTCGGAACAAATATACTGAATGGTAATAGTTTCAAAATAGAAAAAGGCGGCACATTAATAATTGGCTCTACCGACGGTATTGATTTGCAATATTTTACCGAATGGAATACTCGCGGTTGGGGATGTATTCAAACGGTCGCAAGAGTGTATGAAGATAGTATTAATGTTATATATAAACCACAGGGGCAAACCACCCATAAACCCGGTACCGGACTTTTACAATGGGCGCGATACAATCCATATTGTGGAGCTTCTATGAATACAGAACAAGGAAATTATATAACAAATATTCGTGTTTTGGATGGTGCAACTCAGCTTATGCAGAATTTCACAGACACGCGTTTAAGAAATCATCTTGGGTTCCAGGATTTCAGTGCTGTGGTTACAGCCGGCAATGCATATACATTAGAAGTTAGTGTTGCAGAAACAGGGTCACAGCACAGAGCTAGACTATGGATAGACCTGAATTATAATGGAGACTATAGCGATGATGGTGGACCTTGGAATTCAGCAAGTTTTGATGGAAACCAAACAACAATTTCTTTCACAATTCCAGGCGGAACACAACCCGGCGGAACAGGAATGAGAGTTAAGTATATTAATAATAGAGATCAAGGTACAGATCCTTGTTCACAGAACAATGATTATGGCGAAGTGGAGGACTATTGGATAAATATTAGAAACAATAACGTTAACCTAACTCAAATAACCGGTGAAGCATTACCGAATAATTTACGAAAATTTGTTTTGCATAAAACAAGATATAATAAAGATGATAAACTTGTATTGGGTAAACCAATTACTGTTAGGGATTCGCTGTGGGTAAAAGCCGGTCAGTTGGATATGAATGGGAAGAAGGTTGAAATAAAGGGTGATTTGATTTGCGATACATTAAATGGTTTATTTCCGAATAATAATGAAGTATCATTTTACGGGAATACTCTTTCGAAACTAAGAGGTACGGGTAATATTGATTTATTTACAATGTCAGTAAATAAAACAAATTTAACCGGTGGATTCTCTAACTTATTGCGTGTACAAACAGCTGTTAATATAAGCAATAGTTTAGCTTGGAATTCTATTACCAATATTTTGGTTGACGATTCAAAGAAAGTTACTTTCGGACAAAATGCAACAATTAGTGCCGCCACATTTAATAATAAGCGATTATTTAAAGTAAGTGGCGAGAAAAATTCCGGAAAAATAAAAAAAGTATTTACGACCACTATCAATCAGGATAAGCATTTCTTATTCCCAATAGGAGTAGATACCACTTATAATCCTGCAGATTTAACATTCAGACAAAATGTAGCTTTCAGCGGAAGTCCTTCGTTATCTGTGCAACTTGTAGATTCGGTACACGAAAAATCAATTTTTCCAAAGACTTTGAAAAAGTTTTGGAAAGTGGAGTCTGAAAATATTGGAACAATAGCCAGTCGGTTATTTACATTCAATTATTCTATTTATGATACCTTAGGTAACGGCGATAACTATATTCCTGGTGTTTACCGTTACTCAATCAACAGATGGGATATAAACTTAGGTGATGTTGTTAGTGCAAATAATGGATTAATCTCCTGTAATAATACTTCAGGAAATTATAATACAATCGATGGTGATTGGACTGCCGGTGAACCAACTGCATTCTTTACAAGCCGTCGTTACTATTCGATAGCTGACGGAATTTGGTCTAATCCGAAAAAATGGTCTAATACACCGGGTGGACCTCCGGCATCCTATTTTCCTGGGCAGATATTTAACCAAGATTCAGTATTTGTGCTTTGCAATAAGATAATTTTTGATGTCGGCGATTACGTTGTTCATATTGATACACTCCAAGTAGGGGATTGCAGTACTGCTTGCTATGCTGATTTGACTTATGCAGATAATTTAGGCAACTATCCTTTATTGCATAAATCATTGTACGTGAACTATAGTTTGCGAGTTTGTCAGGGCGGATCTATAAATCGAGTTGACAGTACAATCAGTACAAATCAAAATAAAGATACTCTGACTGTCAATAAAGAATTATACAACAATTCTGCCAGACTTAGAGGTATTAGAATGATCTCAACTTCAAATGATTATACACTAATGCGATTTGCCGGAAATATAAATACAACCGTAAGTGGAACCGGTATATGGAGTCCACTTTCTGAAATAATTTTGGACAAAGTGGATAAACTTGGCGATACATTGATCATTCGTTCAACTTCACTTGCTACTGAATCTACGATTTCTCCTGATTTGGTAATTACTCCTTTAGGTGGAGTATTGCGGCAGGATAATCCATCAACGTTGTATTTATCAGGAGCGGATAATAAAGTAATCGATATGGGTGTTGGCTCGGCGTTCCATATTACAAATGGTGTATTAGCATCCAAAGGTTCTGTTATAATGAACTCCAATACAAATATCACATTAACAGGTGGAAGGTTTGATATTGGTAATTCCGCTAACGATGATTTGCTTTATCGTTCGGGTAGTTCTGTTGTCGTAAATGGTGGAAATCTTATTGTCGCCGGTGTGTATGGACGAGAAAATGCTACCGCGACTACAAGTTTTTCATTGTCAGGTAATTCTACATTCAAAGTTATGGATTATGGTCAAACTAATACAAATAAAATTCCATTCGATATCAGTAGTTCAGGTTCATCATTTGATATGGATAACGGAAGAATTGTTATTGCTAAGCCGCTTTTAGACGGACAATCTGACTTTAGAGTAAATGCTACATCAGGATTAGGAATGACTGCCGGTACAATTCAATTTGGTGATACAGCGAAAACTTATACGAATGAGCTTTTCAAAACCGATGGTACTTTGCATTTTTACAACGTACATACAGTGGGAGCGAATAGCACAACCAATATATTGTCCGACGAATATTATATCAACAATACATTAAGTATTGATAATAACACTAAATTTGATATAAACGGTAACATATTGCATCTGAAAGGTAATTTAACTAATTATGGGATTTTCAATGCTAAGCCGAGCGGTATAACGACCGATAACTGGAAATTGGTTCTTGATGGTACAGTTAACCAGTATTTATATAATGATGATGCGGGTACTAACTTAAAGAACAAGGGTTTTGAAATTTACAAATTAAAATTGGACAAACCAACAGGCAATGTGATATTAGGTAATAGTTCCAGTATTGCTGGGAACTCAGAAGTAACTGTATATAGTAATGTAGAGTTTGCCCTGAATAATAACGCTTATATAGATGCAAGAACAAATGATTTATATTTCTTATTAGCATCAGATGCCTTCGGAAGTACACCCACCTATACCCGAAGCGGGTTAGGCCATGTGGACGGATATTACTACCAAGAAGTATTGGCAAATGATGTTAAGTATACAATCCCGGTAGGTTCAAATAATATTACGGATTATTATCCTGTAGATTTTCAAACGAAAAATGGTTTGAATACTACAGGAATAATCAGTATGATTTTTAACAAAACCGATCATCCGCAAATAGACCCTGCTCTAATTGATATGAATAAAAATATTAAAATGTATTGGGATCTTGGAATTCCGGTGGGTAGCAGTTTTGTATTAGGAACCAATAATACATTTAACTTCACAACACATTTCAAAAACCCGCAGGACGTACCACCATCAGCAAATTTGGCAGGGGCTGACCATTTTGTGTATTATCCGGGTTGCCCTGATCCTGCAAACTGCGCTGGCGGCGGTACGTGGACTAAGTTTTCACAACTATCTTTTTCTACAACATCGCTAACATCAAAAGAGAATACAATATTTGGTGACTTTGTTATAGGCGAACCTGTAGGTGTACACTTTTATAGTATAGCGGCAAACGATGATAAAAATATAGTCCGCAATTGGGATGATATTAACACATGGTCGCGTGTGGGTTACGGATCGAAGGTCGCGGCTGATAGGGTGCCTAACCAAAATGATGATATTGTTCATATAGGTGATGGGTGTAAAGTGTTCTTAGCCACTCTAAAACAAATTCATACTGTATCGGTTGAAGATTTTCCTAATCTTGAAGCCGGAAGTCTTTATGTACGAGGATATAACACAGACGTTTCAGGACAATTTTTCTCAGTCAGTGATAGCTGTTTATTAGCAATGCAACATTTTGATGGATTAGATGGTGTCATCAAAACAAATATCCACAATTTGGGAATTGCTAGATATATGTATTATTTAGATGTAGGCGGGCAAAACTCAGGTAAAATGTTACCGGATTCGGTTTCTGCTATTATTCAGGATAATCGATCAATTGATACTACAAACAATAGTTTGATGATTAACAACGTAGTAGGTGCCGGTTTCTTGAAAATTCGCGATAGTTTGTCTATTATTAACGGAAAGTTTGAACCGTATAGTAGAAAGATAAAAATGTCAGGACTTTTAAGTATTTATAATAATGCGAAAATCTATCATGCTCAAGGTGAGTTTAAATTTGCTAATCCACCGGGCAATCAGATTCATGTTTATAATAAAGATGGTGTTGCATTTGGATTTGCTCATATTGCCGGTGGGGATGTCAACTTTACGGTTGGGGCAAGCCCTCCTCATGATTTATTCCGTGTGATTGACTCGTTGCAGTTCTCATCAACTGGAAAGATTAATGTACGCAATGTAAATCTTGCTGTCAAGATTTTTTCACGAAAACAAGTAAATCGTTTAACGCCAAACGCGGGTTATGTGAATGGATTATTTTCTAGACCTATAACAGCTCTAAAAGATACTGTGCTTTACGCTATTGGTACTGACACAAAATACCTGCCAATGACATTACAATTTGATAATGGGGTAGGTGGAGTAGCAGGTTATGTTGAATCAATTGTTTCAAATTGGCCCCCAATTGCTCCTGATTATGGACATAGATTGGATCCTGCGAAAAGTGTTCTTGAATACTGGAGAATTGTTCCTGTTGCTCCATTTGTTTTGGGCGCGAGGAAAATCAATCCATTATTTGATGTTCCATTAGCAGATATTTCCACAATCGATCTTGCAAAGGCAAAAATTAGACGTAAGTCTCTCGACCCAACTCCAATTTGGACACAAAGGATATTTGACCAGATTCTTTGGCAGAATACCGCTACAAGGTCGCGTATATCTTTAATCAACGACCCAGCTAATTTGTGGGATGGTTTTGGTGAATTCTTCATAGGAGATGATTGGTATAGGATATTCTATTCATTGGCATCAGGATTTTGGGATAATCCGGCGGTTTGGACATATAGTCCAACTCATAATGGCACGCCTTTGACAGAATTTCCAAACTTAGCTACCGATAGTGTTGTTATAGGAACAGGTCTTTCCGGCGAACATACTATTGCAATGACTCAAGATGTTTCAATACACGGAATGGCACTTGGATCAACGCCTGCCGATCCCGGAACTTTAAATACTAATGGATACGCACTTTCCGGTTTGTTTTTCAATATGGCGGCGGGTTCGACACTTATGGTGACTTCTCCCGATGGTATATCGGCTGTCGGTCAACCGGATGCGGCTTTAGGAAATATTCGCACAACTGTGCGGGATTACGGCGGACTCGGTGAATTAACAAATTTCGTTTATTCAGGAAATGTATCGCAGGTGCTCGGCTCGGGATTACCAATTGCAATTAACGACCTGACGATTGACAATACTGGACCTGCCGGGAATTTGGGTGCCGGCGTTGGTGGTAATAATAATATTACAGTTAACAGAAATCTAAATATATATGGTGATTTAACCGTCAATCGCGGTGTTTTATTGTTGCAAAACTTTACTGCCAACAGCGGAAATGCAGTGGGAGCACTGACGATTTTGGATAATGCGGCAATAAACATAGGAGGGGCTAATAATATGCTCACTGCAGTGAATAATTATGCCGTTTATAGCCTAACAGACCTTTCTTATGTCGAATTTTCAGGCGATCCTCAGGTTATATCGCAATATCCGGCTAATTTTAACACTATTTTGGGTTTTGGCAACGTTAACATTTTAAATGCGGGAATAAAGACAGTTAATTTACCTATGACCGTACGGACTAATTTATTTAATTCACAGCCATCGACACTCAATAATAATATCGGTGTGAACCAACTATTTGTAAAGAAAAGCCTTATAAACAGAGGCAATATAACTAACGAAGGTAACATACAAACTTGTGAATAAAAACCTAAAATTTTTTTCATGTATGACTAAAAATTAATTATGTAATATACAATAATAAAAATAATTATACTTCTATATCTTGCTATATAACAAATTATTTGGATTTAAATATTAGAAATATTAAGAATAATTTTAAATCGTGATAATAAAACATATAATAAATTGAACTATATATAACGATGGCATATTTATTGCTAAAAAAATAAGATAACTAAAATCAAAATAAGATTTTATTTTAAAGAAAATAAATTAATTAATAATATAATATTTCGGAGATCTCTATGATTAAAAAATTACTAACAACGTTCGCTGTATTAACAATAATGACAGCGTTCGCAATGGCTCAAAATGAGCCGATTATCAATTCTGGTACAATTACCAATAAGGGTACCATAAAGGTAACTTGTGTTAATGGTTCTAGTGTTTTGAATCAAACTGCTGGTATCATAACAAATGATGCTGACGCCACAATTCAATTAAGTGGCGACGGTGCAATATTCACCAACGCAACCGGTGCTACAGTCACAAACAATGGATTGTTACAATTTGTTGACACCGATCCTTTATTCGCAAATAGTGCGGCACAAGGGTTGGTTACAAATGCGGGTACAATTCAATTTGATGGTGACATAACCACAAATGTAATAACCGGATTTGGAGCGTCAGCCGCCGATAGAATCGGTGGTGTTGTAAAATATAATAGTAATTCACTAGCTCAAGTTGTTCAAGGTGATACTTACTATACTAACCTCAGATTATCTTTGTTAGGCGATAAAACCTTTACTGATGGTGCTAGTTACTACGTATCAGCTTCTTATGACGCTACAGGTAGCGGAGACAGAACTTACGGAACAAGTATATTTAACTATGATGGTGCATCAGCTCAGGATGTTTTTGCTGAATCAAATATAAATTTTACTCAAACAACAAATCATTATTACAACTTGCAGTTCACTAATGCAGGAACAAAAACGATAAAGGCAAGTGAAACCGTTGCTGTTGAAGCAGTATTTGGCGATGCCGCCGCTTCTGCAGTAACAATGGCTGATGGTAGTAAGATGATTTATAATGCTGGCATTGCTGCTACTATTACTGGAGCAATTACAGGAACAAATGCGACAATTCAAGCTACTACAGGTGCAATTACAATAACAGCAGGTACTGGGTCAGTTACATTAGGCGGTACAGGTGACCTATCATTGTTTGAAATTGATGGTGCAACTGTCACAAACGCAGGTACCATGACATTTAACGATGGTAAATACAATCAAAAATCCGGTACATCAACACATTCAGGAACTTTAGCCTTAACAGGTGGTGATTATGTTCAAGTATCTGGTAATGTAGAATTATTTGGTACAACTACAATTAATAGTGCCAACTCCGTTTATACCCAAACTGCAGGTCTAATTACGATTGGAACAGCTACAGCTGGAACAATGACTGTAACGAACGGTAAATTTGATATTAACGGTACAACTCTTGCTAGTTTAGTTAGAATTGACGCAGGTGGCACCTTAGCACTAGCCGCAGTCGCTGGTGTAATTGATATGGCCGACAATTCATTTATGGAAGTTGATGGTAGATTTACAAATGCGGCAGTAATACCAACTAACTTGCTCTTTAATGCAAATTCAACAGTTACTTATGATGCAGGTTTGAATATATTGGCAACAACGTTTGATAATTCTTTCGGTAATCTAACTTTAACCGGTGTTGCTAAAACTCACAGCGCAGATGTTTATGTTGACGGTAATTTTTCTCTATCTGATGCCGACTTAGATATGGGCACAACGAATAAATTGGTAATGACAGATGTTACGAAATCAGCAACATACGAAGAAGTTTTCGAAGTTACTGGAAATATGGCTCGTTATATGCAAGGTTCTGAAAATACTGCCCTAACATTTAACAACACGGCAACAACCATTATGCTTACTGATGAAGGTACTCTTGATGTTTTAACATTAAATGTTACTCCTGATGATAATGCGTATTTTGGTTATACAGCAGATGATGTTAAACGTTCAATCAAATTAGGTTATACCCAAACCGATTGGATAGCTGAAATGAGCTATGGTTATAAAGAGTCTGAACTTGGCACACTCGACGAAGCCTTATTAAGATATCGTGAAGGTATAAGTGCCCTTGTCAGTGAGAAAATCGCTACGGGTAAAGAACTAAAAAATCCAGTAACTGCAGTTGGTACAACTGTATGGGGTAGTCTTACTTTAGCTGGTATTATACCTGGTGATAATAGTTCAGGCAACTTAGCTGAAGTTAAAGCAGGCGATCCTGTTTTCTTACGTAGTGCACCTGTTGTATTCTACACAATCAGCGATGGTCGTTGGTCTAACCCTGGTACTTGGGATGAGGGTGTTCAACCTTCCTCTGCAGACAGTACTGTTATCAGAAATACAGTTCACGTTGGATTCCGTCGTGATAACGTAGATGGTACAACAGCAAATGGTAAAATACCAGAAATGACTGGAATTACCGGATACGCTGGCTTAGCTAAACAAATACGTATAACAAATATTGCCGGATCCTCTTTAATATTTGGTGATTTATCTGCTTCATCAAACACTGATGAAGATAATGTTACTTGGGAAACAGCTTCTGCTGGAAAGATTATTAACCAGAATAATGCCGGTCAAACATTTACAAACTTCGATGAAACAGACTTAGGTATATTAGCAGGTAATGCTACTGATTATAACGGCTTGATTATATTTGGTGATACGGGAGGAACTTCGTTATCTCTAAAAGCTAATCAGTTAGTTAACCGTGGTAAGGTCGCAATAGGCGAGAACGCAGTATTTGAAGCTTGTTTACCATAACATTTTATTTTATTCGTGTAGAAGGGCTTTTTCGAAAGCCCTTCTCACGATTTTTTAATATGAAAAAGAAAAATTTATACATATTGCAATTATTTGGTTTACTTCTATTAATCAATACATTCAATTTATCATCACAAGTGTTAGAAAGTACTGGTCATATCTTTAACAAAGGTAAAATTATGATTAAGGGTCAAGCTACTTTTTCACAAGATTCAATCGGAGGTATAGTTGAGTACTCTCTTGAAAATCAGACACAATACATTCCACAGATGGTTTATGATGATGTCAGATTTTTGGGTAAAGGTGAGAAAAGCTTATGGGATCCGACGAAGAAATTAATTGCTCGTACAAACTTTGTTACAGACGATGATTCCTGGATTAGTATGGTTCAAAACGCTGAAATAAACACAGAAGGTACAACTAATCACAATAGTAGAATCAATCCTGTTGCTTCGTACGGCCTTATAAAAATGAATGGACTATCAGCCCAAGATATAAAGGGTCATGGGAAATACAAGGTTTTAGAATTGGACAATTCAGCTGGAGCTGACGTACGCGAGCAGGGCGGGTTTAAAGTAGGATCTCAGTTAGTGCTTACGAAGGGTGATTTTCGTAACGACGCAACGAATAACTTCGAAATGGAGAACGGTACTGAAATTGTTCGTAACGTAGGTGCTTCGCTAAGCTACGAACCAACAGCCGGCGGAACGTATAATGTTACGTACCAAGGTGTCGGTTCAATGACCACAGGAGGCGAAATACCGAAACAGGAGGGAGTGCTGAGTAAATTGGCAATTCACAACACAGACAGCTTAATTTTATCTAAAAAAGTCACTGTCAACGACAGTATTTTTGTAGGTACAAAAGTTTACACGAAAAATGACACATTAGTAATCAATTCGCAGAAGAACCCTGTATTCGCTTTAGCTAACCCCGATGTGGAAATAATCGGTTCAGTTAAACGAACCAAAATCATTCCGCAAAAACAATATATATTAAATAACCCCTTCACTTATGTAGAATTTCCCGACATAGCCTCGATGAGCAGAACCAGCTCATTAACATCAACTATTTATCCTGATAGTTTACCGGAATTTATTCCAACAGACAAAACTAAACGCCGATTTTATTTAGCGGGATACGACGATCAAGGTGCCTTAATAACCACACCGGTAACTTACAAATACGGTTTTGGGTGGAGACACGCCCCAACACTGTCGTTTGATGAATCGAACAATCTTTTGCCTGATAATATTAAACTATTGCGCTGGATTGGCGATAGGTGGGAACAATATAATTCTGATTTACCTATTGTTGATCCTACAATAAATTGGGCTTATTCGAGTAACCTAATTACCGATAATTACGGAATATTTGCATTAGGAACCAAAGATAGTTTCTATACACAATTCAATACTTATGCCTTTTTGGAAGGTCCTTATATAGAGAACAGCGGCGGAAAAATGTCGATGAATCTATTGAAACGCGGACTATTAAAAACAGCTCCTCCAAAAGCGGAATATCCTTTGAGTTTAGTTCCGAATTACAATCCTGATGATTATACTTCGGTACCGGATTCAGTTGTAGATTGGGTGGTTCTCGAATTTCGCCCCGATAGGAACCAACCTGCGAGCTTTTATAAGTTAGGTTTCATCAAATACAATGGTGAAATAATTGATTTGGAGGGTAATAGTCTCCTCAAGGTTACGAGTTATGACGGATATATGTTAGACTCACAGTATTATGTAGTTTTACGCCAACGTAACCACGCGCCGATAATAACCTCAAAATCATTTGCACTTAACGCTAAGGACTTCGTTCCGCAAATCGATTTAACTGATCCCGCAAATGTGGAAGGCGGGGCAGCAAGTATGAAACTTTTGGAAATAACCTCAAAGAATAGAAATATTTATGGGTTAAAAGCAGGCTTCTTCGTTGACGAAAACTCGATAGACGATATGGTTAATATATTGAAAACATTTACCGCAAAAACTGATTGGGAAGCCGCTTACTTTGGATTTACAAAAGAAGGCTATTTGCAGGGAGATTATGATTTGAACGGAATAATTACAACAAATGATTTTAATTATTCTTGGAATAATAGATTGCAATAATCATGAAAATCCAATATAAAATATTACTTTTTTTTTTATTGATTCCGGTTTTCGGTACTCAATTTTTGTTTGCGCAAGTTAACCAAACCATTCGTGCTGAGCTTAATGTCCGAAATATACAACTCACAAATCCGACCACACTCAAATTCGATATATATTTATTAAGAACTACCAACGATTGGGAGAGATTTGCCAATGGCACATTTCAATTTAAGCTTTTTCCTGATTCTATTCCTCTAACTTCAGTAACACTTGATTCAACTGATTTGCCGCCGAATACAGATATTGCAGGCGGTGTTTTACCGGTTGATGGTTATAAGCAAAACTTCCAGATATACCCCGAACGATTGAGTATTACTTGTTTGGGACCTATAACCTTTGATAAATGTATTGTGGTTCCTAAGGTTGATGGTATTTTAATTGGCAGTTATACTGTAACATCAAATCAAAATATAATTGATTTAGTTGAATGGAAAACTGAATTATCATACTACCAAGCTTGTGCTTATAAAATTGGTCAAGATTCTATGTTTTACAATGATCCAAATCAAACCCGCTATTACAAAGACGATAATGTTCCGCTAATAAACGGCAATTCAGAACAGAACAACATAAGCTTTTCAATTGATACAAGCAAACGTCGTTATAATTATCAAAGTTTTAGCGTTGCGTATAAAAGCGATATGATAAACGATTTTGTTTTTACAATAAATGATGATTATAAGGCAATTGGTTATAAAATATTCCGAAAGTATCAAATAGAGCCTGAAGTTAATCCATTCGATACTGATGTTGCAGATAACCAGTCAGTTTTAGTATTGACTTATGATAAAACTGATTTTGTCCACTATGATCCAAGAATGTTATGCCAAGGATGGGACAAAAACCTACATACTTATTCAGGATTAACTGATAGCGTCCCATACCGGGGCGGTACTTATTGTTATCAACTATGGGTGTCATTGGATATAGGAAATGGTAATGTGAAAGATTCGCTTTTAGGTTATGGCTGTGCGGCTGTTCCTGCTTTATTAATAGCTCAAGCCGGTGCAGGTCCAAATCCCTTTACCAGGCAGACGACAATAAGTTATGAATTAGTTGAGGATGCATATATAACTGTATCAGTTTGGGATGTAGTTGGAAGAAAGATGGATCCAACAGATATAATTGATGAGGTTGATGGAATTCGACTTGATGGAAATGTCATTAAAACAAGAGGGACGCATTTTTTTACTTTTAAACCGCTTAAGGTGGCTTCACAAGGATTATTTAATATTGTGATTGATGCTATCCCAAAAAACCCTACATCTCAAGTTGAAAAAGGGCAAGCAGTACTTAAAGTCAACTTAATTAAAGGATTAAACGGAGAGTAATAACGAATAGACTATTTTTTATATTCATGATTATTATTACAACTCAAGTTGTAAAATGCGGATTAGTAATAACTAATCCTGTTTCTTCTTATAGGCCTCTTCCTGATGAAATATTAGAAATAACTTGGAATTCAGAATACGGTTCACCTGTAAATTTGTATTATAAGACAGATATAGAAACCGATTGGACGCTAATTTCAAAAGATAACGTTAATTCCACATTCACATTCCAGTGCCCAACGTACTTTTTTGATTATATCGAATTTAAAGTAATTCAAAATGTACCAATGCCTCCAAAGCTTATTTGGGAGGAAACTTGCGATGGTAGAACCGACATAACTTATGGTGAGTTTTCTCCAAACGGCAAATCTTTAGCAATTTGCTCTAAAGATGGCTTCATTGATGCGTATTCAATCAATAACCGTACAAAATACTATCAAAGCGCTCAATACGATAACGGATTTTATCACATTGCATATATCGCTACTGATGAGATTTTACATTCGAAATTGATTACAGCAATCGATTCATCAATAATTCAAACTACAAATTTAGCTACTTCAGTAACAAGCGATTTTATAAGTTATAAATATTTCGATGATCAAGGTGTGGATGTTGATAATTGCGCTAAAACATACAGAACTGTTATAGCTTTAATGAAAACGCCGAATCTATTAATAATAAACAATCTTACAAAAGCATTCAAGCACTTTATAACTTTAGATTCTGCTGATATTTATTCTGTATGTTTTTCGGAAAGCGGAGATAAGATTTATATTGGCGATTACAATGGTTTTATAACAGTAATCGATACTAATTTAAATTTGCTCACAAAATTTGCCGCTCATGGTAATGGTGGCAGTAATAATCCTATTTGGGGAATAGATTGCTCTTATGATGGGAAGAGGATTGCTTCGTGCGGTGTTGACGGATTTGTAAAAGTATGGAAGGCTGGAACGTATGAATTAATACATGAATTTAAACATGATTTCCATGTGCGTGATGTTGCCTTCGATAAAAATTCTGAAAATGTTCTCAGTGCTTCGTTGGATAAATCAATAAAAGAATGGAATATAGCGAGTGGATTAGAGAACTTTTCTTTGGATTACAAAGCTCAAGCTCTTTCGGCAAATTACTCAATTACGGGCGATACAATTATTGGAACAGGGCGTGATAATCGTTTTATGGTTTGGGAAAAGCAAAAACCATTAGTACTTTTGGATAGTATTAAATTATATTCCGATTATATTGCGGAAATTTATATTCCTGATATTCAATCCAAGCCGGGTGCTACTATTGAAGTTCCACTATTGATGAGTGTCAATCCAAGATATACAAAAAAAGGAGTTAATATCGAGTTTATTTCATCCGCAGCATTCCCGAATAGGCTATTAAATATATATGAATATAATTACCCGAAAAAGAATTTATATGATGTTGTAGCCTGGAATATATTAAAGGAAATCAAATCCGGCGAGTTAGATAAAAAACTTGGTCTGACATTAGTTGGCGATGTTCCTTCGGATAGTATGAAGCTTACAAATTTAATTCTCATCGAGCCCAAAGGTGCAAAATTCACTTATCATGGTGGTTTGTTGACTATACTCAATCAATGTACAGAAAGCACTTTTAGATTGGTCAATATTTCAGACTCCAATAACACTATATTTATAAACAATAATACTGGGAGTTTTGATATATTTATCAACAACGAAGAAGTTCATAAAAACGATATAAGCATATATAATATAAGTGGATATTCCATACCATCAATAAATTATTCATTTGGCCTGAAAAATAATTCAATCAATGTTGACGTTTCAAATTTTGCAAGTGGAATATATTTTGTAGTTTTGCATAATAATGGACTGTATATTGTTAAAAAAATTATAATTCACAAATAATTGAATAAACCTCTAAAATATATTATATTATTAATAGTTGGAATTGTCTGCTCTGAATATCTATATTCGCAGGCTATGATAGAGAATTTTGACGATTATAGAATCCAACCTAATCAAGATACAATAGTGATTAGAAATAATGTTGGAAAATGGTGGTTCGGTCCTTTAGTAGGTCTTAACGCTGATATTTATTTCAATTCTTTAACAACATTAAAGTTCCCGGGAATTCCTGAAAACCCATTCAATACTAGGTTGAATTTTACCGCTGGACAGGACTTAGGTTGGTTTACAGGCGGTTTTATTGAATATATGCCGCCCGGAAAGATATTAGCCTATGGAGCAAGAGTTTATGTGCCTGATTATAGATATAGTTCTTCTGAAATGGTGCAACAAATGGATTTATCCGAATACAAATACCAATATTCAGGTGTTTACAAATATGCTTCTTTCGCTCCTTATGCTAAGTATAATTTTCCAATAGAAGGGCTTTATGCAACTTTAGGTTTAAATCTTGATTTTCCCTATTCCAACGAAGCGAGTTTAATACACATCAGATTAGATGATGCAAAAATAACACATGATCTAAAGATGACCCATGAACAAATGAAAATTCGTTATGGTGTAGAAATCGGAGCCGGATGGGAGTTTACTGTTAACGATATAAATGATAAAGTAAGAGTGAGGTTTAATCCTTATTTAACTGCATCAGCTGGCACAAAAATTTTAGCAGATTTGAATTCCAATTGGAATAATGTTATAATAAAACTTGGATTTGCAATTAAATTTAGCTTGAATGAAATCACAATAGACACTTTAAAATATAATATTGAAAGTATAAGTAGACCTGAAATTTATGCACTTGTATCCACACCGGAGCAAGTTTTCTTCGAGGCGGCAGGACTTTCGGAATCATTACCGGCTTATGAATTGGATGCATCAAAAAGGGAAGAGCCATTTATACAAGTTGCGCTCGAAGGCTCTATGGGCAGAATAAATTCCGGTACTGCTATAAATCCTGTATCTGAACTACCAGGAACTGCTCCAGCCGGATTCGGTGAAGCAAATAACCCGCTTGAAAATATAAATATCAAACAAGAAGAAGTGTTAAAACTTGATTTTGGTGAGAAGAATATTAAAAAATTGGTATATTCAAGAGCAAGGGATATTAAATTAACAGACGAAATGAAGAATTACCTTGACGTTATTATCGCATATACCAAAACAAAAGCAATCAGAGAAATTTACATATTTGGATATACAGAAGAATTAGGTAGCAGACAAAAAAATCTCGATGTTTCAAAACAACGAGCCGAAGTAGCATATAAATATCTAATAAATGCCGGCGTTGGAAAAAAAGTTCAAATATTTAGGGATGGTAAAGGTGCTTTGGTTCCTGTTATAGAAGCGGGGAAAAGGGCAGATGTGAAATTAAATAACCGTATTGAAATATTAATTAAATAAAAATATAATGGAGGACTAAATGTCAAAATTAATCTGTTTAATAGAAGATAATGCGACTGTAAACAAACTTTTTACTTTAATTTTAAAAAAAGAGGGTTACGAAGTAGTTCCTTTTTTAGACGGGAATTCATTTATTGAATGGGCGAACAGTAATCTAGCCGCTTTAATAGTTATGGATATAATCCTACCAGATATCAATGGGGTGGATCTTTTAAAAAGAGTGCGGAAGTTAGAAAACTACGCACTAGTTCCGGTTATAGCCGCAACCGGAATGGCTTCCGAGGCCAATAGACAAAATTTAATTCATTCAGGTTTCGATAATGTTATTTCGAAACCGCTGGATAAAAACGATTTTCTGCAATTAATAGAAGACTATTTGAAATAGGATAACAAATGAAAAATGATGACAATGATAAGTTTGAATCGGTCCTGGTTGAAGCGACCGACAAAAAAAATCAGTTCAAATTCAAAAAAACTTACCCCGCTTATTTGATACTGCTATTTTTGATAGCAGTAAGTATAATGCTGTATTTGAATGTAAAATCTTCGCTATATACTACGAAAAAAGCTGATTTTGATAAAGCCGTTTCATCAGTAGTAAGTCGTCTGAATAATCAATTAAAACAGCACGAAGAAGTAATTAGTTCAATGAGTGAGATCTATGACCTCCAAGAAGGTGGT